>JAEEOK010000036.1 GCA_016284235.1 Succinivibrionaceae bacterium
TCAGTGGCTTCATAATATCAGCGCCGAACAGAAGAATTAAACCAGTTTTGTCTGATATTTTCCCTGAAGCGATCCTGTTTGAGCAGTCTTTAATTCAAGAAAGTTTACAGTAAAATACCACATCAGCACGGAAACTGAGAATTTTTTTTAATAATTTAAAAAATGAACCGGTGCAATGTGGTAACATAGTGATAGTTTGACGGGATGTGTGTCCCGCTTTCAGTGAGCAGTTTTTTGTCCGTATCAGTATTTTATTGGAGGCTGTATCGGTTGTCCTTACAGACAGATCCGGTGCGGTGATTAGATGCATATTCCTAATATTCTGACGATTTTTAGAATTATACTTATTCCAGTATTTGTTATTGTTTATTTTGCTCTTGAAAGTTCAGATCCGACACATTCTAATATCTATGCATGGGCAGTTTTCACTTTAGCTTGTATCACAGATTTGATAGACGGTTATCTGGCAAGGCGCCTTCATGAGAATACACGTTTTGGAGCATTTTTAGATCCTGTTGCCGACAAACTCATTGTGTGTACCGCTTTGGTTCTTATTGTTCAGCATTTCGGAGAGCATCACGAATTTATAAGTTATCCGTCGGTAATAACCATACCGGCAGTCATAGTGATCTGCAGGGAGATTATAATCTCTGCACTGAGAGAATGGATGGCGGAAATGGCCAAGCGTGATACCGTCGGAGTTAAATGGATTGGCAAATGGAAAACAACTTTTCAGATGTTTGCCATTGCCGGTCTTATCTGGCGCCAGGCTGAATGGATGATTTATGCCTCAACGGCGCTTTTTTATGTGGCTGTGATCCTTACAATATTCTCCATGTGTCAGTATTTAAGCAAGGCTTGGGCAGATCTTACCAAAGATCTGTAATGTTTTTGTTCAGATGCATTTTACCGGTTTGGGAAGTCCGCCTATTTTTGATATCTGTTTGGCAGGTCCTCCGGGAAAAAGACGGTGCAGATAGATGCTGTTTCCTTTTTCCTCTCCGTATTTGTTTTTTACTGCCTTGACCAGCATGCGCATGGCGGGAGTTGTGTTGAACTCACGATAAAAATTCTGGACAAATGTAATAAGTTCCCTGTGTTCGTCACTGAGCTCAATCTTTTCCTCTTTTGCTATTTCTTCAGCGATATCCCAGTTCCACTGGGAAAAGTCTCTGAGATATCCTTCATTATCCCGTTCAAGTTTTTCGAGCATATAATTCTCCTTTGATTTCGGGGGTATTTTCTACTGTTTAATCGCAGTCTCTTTTGGTTCACATCTTTCTACCGAAACAGAACTGCTGATATCCATTACGCTATTCTGATCCTACGTGAATCTTTTGGCAAACATTTTTTTTGCGTGTAACGAAGTCTGATGAAATGTAGGATTTTGACTGCCGCGTTTAGCATGTGTCTTTTAATTGCTGCATAGCTGTTCAGTGCAGCTCCTGTTTGATGCTTATGCAGACGGGCAGTCACTGTCAATTTGTAAAATCGGGTTCTTTTTTGCTCATTTGATAATTGCAACTGATAAAAAGGTATTTACAAAAAGCAGGTTGTCAGATATTATATGCACGTTTCTTAAGCGGATGGATGGCAGAGCGGTTGAATGCACCGGTCTTGAAAACCGGCGAGGAGCAATCCTTCCTGAGTTCGAATCTCAGTCCATCCGCCATTATCTTTGAAATGTCTTTGTGGTTGGATGGCAGAGCGGTTGAATGCACCGGTCTTGAAAACCGGCGAGGAGCAATCCTTCCTGAGTTCGAATCTCAGTCCAACCGCCACTTTCTCTTTCATATCAGTCTTTTCTTGGTCGAATTGTTTTTTTCTCTTTTCCGTTTTTCTGTTCATTTATGTGTCTGTACCATGATGCAAATTGAATTCAGTTTCACCTGAAAGCACGTTTTTTTATAACTCCGTTTTTAAGTCTTTACGAAAGATTATCTGTATTGTGTAAGCTTTTGAAATTTGCACCGTATCACATAGATTGATAAAATATGCATCATAAAATTTATCCTATGGTTTAGAACGCGTGTGCTGTATTCTGGCATGTCGACTTTTCTTTCCACTTGTAAGTTTTTGAATAATACTTATCTGCACGGCTTTGTGTGTTTTTTGGGAATTCAATGTTTTCGTATTCCTGCAGGTATATGGATTTTTCATGAAGTAATGAAAGATCGGATTTTGAATTCGAAAAGGGCCGGTGCGTGCTATTCGGTTAAACAGGACTATTTTAATGCGTAGTATATATTGCGGACAGGTTACCAAAGCTAATCTAGGTGAAACTGTTACATTGTGCGGCTGGGTCAATAAACGTCGTGATCTGGGCGGTTTGATTTTTATAGATATGCGTGATCGTGAAGGTATGGTACAGGTGGTGTTTGATCCTGATCAGAAGGATGCTCACCAGTGTGCAACAGAACTGAGAAATGAGTACTGCATTATAGTAAAGGGTGTGGTAAGAGCTAGACCAGAGGATCAGGTTAAGAAGGATCGTCCTACAGGTGAAATAGAGGTTTATGCCAGCGAGCTTACCATTGTAAATCGTTCTGCTCCTCTGCCTCTTGATCTGAATCAGTCTAATAACTCAGAAGATCTGAGACTTAAATATCGCTATCTTGATCTGCGCCGTCCTGAAATGGTTCAGAAACTGGTTACCAGGGCAAAGATTACCGGTATGGTTCGCCGCTATCTTGATGAAAACGGTTTTCTTGATATTGAAACCCCTATGCTGGGAAAGCCGACTCCTGAAGGAGCCAGGGATTATCTGGTTCCAAGTCGCGTTCATCACGGGAAGTTTTATGCACTTCCTCAGTCTCCGCAGCTGTACAAGCAGCTGCTCATGATGGCAGGATACGATCGTTACTATCAAATCGTAAAGTGTTTCCGCGATGAGGATTTAAGAGCGGATCGTCAGCCTGAATTTACCCAGATTGATATAGAAACATCCTTTATGACACCTGCATCAATTCAGAAGCTTGTCGAAACAATGGTAAAGCAGGTGTGGAAGGAAATCATTAATGTGGATCTTCCGGATTTTCCTGTAATGACATGGGACGAGGCAATGAACCGCTACGGATCTGATAAACCGGATCTGCGTATTCCTGTGGAAATTGTTGAAATAGCGGATCTGGTCAAAGACTGCGGCTTCAGCGTGTTCAGGGAACCTGCAAATACTCCAAAGTGCAGAGTTGCTGCTATCAGGGTTCCTGGTGGTTCTGTCTTTACCCGCAAGCAGATTGATCAATACGGTGAATATGTGAAGATTTTCGGCTCCAAAGGTCTGGCCTGGATGAAGGTTAATGATCCGGCTGCAAAACTTGAAGGTGTCCAGTCCCCGGTTGCCAAGTTCCTTGATGCTGATACTGTAGGTGCAATACTTGAGCGCACTGGTGCAGTTTCCGGTGACATTCTCTTTTTCGGTGCAGGTTCATTCAAGGTGGTCTGTGACTCTCTGGGAGCTCTCAGACTAAGGGTGGCTAAGGATTTGAATCTTTATGACAAGGAATGGAGTCCGCTGTGGGTTGTTGATTTTCCTATGTTTGAAGACACTCCGGAGGCAGGGATAACTGCTATGCATCATCCGTTTACTTCACCAAAGAACTGTGATGCCGCACAGCTTGAAAAGGATCCTATGTCTGTATACGCTGATGCATATGATATGGTAATAAACGGATATGAGGTCGGCGGAGGATCTGTCCGTATTCACCGCAATGACGTGCAGCAGGCTGTATTCAGAGTTCTTGGTATAAGTGAGCAGGAACAGCAGGATAAATTCGGATTTCTGCTTGATGCACTCAAGTACGGAACTCCTCCTCATGCCGGATTGGCATTCGGTCTTGACCGTCTTACGATGCTTCTTACCGGAACTGATAACATTCGTGATGTTATCGCATTTCCAAAGACCACGGCAGCAGCCTGCCTGATGACTGATGCACCTGCATACGGCAATGAGGATGCTCTTAGGGAACTCGCAATTCAGACAACCGATAGAGAAGAATAGTTTTTTAGTTTTCTGATAGGACGGTGTACCATTTAGTTAGGTTTTCACGCTCAGTGCTAGCATGGTAAAAGTGAGTACATCGTTTTTTTATCAAAAAGTTTGAGTAATTTTAAATTTTAGGAGTTGATATGTCCGGACATAGCAAGTGGCATAATATACAGCATCGCAAGGGATTGCAGGATGCTAAGCGCGGTAAGATTTTTACTAAGCTGATTCGAGAGATCACAACTGCAGCAAGACTGGGAGGTGGCGATCCAAGCGGCAATCCTCGTCTGCGTGCTGCTGTAGCTGAGGCTCTTTCCAATAACATGACCAGAGATACTGTTGATCGTGCAATCAAGAGAGGTGCCGGCGGAGAGGATGACGGAGCACAGCTGGAGTCATCCATTTATGAGGGTTACGGTCCATGCGGTACAGCTGTTCTGGTTGAGTGCCTTACTGACAACAAGAACAGAACTGTGGCAGATGTTCGTCACGCATTTACAAGAGCTGGCGGCAATCTGGGTACATCAGGATCCGTATCATACCTTTTCTCTAAAAAGGGACTGATTGAATTTGAATCAGGAGACGAAGAGCAGTTGATGGATCTTGCTCTTGAGGCTGGTGCTGATGATGTTGTTGCCAACGATGACGGTTCAATAGAAATCTATACTGATCCTAATGCTTTCGGTGATGTGCTTGATGCTGTTGAAAAAGCAGGTCTTAAGCCGTCTTCAGCCAAGGTTTCAATGATACCTTCAACCGAGGCAGAGCTTGATGAGGCTCATGCTCAGAAGTTCCTTAATCTGATTGATGCTCTTGAAGATCTTGATGATGTTCAGCAGGTTTATCATAACGGAACAATTTCTGACGAAATTGCAGAAAAACTGTAATCGCAGTACGCTGCTGATTTTGTTGCCTAGGGCGACGGTTAGAATTTCGGAGACGTCGCGGAGATATATTAAATCGGATTTTTCGTGTTGATCACGGAGGTTATACGTAACGGACCGAAATTCGTGTTATTTTTTTTCGGGACAGAGGATTTTCCTTTGTCCCTTTTATTTTTTGTTTGTTCAACAGAAATGTAGATGCCATAGAAACCCTTTGTGGAACAGAGTCATATTTTTTTCCGAATTGTCTGAAATTTACTTAAATTTAATTTATAAAAATGTTGCAACTTTCAGAATTATGTGTATAATAGACTTTTCAAAGTAAATGTCTGTCGGGACGTTGTAAGTTTTCGTTTCGTTCAGAGACCTGGGGGTGACCTGGCTTCGACAGGAAGAGTGAGGTCCTAGGTGCATGCCAAGCTGAGGTAACTTGTAAAACTACTTCAAAAAAATAGTCGCAAACGACGAAACTTTCGCTATCGCAGCTTAATAACCTGTAGTTAGCCTTCCCGCGCTGGCTTGCCAGTGACTCAGTGTACGGAAGATACTTTCACTGGATCGCACGGATTTCCCGTCTGAGTTTGAAGTGTTAAATTTTTATCAGACTGGCACTTGGATGGCGTGTTTACCCGCAGTTCATTTGCGAGATCAAAGATAAACTAAGCATGTAGTACCGAAGATTGATCCTTTCTGGACGCGGGTTCAATTCCCGCCACCTCCACCACGTTTCTTTTTCATCCTTTTCCCTCGAATTGATTAACGTTTTCTTTTTCTTTGAGAATTCTTGGCTCATCTGCATAGAATTTTTAACTTGCCAAATGTAAAGCTTCCTTTTGCACTTATTTTCTTGCAGATAAGTAAATTAATTCTTGAACTCAGCGCGATCTGAGTCTGTCAGTTAAAAATGTGGTTTGGACTGGACGGGAATTTCATTTTGGCATTAATTCGATATTTGGAAGAGTTTGTGACAGAATTGAAGTTAGTTTTACAAAGTACAGAAACAGCTTTCTCAGAAAGGCTGGGTGTATGCACCAGATGTCGTAAGAAAAAAAGAGACTGGATGTAATCCTGAATTTCTGTCTCTGCATAGAGTTTTGCAGATTTTAAGTGACGTCGCGGTGGAATTTTATGATGCCGTATTTCTTTTGGAGTGACCGCTAAAAATTATGTTGTTTCGGAATATGAATGAGAGTGTCCGGAATTGCGGCTGGCGGAATGAGCTTGAGATCTTAGTCACGTTCTGAGTATGAAAATGATCTTCCCATGATTTTTTTTCTCCTTTAATAAATTTTGTTTGCTTTTCTGCTGAATTTACCTGTTATTATTTTTGGAATTACTGACTGTCCCGCTGTGACTTTTGAAACTGCCGTCACTGTAGTGAGTGTTGCAGGAGTATGTTCCGTTGCTGTGGAAATTCACTGTGCCGTGATAGCTTCTGGTCTGACCGCTGGAATAGCGTGTGGTTCCGGAATATGAATGAGAGTGTCCGGAGCTGCGGCCGGTGGAATGACCGTGAGAACTGTAACCGTGGCCTGAGTATGAAAATGATCTTCCCATGATGTTTTTCTCCTGTTGTTATTACTTTCTAATTTTTGATTTATCACCTAAATTTTATTTGCAAGGCTAGCTTCGCCTTTTTCTCGACAAACTGAAAACGCCGATTGCGATCTTTCCTCTAGCGGAATAGTATCTGCTCTGATTAGATCCTGAATTTGCGTGTTTTCCATTTGTTTTGCTTCCTTTGTCATCTTTCCTTTTCATCATAATTGAGTATCCAAGCATGGCAGTTCTCCTCTGTTAACGGAATGATCCAAATTCTTTAGAAATATCAGAAATTTTTTTTTTCGTTTCTTTCTATTACCCATTATCGTTTTTTTTGTGCCGGTTCATTTTTTCTACCATGGTAGAAAATAATCTTTTTCCATTTAGAAAATTCACTGTGTTAATTTGACCCGCTGAAGCAAAATTACAGCATCAGACAAGCTGCCTAACTCTGTTTTTTATTATCATCTGTAATTTAATCGTTAAAATTTTTCGCCATGGGAAAAATTTTAAATGCTTGCTGGCAATTGAGCAGCCTGCAGTTTACATTCCCGTCCTACTTGTATTTTTACCTAATCCAAACTGTAGTAATGTATTTTGTTCATGAATCGTTTTTTTCTTTCATGATCCTGTTATCATATTCATGACATTTACTTTGGGATCGGTCTGCACGATGCGGACGCCTTTTTAGAGAAATTTATGGATCTTAAACTTTTTAAACTTGAATCTGATGAATCATCCGGCACAGGATTTGCGCCTCTTTTTTCTGATGGAGTTTCTGCCGGTTTCCCATCACCTGCTGAAAATGACAGTGAGGGTCCGCTTAATCTTAACAGTTTTATGGTGATCCATCCTGAAGCAACCTTTTATGCCAGGGTTGATGGTGATTCGATGATAGATGCCGGTATCTTTGATGGTGACTACCTGGTTGTAGACAGAGCTCTTGATGCAAGGGAAAATGACATAGTTGTAGCCTCAGTAAACGGTGAATTCTGCGTAAAAGTTCTGAATTTGCAACATAATCCTCCCTTGCTTCTGCCTCAGAATAAAAACTACAGTCCTATTGTAATAACTCCGGATACTGATTTTCTTCTTTTTGGTGTGGTTACAGGGGTTGTAAGAAAACTTAGACACGGGAACAGATAGAAAGTAGTGACAGATTGTTCCTTTGCTGACTCTGGTTAGTGTATCTTTTTTCTATGCAGTATTTGCATATTTTTTACTTTTCACGTTTTCTGCTGATGTTAGATTGTTACCTTTCGAACTTATAATCCTTTCTCATAAAAAATATACATGACAAATTCTGTGTAATATACTTTATTTTATTTCAAAAAATCGAATCATGTTGTATTAATAGTCTTAATGATGATTGTTTTGTATAATTTTTTTGAGTTTTTGGGTTCTGTGTCAAAGTATTGTCTTTTGTATTGATGTAGAATTAACTGTTGCTGCGGGGTTCGTATTTTGAGGAGAATTTTATGAGCGGTGGAACTCAGAATAAAGGCGTTTTTCATGTATTTCATTCAAATAATCTTGATGATCTGGCTGAATTGACAGCCAAGCTGCTCGAGTTGAATTGTCCTAAAAATCCCTTCGATCCTGTAAGTTTTATAGTTCCGAATGCAGGTATGAAAAACTGGCTGGATATACATCTTGCCGAGTCTATGAAAATCAGTATGCAGAACAGTTATGATTTTCCCTGGTCGTTTGTATGGAAACTCTTTTCACATCTAGGACTTGTAGAGGAATCCCGGCCTCAGGAACGTTATCGCCTGGACACGATGATTTGGACTATTTATACAGTTCTCGGAGATATTTTAAATTCCGATGAACCTAATCTCAAAGCAGCATTTTCCTCAATTTATCATTATGTACGCTCTAGTGATTCAGCTGGTTCGAAAATTGATGATCTGACTGCAGATGTGTTCAGTTGGGACAGTTCTCCGGAAATTATAAGCCTCAGTGGTGATAGAGATGAAACAAAACTTTATCAGTTAAGCCAGGCTATTGCTGAAATTTTTGATCGCTACATTATCTATCGCAGTGACTGGCTTCAGAAATCATCAAATTCTGATATTGATTACGTCGCCGATTTTCATTTGTATACGCCGGGCGAAGCTTCTGATCAACAGTGCCTTCAGTTAAATTCAAGGCAGGCAAGAGATGCAATGGATTATTTATGGGGAGGTATAACCCCTGAAAAGTTTGCTGATCTTAATCACCGTCAGCAGATTCTTATCCGCAACAATATCTGGCAGGTTATTCTGTGGCGAAGAGTTATTCTGCATAATTCTGAAGTTGGTTCTGTTAAGCTCAAAACTGGTGACGAGGTAAAAGAGGGGCACATTGCCAACATGATTGATATTTTTACCAAGCGTATAGTGAAGGAGGAATCAATGAGAAAAAAACTTCCTCCGGCTGTTTTTGTATTCGGAATTTCAGCGCTTGAACCTCTTTTTTATCGTCTTTTGAAAGCGATGAGCGAGTATGTAAAAATTTTTTATCTCAATTTCAATCCGTGCAGGCACTACTGGGGGGATGTTCGTCATTCAAGGACCGGTTCAGGTGGCGTAACAGAAAGTCTTTATGAAAAAATCCGGTCTCTTAACAGAACAATGTGGAATAAGGAAGAAAAGGCTTTTTGTTCCGGAAACGGTCATCCGGTAAGTTTTACCGGCAGCACAATTACAGAGAATGACAGCGGCGATGAAATTATTGATGAGAATAACTATGCCGGTAACAGACTGCTTGCTTCGTGGGGAAGGCAGGGCAGTGATAATCTTTATATGCTTGTGGATAATATGACTGCTGATTCGGAGGTTTTTGAAGATCCTTTGGATTCAGATAAAAAAGCAGGTGTGCTTCAGTTGTTGCAGAGTCTTGTCCTTAATGATACTGAAATATCTCCTTTTAAGTATGCGTTCAATCCTGAAGAGAAGAACAAGCTGCAAAGAGATAATACAAATTTTATTTTTGAAGATCTTGAACATAATCTTGAAGTGCACATCTGCTATTCTCGACTCAGAGAGATTGAAGCTGTTTATGACAAGATCCTGAGACTTTTCGACAGTGATAATACTCTCAAGCCTAATGATCTGGTGGTCATGGCCCCGAATATAACCGCTTACGCTCCATTTATCGATGGTGTTTTTGGAAAAAAACAGTTTGAATACGAGCGTAATATTCCTTATGTAATTTCAGATCAGACATATGATGAACTGAGCACTTTTCTGAACAGTATTTTTGATCTTCTCAACCTGCCGTGGAGCAGAATTAATGGTTCTCTTGTTATAAAACTGCTTGATGTTGAACAGATCTGCAGCCGTTTCGGTTTTGACGGAAGGGACAGTGCTCTGATTGAATCATGGATTATGAATGCCTCAATAAGAGGTGACTACTGCGAGGAGGATTTATATGAGGAGCAGAATTTAGATGACAGAGTTCCTGTTTATTCAACATGGCGCCGGGCCATACCGAGAATTGTTGCCGGCTCAGTAATGCCGGAGGGAACATCTTGCTGGTTGGGCAGAATTCAGCTTTATTCTGAAGTCAGAGGCCAGAACATAGAGACATTTGCGTCTCTTTGTCAGTTTGTAGAGGCACTGGCGGTTTTGAGAAAGCGTCTTTCAGATCTGACAGGCGGCAGCGGTCTGACGGCAAGGGAATGGCTTGAATTTATAAATGAAAGGGTTCTTGAGATTTTTTATGAAGAAACAGAAGAAGTCAGCGGCGATATTATTGCTCTGAATGAAATGATCACGGAATTGAAGGATAAATTTGACAACATAAATGAGGATAAAAAAATTTCTCTTGATGTTTTCATCAGCTATCTTAAGGGTGCTGCCGGCAAAAAGGGATCCTTCAAACCGTTCATGTCGGGAACGGTGAATTTTTGTACTTTTGTTCCAATGCGATCTATTCCGTTCCGGTATATTTTTATGATAGGCATGAACAATAATGATTTTCCTCGAAAGGATCTTGCTTATGATTTTGATTTGATGCGAAGAAATAACGGTCAGTTCGCACGACCTGGAGACAGGAGCAGTCGCAATGATGATCGCTATATGTTTCTTGAGACTCTCATGTCGGCAAGTGACGGTATATATATTTCATATATCGGAAGATCAATTGTCAATAACAGTGAGCTAAATCCTTCGGTGGTCGTGACCGAGCTGCTTGGTTTTCTTGCAGATAATCTTGCAGTCAGGGATATATATGAAAAATTTCTGAATGAGAAAAAGAGCATCGACAGCTGTTGCTGTGACGATATTCTGAAGATTGGACCTAAACTGAACCGTCTGGTTAAGGAAAACAGCAGTGCACTGACAGATCCGCACTTTAATCGCCTTGTTTTTGAAGACAGAATACATCTGTGGGATTCAGACAATTTTATTTCCGGTTCAGCAAGGCAGTCTTTCCAGGGAGAGTGGTGTCCTTATTCCGAGGGTGGAAATGCACTCGGCTTTTACGTTTCTTATCTTGGTCAGTGCATAGATTTGATGAACATAAATGTGTCTGAAACTTTTCTGTGTGCAGATCAGACGCGGGCAAAAAATGTAATCAATCACATTCTCGAACAGGTTTATCATTCATGCTTTAATTTCGCCGATGTCATAAACAGCAGCAGAAAAATCAGTCTGCCTTCAGTTTCTGCTGCTGATGTTATGGAGAATAAAGATTTCAGGTACGGCAGAGGCTATGAGGCCATGTGTGATGATTTACATAATATACAGGGTGATGATCGCAGGGCAAGGCTAGAAAAAAGGCGAGTTGTAACAGATCATATGCCTCTTGTTATTCTTGATACCCTTATATCCTTTGCAGACAGATCAGCACAGTGCCGGTGTGTAATATCAACTGATGTCTACAGTGTAGGCAATCATGTCGAGACCTTACTCACGGATGCCGGAATATTCTATAAAGGTTTCTACAGTGATGAAAACGGGAAAATCAGAAACAATATTTCTGCAGGTCATCGTACACTTACTCTTAAGATAAGAGATTTGACTGAATTTATGGATAATCCGCTGGATGCCATGTATCGCAAGAGATTTAATGTTTCAAGGGATGAAAATGAAAAATTTGTAAGAGTGATTGACGATGTTGAGCCTATGGATGTTTTGAAGCTTGATGATATATCTCTGAAGCAGAAAATTTCTGAATTCTGTCTGCGATTCATCGAGGAAAGAAAGGATATCGACTGGCAATCCGGGGATGTTGATTCTTTATATTCTAGACTTATGAAACCGGGAAACGGGGATGATAATCTTTCCTTTCATGATTTTTTTGAAGAGCTTAAATACGGCGGATATCTCCCAAACGGTCATTCTGCCGTTTACAAAAATCATGCGGAAGAAAAACACTACGATGCAGCTGATCTATTAAAAATAGACTGCAGCGGCAATTTTAAAACTGGCATAATGCGAAACAAGGTTCTTGATTCAAATGGATTTATATCGTCTCGCAATGGCAAAAGAATACTTAACCGGGCTGAAGCTGTGCATATCCACTATGAAATAAGGCTCTGTGGCGATGATATTCCTATTCCGTACAGAAGCGTATTCCGCAACATGGAAAGTCCTTTCACAGTAGTAATAGATGATATTATTGATGATATGTATCAGGATGATGAAGGCAAGCGTTTTTATGTCCTGATTAACGATATTCACAACATAGACAGGCAGAAGAGAAAATTTTTCCTGAATATTCTGCTTCTTTCCCTTATGAACGCAAAAGGGTCCGGCTCGGAGTCGCGTCTTGAAGGAGCAAAGTTCTTCATGATAAAAAATGGAAGTGTTAACGGAAAGGAAAGTATAAATGTGCAGTTTGGAGACAGGCAGAGAGAGTACTGCAGTTTTGCAGAATTTTATCTGAAGGAGCTGACTGTTTGCTATCTCAGGGGAATGAATGAACCTCTTGCCGTTATAGAGGATTCATCACTTAAAGATGCTGAAATGTTTGAACTGCCGGAAGATATACCTGATCACTGCGTTCCTGGAGTCATGGCCGGCATTACTCCTTTTGTCAGGGAAGAGTTTTTCAGCAAAGACAGTTTTTCTGATGAACTCAGGTATATTTTCAGCAAAGACTCCGGAGAAACGTACGTTTCAGAAACAGAAACAGTTCAGCACTGTGAAAAACTGAGCAGGATGTTTAAAAATATAAAATTTTCTGAAAGTGATTATCTGAACACGTCGCAGGATTATTCCGGTGCAGTGAAATTTTCTATTAGAAACAGGTCGCTTTTCCAGAATGTCGAGGATATTCCAATAAGGAAGAGTCTGGCTTTGAAATTTATTCTTTCAGATCTGCCTAAGCTTATTATGGGCAGAGTGAAGGGTTAGATTTAAGATCGCGATAACTAAGAAGAGCAGAAAAAAGTGATAAGAGGCATAGATGCCGCAGCGACAAAAGGGAGACTGATCATGGATAACAACCTGTGCATAAGAAACTGCAATGAAATAGATTTAAATGCTCATGCAGTAATTGAGGCATCTGCGGGTACCGGAAAGACCTATACTATTACCGGAATTGTCATTCGTTTAATTCTGGGAGTCAGAACCCCGTCAGGTGTTCCTCTGTGCAATTTAGATCCTCTTTCCATTGATAAAATTTTGCTGTCCACCTTTACAAGAGCTGCAACAGAGGAAATGAAGCGCAAGGTAAGGGATGCAATGATTGCTGCCCAGGGAGATTTTTTAAACGTTGAACTCATTTTTTCCTGCAGTGATTTTAAGCGAAAAAGGTACTCTGTCGTACGTGAGTCTGTTTTAGGTTTGTGCAAGGATTTTTCTCTTGAGCCTTATATTATGGATCTGATTTTTGAACTCCTTGACTACAGTGTACGCCGATCTATGAAATCAGGTGATGCAGATATTTTTCAGGTAGAAATAGATCTGCAGAAACAGAATGATATGTACAAAGTTATACATCAGTCCAGACTTCAGCTTGAGGCTGCCGTAAATGACATAGACAAGGCATCTGTTGTTACCATGCATCAGTTCTGTCAGTCCATGCTGAGAAAAAATGCCTTTGAATCCGGAGTACTGTTTAAAACCAGATTAATTTCTTCAATTGAAGAAAACCGTCAGAGAGCAATTGATTTCAAGAAAAGATATTTCCTTTACGGTAAAGGGGAGAGAAGTATTTCTGATTATCTTCTTTACAAAACTCTTTCTGATTTGAATACAGATTTCTTTAAAAAATCAGGGCAGATAGTCAGACTTGACGAACTGCTGAATACAGCGGGGAAAAGAGAATTTATTACTGATGCCCGGTTTGCTTCAATGGTAAAAAATCTTCAGAAGCTTTACCTTGATTTAAGGCGGTTTTTTCCTTTTCCCGAAGATGTTATAGATCTGACAATTGTAAGAGAACTGTGCGAGTTTGCAAACAATGTGCTTAATATAAAAACCGACCGAAAAGGCAACAGGCAGACCGGTTTTCTGCCATCAGTTAGTTCAAATGCCTTGTACCGCATTGTCTATGATACTGTGGATACAAAGATCGGCGGGAGTAAATCGATAAAGAAGTATTTTGATGAAAGAATAAATGATACCGATTTTTTGAAGAACTGGCTCGATGATTTCAGAAATGTTTTTATAACTGATAAAAAAAATTATGTTAGGGACAGTCTGGATGCAGAAGCTGAAGAGAGTCCTAAAGTTGATCCGGACGCTTTATTTGACTACGTTATACTGTGGCAGATTAGGTATGCTCTTTCAGTTATCAGATCAACAGATGATGTACTGAAGATTAGGCAGGAACTTACTTTTGATGATCTGATTACAGATCTTGCCAGCGCTGTTTCCGAATCTGCGGGATCTACAGCGGAGAAACTTCTTGATAATATCCGCAGAGAGTTTCCGGTTGCTATTCTGGATGAGTTTCAGGATACGAGTTCGGCTCAGTACAGGATATTTAAACGTGTTTATCTTGACGATCCGTCGAAGCAGACAAAACTTTTTATAGTTGGTGATCCGAAGCAGGCTATTTATGCGTTTCGACATGCCGATGTTTACACCTACCTTGAGGCAAGAGAACAGATTTCAAATCATAACAGCGGTGGCGGTTGCGGTAAAACATATAATCTTGGTACCAATTACAGATCAGATTCCGATGTTGTAAATTTTGTAAATGCTCTTTTTTATGTTGACGATCTGTCATCCATGAAAGCAGGCGTGAGCGAAAATTCTTCGCAGAATGAGCATTCAAACAGACGGGAAACGCTGTTTGACTACAGGACGGAAAATACAGCAGAGTCGATCCGGTTTGTCGAGTCTGCACTTCCTGAATCAAAAAAGAGCAAGCCTCCGAAAGTTATGTTTATTCACAGAATTGACAAAAGTGCATATATGAATGGATGCGTGGATTTATCACGCGGTGATGCCGAGATTCTTCCGGGGCTTATTTTCTCTTCCGGTGAGGAATCATATACGGAGGAGTTTGCTGCCCGCAATGTATATTATCTTCTTACAGAATGCTGCAGGGCTGAGCTTGCTGATGAATGTGAGGACGGCTGCAGTAATGCAGGTAACGGTGAGCCTGACAGAAAGACTCTTGTTTACCGTTTTGGAGAAAGTGATTGTAAATATTATATCTCACCTGTCAAACCGTCTGATATTGCTGTGATCGTGCGTGATAAAAGAAATGCGGCGGATGTCAGCAGCTATCTTTCCGGGTACGGTATTAAATCTGTTTTTCTGTCGGATAAAAATTCGGTAAAGGAACGGAGACTAGAAGTTCAGTTGCTGGAGTTTTTTCTGAGAGTGATGGCTTTTCCGTCTGATCAGGAAGGAATTAAAAAACTTATAACATGTCCGCTGATTCAGAAATCGATTAATGAAATGGATCGATATTTTCTGGCATCGTCAGAATCTTCAGAATTTATTCTCCTGCTCAGAGAGTGTCATGATATATGGACAGCACAGAGTTTTATGGCCGCATTCTTCAGATTCATTTTTGCTCCGTTTATAGCCTTGCCGTCGAGACTCAGGTTTAGGTCTGACGGTACAAGACTTCTTACCAATATTATGCATCTTGCAGAGATAATTCAGAAAAAAGCAGTTGAACTTCCGTCAAAGTATGCTGTTTATAACTGGTTCAGCAGACTTAAAACCGGTGATACTGATAATGAAGGGGATGTTGACAGCGATGAAGAGGATAAAATCAGAGCTGAAAATCAGAAGGATGTTGTAAAAATTCTTACTATGCATTATTCCAAGGGACTTGAATATCCAATAGTTATCAATCCGTTTCTTTCCTATTCAAAAGACAGCTCGAATGCCAAAAGAAGCAGGAAGAGCAATCTGTTCTCTTATCATGAAAAAAATGCCAACGGTGCAGTGCAGTCAGCTTTTAAGATCAGTAACAGCTGCAGTGAACCGGAGGAGACTGAAGGTGAACAGAAGGATGAATATATCAGACTCCTTTATGTTGCTCTTACAAGAGCTCGTCATATCAATTGGATTGATACAAGAAACAACGGAAAGGGCACAAATGCCAGCAATTCAGGAAAAGGATATCTATGGGAGCTTCTAAATCGCAGGTATGGAAATACCGCTGCCGGTAATGAGGCTCAGGGTTGTAAAAAAAATGCTGATACTGATAAACAGACGCCTACGACTGCTGATTACTGGGCCGAATTTATCCGTGAGTTTAATGACTGTAAGACGACTGACGGGAATCGACGGTTCAGAAGTATTGAACTGAATCCCGGTTCCGGTGATGAATCCGGGAATTGTATGAAATTTCCTTTGTATGAGGAAATATCTGCAGATCCGCAAAAAATTTCTGCAGCTGAATTTAATGGCAAGATTGATCGCTCCTGGAAAATTACATCCTACAGTTCTCTCTTTCGTCACAGTGTTTCGTCTTCAGAAAAATTTGTTCCGGTTCTGCTTAAGGATGATGAGTCCGACACTGAGGATGAAGCAGCAGGTGCGGATTCAAACCGCAGTTATCAGCTGGATCGTTTTCATTTTCCGCACGGCAGTGCTTCAGGAACATTTCTTCATCACATTCTTGAGGTTATACCTTTTTTCAGCAAAGTTAATTTTCACAGTGAAAGTGAATATTCGGATATGCTAAGAGAGAGAATGGAAAGAGAAGTTGGTATCAGTTATTTTGCCAACTCATCAACTCTGAAAAAATGGAAGGAGAAAGACGGTGTAGACAGTCTGTGCAGATGGTTTGATCTTATTACCAGAACACCGCTGAAATTTGGAGAAAAAATTTTTAGCCTCAGTGATATCTCTGCAGCAGATAAGTTGCCGGAGGTGAAATTTACATTCAGTCTTGGGCGTATACACATTCAATATCTTAACGATTATCTGAATACTCTTTATGAAAAAAATCAATGGCCGGTTCATGGTGAGATTAACGACGGCGGCGAAATTACAGGTTTCCTGAGCGGAGTTATAGATCTTTTTTTCAAATATGACGATAAGTATTATGTACTGGACTATAAGTCAAATTTCATATCTGACAAGAGCGTGTTTTATAACGAAGAAAACATGATCCTTAAAATTGCCGAGAGCCGCTATGATATGCAGTATGTTATCTATACTCTGGCTGCATATCGCTTTCTGAAGAACAGAATTCCGGATTTCAATTTTGAGAAGGATTTTGGCGGTATTATGTATCTGTTCATCAGAGGAATTGATGATGCCTGGAGCAGCGGAGGCGGAAAATTTTCAACCACCGGCGGATTTTACCGGAATCTTGCGGAACTTGGAAACGGGTTTATAGAAAGTGTTGATAACATTTTCAACTACAGCGGGAGTAAGAACGTATGACATTTGATAAGTTTTTAGAGTTACTCAAGAGCATGGAGTATCTTGATCCTTCAGTTGTTGTCTATCCGTCCGAGTTCGCCATGCTGCTAAAAGAGGAAATTGTTAAAAATGAGAAATCCTCAGAAAACCCGAACATGGATAATATAAGTAAGAAGCTTGATGGCTGTGTCGGGTTTATTGCTCTTACAGTACTTCTTCAATATTCATATACCAGACAGAATATATGTATCATGCTCAAAAGTGAATCATTGAAAGATATTGTTGAAAAAATGAGTGAGCAGTATATTTCTAACAATTACCGATCAAAATTCTTCCTTAAATCGGATAATCCTGAAGAATTAAGGTGCAGTGAAGAGGAACGGTTTAGCAGTATCTGGAATAATGCTCTGCTGCAGAAAAATAATTCAGATCTTTTTTCTTTTGTTCCGGAGAGTTTTCTTTTGCGGATTTGTGCCGAAAACGTGAATGAGGAAACCTGCGGCAGGGATGCATCCGGCAGAGTAAATTTTCTGAATGCTCCTTTTGTTCTTTATGATAATTCACATCTTTATTATGCAAGACTCTATAATGAAGAAACTTTTATTGCTGAATACATAAAAAACAACGGAAAACCAGGAACCGGTCTTATATGGGGGAATGATAACAGCCCGGAATTTAAACAGTGCATCAGATCTTATCTTGATATACTTTTCAGTGAAAATACTGACGGGCAGACTGATTATCAGAAAATAGCAGTTGCCGCATCATGTATAAGTAATTTTTCGATTATTACCGGCGGTCCCGGAACCGGTAAAACAACGACTGTGGTAAAACTTCTTCTGCTTATGGAATGCCTTTTTGCCGGTAAAAGCGAAAAACTTATGATAAGTCTTGCCGCACCGACTGGAAAGGCCTCCAATCGCATGAAGGAGTCAATTCTCGGATCTTTGGACAGATTTAAAAAAGAAACTGGTGATACCTCTGTTTTGCGAAAACTCTCTGAGCAGCTGAAAAGGGAAAAAATTAATTTAACTCCGGATGAACTCTGCGCGTCTGTTCCTACCGAAGCTTCAACCATTCATAAACTGGTTGGGATCAGTCCTTCCGGATATTGCAGATATAATCATGATAATCCTTTGTCCTGTAATGTAATAATCATTGATGAGGCATCAATGCTTGATATAGAAAACTTTTACAATCTTTTGCGGGCATTGAAGCAGGGATGCAAGGTTATACTTCTCGGAGATCAGAACCAGCTGCCTTCGGTTGAAGCAGGAAGTGTATTCGGTGATTTGTGCAAGGCTTTTCTTGATGGCAGCAGAAAAATCAGTGAATATTTAAAGGATTTTCTGCCAGAGAATTTTGCTGGCGATAAAAATATTTCAGATAATGCTGTAAGACTGGTTAAAAGTCATCGTTTCGATGACAGCAAGGGGATCGGAAAACTTGCTGTCTGGGTAAATAACGGTGGCGGAAGCAATGCAGATGGTTTGTTTGAGACATTTAAGGGTGATTTTCAGGATCTTGAAAAAACAGAAGGCAGAACCTTCGGAATTAAAATTGAAAACTTTCCGGGAAACGGAGATACGCTTTCAAGACTGAAGACTTTTCTTTGGGATACCAGAGGTTACAAACGGTTATGGACTCTTGCTGGAAATATAACTGAGGATCTTTCACTTGAGGATAACAGGGAGAAAGCCCGCGAACTGTTCAGTTCTTTTGATTATTTCAGAGTGCTGTGTACGAATCGCGAAACTGTTTTCGGAGTCAAGTCGGTAAATCAGATTTATGAGGATATATTTCTTAAAAATTCAAAAAATAAGGCAAGATGGAGGCGAAGCGGGGCAGTGGCATGGTATCCCGGACTTCCGGTTATGATTAATGTTAATAATTATGCTCTTAATCTGTTTAACGGAGATATCGGAATTACTCTTCGGGATCCATACAGCAGTGATGAAAACGAATTGAGAGTTCTGTTTCGAATGTCTGACGGATCATACAGATATTATCCTACATCCGTGCTTTCGGATTTTGAACCTGCTTACGCTATGACTATTCATAAGTCTCAGGGATCAGAGGCGGATCATGTTTTAATTCTGTCTCAGGAGAAGGACAGTTCATTCATTACCAGGGAGATCCTTTATACAGGTATTACAAGAGCAAGGAAAACTGTGACCATGGTTTATGATCCTGAAATTTTGCAGAACCAGTGCAAACGTCAGATAATGAGATGCAGTAATCTGGAACAGAGACTGTTCTGATTGTGATCTTTTGTTTTGTTTTTTTTTTGAGTCGTCGAGTGAGCAATGGATTTAGGCAGAACTGTCAGACATTTATTCAGCAGGGGAATCTCTCTGCTTGCATATATATTTCTTTTCTGTTATCTGATACAGACTTCCTGTGCTGATGATACCGGGACGGATCCGGCGGGCATAGGACTTACGATGGGGGAGCTTAGGGCCCTTGCCACAGATGAAAACAATCCTTACCGCGGCAGTTACAGTGAAGCACTTAAGAGTTCAGAGGAAATTCTGGAACTTGAAAACAGAACTCTGCAGATTACTTCATATATCGAAGGCATCCGCCAGCAGAAGCAGTCTGAGTTTTCAAAAATTCACAGGGATAATACAAACCTTCTCAAAGATCTAAAGAAACTTGAAATCGATAAGATTCAGCCACGGGTGCTGCAGCTGCAGAAGAGCAGGGATGAATGTCTGGACTTTCTTCAGGAGGTTGGTGAAAAACTGGATGAACTGAGAAGTCTTTCCTCCCTGTCCCGTGAGCATGCACTGGAAACTCCGAAAAGTATCCCTGAAGGCAGTTCTGTGGCTGAACTTTCTGCAATTGCGGCCTATAACGCACTGATCAATGCAAGATCCGCCTATTATCAGTTTCTTCTGTCGAAAAGCGGAGAACTTCTCAGCATATACGGCGAGTTAATGATGGGGGCCAGAAAGATTCTGGATGAGACAAACAGAGTGCTGAATGTTTCACGTGCCGCTCTTCTTGAACGCAGACTGAATGAAAGTTACGAAAGGTACTCTGATGATGGTCAAAACTCCTCGCTTTCTGGACCTGTTGATAAGATAAAGGCTGATAACCGCAGTCTTGCACTTCAGCTGAGGATGATTTACGGTGCATGGGATGAACTTGGCACTTTGCGTTCAGATCTTGAAGCAAAACTATATGAAGCCAAGCGTATCCAGCGAAATCTTGCGGTTCAGATTAAGAATTTTACAAGAACACTTTTTCTTGCAAGGCAGCTGTTTTCAAGGAGGGAACTTATTCCCGAACTTGACGGAACAGCTGATATCGATCTGAGAATTGAAGAGCTTAGGATTCTTCAGTATTCTCTGAGCAATGAACTAGAAAGTCTCACCGTAACGGAAAAACGATTTCTTGCCGAGAATTATCCGGGTTATGAAAATCTCCAGCCTGCGGATATTAAAATATTTGAGAATATGCTGTCAGATCGTCTGATGCTGATATCAAAGCTTTACAGCGAAACAGGAATGCAGCTTGGCGAACTTATTGAAATAAAACGTATTTTTGAGCAGTATGAACAACTCAGGAAAACTTTCAATGACAGCCTGCTTCAGGAAAAATTCTGGACTCCGGCAGGAAAAATTATGGATTTTGCTATATTTTCTAAGGCACTCAGTGATGCCCGCAAACTTGCAGGGAGGTTTAGAGATTCATGGGGTCAGTCATCTTTTGAGTTCGGTTATTTCTGGGTGTCAGTTCTGATCCTTTGGATAGTTCTTATTTTATTCAGAGGAAGATTGTTAGAACTGCTGAAAAAACTAGGATCCAGAATAGGCACAAGAGATGATTCTCACTGGCTTGTCTGGCAGGCACTGATTGTCTATATTTTAAGAGGTTTGATCCCGGCCCTTTGTGTAACACTTCTTTTTCAGCTTTTTAATGTTCTGATCTGTCCGCTTTCCGGTGCTCACGATTTGTTCATACCTCTGATTTTTGTAACGGTATGGGTATGTGAAACCCTGATCCTTATGCATGGCAGCGGCGGCATAGATGAACTTTACTTCCGACTTGGTTTTCATGTATCAGAATTTCGGCGCATAAAGAGAATTTACAGGACATTTGTTGCTGTAGTGGCTCTGGATTTGTGGATACAGCTCGATCCGTCGGCTGTGGTGGAGGATCATTTGGGGCAGCTTTTTCTTTTCATAGCTCTGCTGGTTATGTTTTATTCCTACGTAAGGCTTACTGTGGAGCTGTGCTTCAGTAACGAAAAACCGTGGACCTATGACGGAGGTACTTTAGACCATCTGACTTTCAGCAGTAATTTCCTTGCAGGTCTTTATGATACACTTCTTGCGCTTATGCTGCTTTTCTGTTTGATTCTTACATTTTTCGGATATCATTATACAGCTCTTATTCTTACTGCAAATCTTGCTGTCAGCGTTTTTATAGTTGACGTCAGTTTTATATTCTGTCGCTGTATTTTTCGTACCGTCAGACTTTCCGCTCGGAGAATAAAACTGATGCATAATTTAATGGACAGACACCGCGAGGGTAGCGGAGCAGATGCAGTGGAGGTTGAAGATATTAGCAGACAGGCGCATTGGTTTATCAGTCTTGTCTGTTCTAGTGCAACTATTTTTTTGATGTACAATTTTGTGTGGGATGAGCTTGTTCATCTGACAAGTTATTTCAGACATATAGATCTGTATACGACGGGGAATCATACCGTATCTATGTGGGACGTTCTTGTGGTGATATACGCGGGATTTCTGACTTTTATTGTATGTCTTAATTTTCCGGGTTTTCTCAAGATGCTGATTTTTAAAAGAGTCAAACTGCTGAATCAGTACAGTTATTCAGTAATTACTGTACTTAACTATATGTTTGTGGGATCCTGCATTATTTTCTGTGCATATAGACTCGGACTTTCATGGGATAAACTTCAGTGGCTTATAGCAGCTTTGTCGGTGGGCCTTGGTTTTGGCCTGCAGGAAATTTTTGCCAACTTCGTTTCAGGTCTTATACTGCTTTTCGAACGTCCGGTTCGTATAGGCGATACAATTACTCTTGACGGTCACAGTGGTAAAGTAACACGTATTCAGATAAGGGCAACAACGATTACGGATTTTGATCGTATGGAGTATATTGTACCTAATCGCAAACTTATAACGTCTTCACTTGTTAACTGGACTCTGAGTGATACCATATCGAGAATAGTAATACGTATTACGTGCTCCCAGGGGGCTGATTCCAAGCTGGTAAAGGATATTTTGACGGAGATTGTGTCACAGTGCCCTTATGTTATTGCAGAACCTAAGTCTAATGTATGCCTTGCCGGTTTTGATGACGGTGTATTGAACTTTCAGATCAAGGCTTTTGTTGCCAGAATTGATGATCGCAATCCGTGTATTGATGCGCTTAATGAGGCCGTTTACTGCAGATTTAAGAATTTGGGAATCCGTATGGCAGTAAGGGGTGTTGACGTTTACGTTACTACCCTAAGCGGTGACAGAGAGCAGAAGGTGGCAAGTTACGGTCAGATCGGAGGAATGAACGGGGAACAGAATTCCTCAGCTGGTGATTAATTATGATTGTATGATTATTGAAAGGTGATTTTGTAACTTAATCTTAATGTGCAATGTGATTAATCCTTAGTTCCCGAATATTTTTGTGTCTACGTATTTTTTTTTTTTTTTTGTAGACATATTTCACTTTACAAATCCTTGTAACTTATAAAGTTTCCTTACCTATAAAAAAAATTTTTGGTAT
>JAEEOK010000037.1 GCA_016284235.1 Succinivibrionaceae bacterium
CCTTGTTTTTTTGTTTTCTAATTTCATATTTTATAAGGATAAACTACCTCTTTAAATATCCTTTCAGTTCTTAATTTAGGAGCTGTCTAAGATTTAACCATCCAACTAAAATTTATAGAGAACCTCTTTTCTCATTTGCTATACGGAAAGGGGTTGTTTTCAGGATTGCCTTGACATAATCATCCCCCTTTCTCGTTGTTATGCTGCTTCCTGGTAAACTCATAATTAATGGTTAATGAATCTAAATCATTGCTGATTATGTGCTGTATCAGTTCATTTGTTATGTCATTCGGCGAGTTTAGTACAGGATTCCGGCTTTTGTCTGCTTTAACTTGGAGATTTTTTTCAGATGCTGAAACTTTTGTTTATTAGGTACTTTTGCTTGTACATCTTCTGGAATACTTGTTGCCTTGGTCAGTTTATCAGACTTTTTGTTTGTACTGATTTTTTTTAACCTGAGGCCGGAGTTTGCTTATCAGAGGATTTCGTCTGGGATGATTTTGCTGAATTTGTGTTCATGGTTCTTTTATTGCTATCTTTTGATTTGATTGTGATCTTTGCTCCGATGTGACTGCAGAACACGGAATTGTCGGAAATTTTTTCCCCGCATTTACTACATAACATCATATTCTTCAACCTGGGTAATATATGTCTTAAATACTGATATTTGTCATTTTTTTTAGTTATTACATACAAATTATTACTAAAATGAGATGTAAATCATAATAAAAACTGTAGCCTGGTTATACCATAAAACATGCATGATTTTTATTTACTGCTATTTTCATATTTTGATAACTGTTTGGGTGATAGTGAATTCCCGAGTTTATGAGGGACTGATGTATGAGTAACTTGATTGAAAGCGAACTGGCAGCTGCTAATAGAAAGATGCTTAAAATATTTGCAGATAAAAATAATGGCCGTAAGCTTGTACGTTTGACGCATGATAATGTTGCAATTGTTGAGGCTATGATTTGCAATGATTCTGACTATATCAAATCTTCTGATATAAATGCAGGTCCCCGAGGATCGTATCATGGATCTACTGCATATTGGATGAATATGCTAAGAAATTATGTCTTGATCAACAGCAGTGAGTTTTTAGACGATGATTCAGTAGAAGTAGACTTAAAAAATTACTTAAGAGATCACACTTGTTCTAAAAAGGCGAGATCATGCCCTTATACTTATGAAGAATTGATAAAAAATGCTGTAATTGCGGTGGATATTGAAAACAGTACTCATATAAATGCTGACAGCGTAGGTAGGGAACAGATCCCAAAACGTATTATAGCATTTGGTAAAAAAGAATTTCTCAAAAGTCTTTGGAGAGGTGATTTAAAATTATTTTCTAAAATTGTTGAACCAACTGATGTTAAAGGATTACCAGAAAAGTATAAGGCAAGAGTAAATACTTCTTTTGCTTCTAAATTCTGTCATTATGCATGTTTCTTTATATTTGACGGTGCTGAGCAGCAGGATAACTACTCGATATACGACAATATACTTTTAACTGTTTTACCGTTTTATTTTAATTTTTACAGCATAAACAAGGATAAATCCAGACCGTACTCACGCCGAGATTTAGAAAACTATGAAACATACAGAAAACTGGTAGACGAGGTGCGAGAAAGGGCGGGTGAAGGTACCCCGGAAATAAGCAGGAATGGTTTTGATCATCTTCTTTGGTATTATCATAAGAGCAGACTTGCTGATTTTAATTAGTTGGCAGTAATAAATTGGCTCTGTTCAACAAAAATGTTGATTCGGCAAAGCGTCATTACATTTCATAATGTATTTATATTTTTGAACTTAAAAAACTAAAATTTTAAGTCTTGATAACTTAACGATGCATAGTCTGATTTTAGAAGCAATACTATTCCCTAACAGAGCCAATGAATTATGAGAAATGATCAAGTACTGAATCAGAACTCTGCATTCCCGTGAGATATTGACGGTATTGCTCATGTGAATTCAACAAAGAATTTCATTTATTTTCTATAACAATGATCAGCATTCATAAGTAACAATGAACTTATAACCTGTTTCTTATGGAGCGAAATATCAAAATTATCAGTAGGATCTGGATAAAGAATCAGTGAACCCAAAGAGTGTTTTGATTTATGATTGCCTGATGTTAGATGGAATATGAAGTTGAACATAAAAAAATTACTTGGAAATCTGAATTAAGGAAAAGTTATGTCATGCAATTTAATTGATAGTCCTCGTAAGGGTGGACAGTCCGATCTGCTTGGAATTGATCAGTACACCCGTGCTCTAAAGGAATACATCCTGAACTCCGATATGCCAACGACTATTGCAATACAAGGTGAATGGGGAAGCGGAAAAACTTCTCTTATGAATCAAATACGTCATGAATTATGTGATGATAAAGATAGTATAAATTCCTCTGTGCCCTTTCATGGTATCTGGATAAATATGTGGGAGTATTCCTTGATGAAGACTCCGGAAGAGGTACTGGTCAATGTAATTAAGGGACTCACCACAGAGTGTTCCAAAATTCTAGAGCGTTACAACAGTAGTGCTAACGAGTATGTCGTTAATCTGAAAAAGCAGGCCTGGTCGTTTCTCAAAAAAACATCTGTGTTTGCAGCAAAAACGGCGCTTAAGGCGGGTATCAATGCGATAGGTCTTGATGGGGAAAGTGCTGTTTCTGCCTTCAGTGAAGACGAATCTTCAACTGAAGGCATGGTCGAGAATGAGGTTCGCCCCTCACAGTTCAGAGATGCCCTGCAGAAAGTTATTGATGAGTGCTTGAGAATTGATCATCAGAATGGAGAAGATAACAAAAAAGGTTTTCTTTTTTTTATTGACGATTTAGATCGTATAAATCCTGAGGATGCGGTTCATATACTCGAACTTTTAAAGAATCTTTTTGAGGTAAATAATTGCATATTTGTACTTGCTATCGATTATGAAGTTGTGGTGAAAGGGCTCAAGGTTAAGTTTGCGTCGGTAGCTAGTGGCGAGGACGATCGTGCGTATCGTTCCTTCTTCGATAAAATTATTCAGTTACCGTTCTCCATGCCTATAGGATCCTATGATATTTCCAAATTTGTTGAGGATTCGCTGGTTCAGATCAAGTATATGAACGGCTCTGAGTTGCAGCATATGCTTTACAGTGAAAACGATGAACAGGTGAAAACATTGGATGTACTTTGCCGGATGGTTGAATATTCAACCGGTCCGAATCCTCGCTCAATCAAGAGATTATTGAACAGTCTTTCTCTTATTCAGATAATGCAGAAAATTAGAACCGAATTTCAAGACGGAACTGCTGAGATGTCCGTGGCTGACAAGGCTATAAATTTTGGTTTTCTCTGCATTCAGATTGCATATCCTCAGATATATGATCTGCTGATTCAGGAATCCAATTTTCTGGAATGGGATGAAGAATCAGCTGTTAATTTTCATCTGCAGAAACTGCCTGAGGAAAAGGTAAAGGAACTGGCAACGATTCGGGAGTTTGAAGAATTATGGGAGCAGGTTCTTTATCGAGCATGTCAGAAGGATACCTTTTTATCCATTCGAGCTCTTAATATCTCTCGAATTTTGAACATTATTAGGTTCATAGTTAGCGAAGAGTCCGATATATCAGAGTTTGGAGAAAAAATTAACAGTATTATCGATATGTCTGCTGTAACTACGGTGAGTCAGATTGATACCAGTCTTAGAGAGAAGAAAACAGTGCGTGGCAGTGAATTGATAATCGACGCTGATGACTTGGATATGGGTGATATGTCAAATGAGGATAAACATCGAGTATGTGATAAAATCCGCGCTTTTGGTAAAGATGTTGATATAAAGCTTATTAGAGGCAAAAAAAATAATTACATCTCGTGCGGAGTAACAGTATTAGGAAGTACATCAAAAACTTTCATGATGATATGGCCGCGTAAGAGCGGGTACCAGATAAGATTCATAGCTCCGAACATGGTTGCCTTTGATATTTTAAAAAATGATTGTTATCCGGATTTGAAGAAACTGATGAATCAGTTCGATTATAGACCGATCCCTTCTACAAATAAAATTATTAACACAAAGAAAATAGGAAATGCAGAAGAGGAGAATAATGCTTTAGCATTCGGCAAGGCTGTTTATGATAGTTGGAAAGCTGACATGGTCTGAAATGTTAATGAGCTTATTTCTTGTGATGTGATTTAGCGGGACGATAATGTTTTTCCCTGTTCATGGTGAAGCTTGGATGTACGAGAATGAATTTTGATTGAATAAGGAAAGACAGGGACAAACAAAGTGAAATGTGTTTGTTTGATACGTGATAACATGACAGTGGCAGAGGTTATGAGTTGCAATGATTCAGACTATATGAAATTTATTTCATTAGAAGATTTCTTCTAGTCTGAATTTTTAGTTCGTGCAACTGAGCTGAGGACAAAATTTTAGACACATATTTTATGATACTGCCACATGCTAAGTCTGTATGTATTAAAGTTCCATTCTGTAGCAAGATCTTGAAAAGAATTTTCTGCTTTCATCATCGAATTGCAGTTTGCTTTACAATGTGGAATTAATTGTTACAATATGAAAGTTTTGTAATTTTACAGATATGAAAATTGTTTATTGCCAAGAGTCTGTAAATGTTTTGTTTTGATTGATACCGTTGTTGTTTTTTTGATGAAAACATAACAGTTTCTCAAAGAGGTGTTCTTTACGCAAGTATGGAGTCTGAAATTTCCAAATTCAGAGCATTTCAGAAATCTGTTTTTTTTTGAAAAGCGGCGATGTGTATTATCGATTTCATAAGGAATATATTATGAGTGCTAAAGTTTTAGTTCTTGCCGGTGCTGCAGCTGTTCTCGGAGTTGGAGCGTATGTCGGAGGCATTGCATACACCAAGAGTTCAGGAGAATCCCTGGCGACAAAGAATTTTTACAAGGTTGATGAAGCTATCAGAGATTACGAAATTCCTCTGAAAATTGAAAACAAGGGAAGTGAATCAACCGGTTTTTCATCCTCTGTTCACACATATGAAATTACCCCTGCCAAAGGTGGATTTGTTCTTCCTGTTCAAGTACATAACAATTACGGTTTCGGCTCGGTTGAAAGTACGGTTTCTATTGAAGACAAGGTATATGACGGACTGGGACTTTCAGAAAAATGGAAAATGATAGCAAAGGAACTTGTTTCAAGTTTCAAGTCCAAGTACAGCGTTTTTTCTGATGAAGCGAAAGCCGAATTCAATATGCATGACAGAAATATTGATGGAGACGGTGTTTTTGTCAGTTGGAAAGCGGGAAATATTTCTTTCAATATAAAGAATATGTCCAAAAATCCTGTAGTAAGTTCATCAGTAATCAACATTCCGGAAATTGCTATTGATGCGAAATCTGAAGGAGGCTTGAAACTGGCCGGTTTGTCACTTGTTTCTGAAAACAAGTCATCAGGCAATTCTGTTGCTGAGTCAAAAGTTGATGAAATTTCTTTCAAATCTTCTGATGTTCTCTTTTCAATGAAGAAATATGCAACCAAGGCAGTTTTGGGTTCAGCAACAAACAAGAAGGATGATCAGTATGATATAGATCTTGATTTGTCTGTGGACGAGTTGAAGTTTGAAGAAAAGGATAAATATGACGTGAAGAACGCTAAGATTCTGTTAAACTTCAAAAATTTAAATTATTCAGAAATAAAGAAAAAGTGTGAAAGCATGGGTGTTGCGGTAGATATTGATAGTTGTCTCAGCCAAGGTTTAAATAAACTTAATGATAAAGAAAAATCTGAAGTTTTATTGACTGCCTTAACTGATGAAACAGCCTTTACAGTTAATCTTGGCGCTAATTTAAGCGGAGCAAATATTGATTTGAAGAATAATCTTTCTTTCAAACAGGGAGCTGATTTTAAGAATCCTTTTTCTTTAATTACTTCAGTTCAGTTGGTATCAGATTACAGTATCGATTCATCCATTTTTTCTCATCCTCAGTACAAACTCGATAGTCTTGAGGGAGTACTTAAAGAGTATGCTGTCAATCCTGATGCTTCAACACTGACATACCATGTTGAATTCAAAGATGGCAAATTAACAGTAAACGGTAAGTCTGTTAAATAATTTCTAATGCAGTGAGAGCTCGGATCTGCAGGTCTTTGATCCTGGAGTGAATCCTACTCTTTCTGTTGCTTATGGTCCGTCGGTTATTTACGGCGGACTTTTTTTCTATTAAGCAGAAGAGTGAACATGTGATGTGTTACCGGTATTTTCCAGTTTTTTTATGGAGAATAGTATTTCAGAACAGTTGAATAGCCTGATGCATCGCACTCTGGCAGAACTGCAATTTTTCTGCAGCTATTGCTTGCTGATATCTTTATCTGTGTATTTTTAAGAATTTGTACTCAAAATACTACTTCCGGAGTACCTATGAATTTGATTGATCAATTGCTGGAAAAGGTTCCTGTCTCAAAAAAAATACTAAAACTAATCGGGGCGGGTACTGTGCTGCTGATGATATCATGCTCAGCGGGAGTATGGTTCTGGGGTGTGAATTATGCAAAAAATACAAGTCGTGTTGTCTATGAAAAAAATTTTCAGAAGGTCCAGAATTTTATCAGGGAAACTGAACTTCCGATCATGGTTACCAGTTTAGGAACATCTGAGAGCGGATTTTTTTCCGACAAGGTTACTTACCTTTTTAACTACAGGGACAGATTTGAGTTCCCTGTTCAGTTTATAAATTCATACGGTTTCGGTTCTGTAAATACAAGAGTATCCATAGATGATAAATTTTACAGTTTTCTAGGTTTTAAAGAATCAGACAGAAATTTGATCCGTTCTATATTTGATAGTATGGATGGATCTTACAATGGTGTTAATGATTCGTCAGAGGCTTCAGCTGATTTTGGAAACGGAGACTTTGAATATTACGGGGATTTATACAGCTGGAGAGACGGAAAGTTTAATGCCGAGATTGAACTTTTTTCAAAAGAAACAAAGTTATACAAATTAAATTTTTCATTCAGCAAAATTTTTTTCGGGAACAGTAGCGGTGATGACGGTTTTCTTCTGAATGATTTCCGCGGTAATACTTATATTTCTCCAACAGAAATTCGTAACGGTTTGTTTTTGGCAAAATTAATCGAAAAGGAAGGGAAAAAGGTAATTGGCAATGTAAGTAACTATTCAAGTCAGCTTCATATTTCAGCTTCTGAAAATTTGAAGGGAAATTATTATGACGGATCATTTCAGATAGCATTTGAGCATCTAAATTATCAGACCTCAGATTATGACTATCTTGTTAAGAATTTTGATTTCCTCTTCACTGTTAAAGATCTTGATTTAACAGACTATATGGCAAATTGTTCTGAAAGAAATCAGTCCATGAGAAATATGATCGGATGTGTATCGTTAGACAGTCATGAAATCTACGGAATTCCATCAGGTGGGATACTGAACAGATCATCCGGAAAAATGTCACTGAAATTTATTTACAAGGATGCGGAAGTGGGGCTCAGGTGCTCATTCGCAGTCCATTCTGACAAAGATTCAAAGATGAATACCCTTTCTAGTCTTGCAGATCATATGACAATCAACGGTAGTTTTACTCTTGACGGTCGCCTGCTTACCTACCCTGAACTGTACGGAGCCTCTTATGCAGATACAATCAGATCTTATGCAATGGATCCTAATGCGCAGATTCTTGAATACCGGTTCGTTTTTGAAAAAGGAAAATTAAGCATCAATGGTAAAAATGTAAATTAGTTGGGAAAATAGCGGATTTGGCTATTGAAATTTACTGAATCCGCATCAACTGATCTTTTGACATTTACGATTACGAATTATTTTCGAAATTATTAACTGTTTCATACCATTTTTTAGCCATTTCTAAGGCTGCTTTCTGATTTTTAGCTCCGCCGGTAAAACCGTTTGGATGAACAAAATCGACATCTGCTATACCTGTTGCCTTTTCCAGATTCTCATCTGTAAGTCCTCTCCAGTTTTCAGGTGCTTTGCAGCGGTTGCTGAAGCGATCTTTCGGATCGTTATTCAGTGATTTGATTCTCCATTTTTCCGAGTTTGTTTCTGGATAAACGGCTAACTGTATACTTAGAAATTTATCCCAGTGTCTGTTAATAACATCCTGAAAGGCAACTTTTTGAGGAAGAAACAGTATATGACTGTCATTATTATCTTCTAATGCCTGTAAAACAATCTTTTCAGATTCAAGATATTTTGTAAGTTGTCCGATGAATCCGTCAATAACATCTGTTGCCAGCAGGGCACCACGTACAAAACCGAAATTATTTGTATACCCGTATTTGTAGTTGAACAGAAAAATTATTTTTGAAAAGCCCGGGGCTTCTTCATCTACTATACTGATTCCATTGTCATTAGCGTCAACATAGCGGATAAATAAATAATCAATTTCATTTTTTATGAAGTTTATCTGCTCTTTTTGGAGATCCTTGTTTTTGATTTTAATGTATTCCTCTCCGAAGTGTTTCCATACAAGGCCGGCGGAGGCGTACTTGATTTTATCATTATCTGGTCTTGTTTCTTTAAAATCTCTCTGGTGGTGGTCGAAATCCGTCTGACCGTTGTATTTGCCTCCTACATCAAGTCTGAAATTGCACTGGGTGAGCAAATCTTGATCTCTTGTTCTGATTAATTCATTGTTAGGATAAATCGTGGAAATAATGCCGTATGCTACACAGTCATCCGCGTGGAAGTTGCCGCTGTGCACTGCAATTTTGATATTTTCCTCAGACATAGATAAACTCCGAATTTTGATTTGCTGATGTGTAGAAGGTATTGTCGGTACTCATATCGACCGGCTGTAAAAATATTGCAAAATCGAGTTTATATTATACAGAAATAATGTACTTAATAAAGTTTATGGATCCGTTCCTTATGATGTTGAAGTTAAGAGGGGGCATTTACAGACTTAGGGGTAAGAAGCAAGACAAAAAAAAAGAATTAAACCAGTATGTATCAGGGACTCTCGTGACTATAAAAATTTTTTATCAGCAATCCCTAATATATCCGGAGTACAAATGCGTTTGATCTAGGATTGTGGCATTTTTTGGTTTGCTACATTAAAATAAATACTCAGTATATTCGAAGTTGAAACTTCGATGGGCTGTAAAGTCGCGAGAGCAGAATATGGACGATATTTCAGAAACTAATTTAACGGAGAAAATGCTGGTCAGACAGTTGACCAGTTTGGAGACTTCGCTGATTTCAAACAGTTGCAAGACAATAGAACAACCCGCTGTTAACGAGTCATTGGTCAGTCCAGGTGCCTATTCTCCTAAATGGTTCAGACTTCGACGCAAGGCTTACTGGTTTCTTCAGGGGCTACCTATGGATATTTGGGAAAATGCCCTAATTGCCATAAGTTCATCCAAGAACAAGCGTAGTCGAGAGAATCTTCTTGATACCGTTGAAGCCTACGGTGAAGGTAACTGGTGCTATGAATTTGTACATCAAGGTACGTTACTTGTAAACAAGGCAAAAGCACTGGAAAAAACTCCTTCAAATAAAGAAGAATACATCAGACTTCTTAATTCAGCGCGTATTTGCTTTAATGTTGCCAGTTATCCTCATCTTAGAGGTGATAAAAATGCTGATAAGGCACAGACTATAGCTTTGCAGTCGTACAGAGATATGCTTACAGCATTAGGTGTAAAATTCAAGGAATTGTCTGTGCCATGTTCTAATGGCAACAAGACTCCGATAAAGGCATGGCTGCATCTTCCAAAATCAGATGAACCAGTCCCGATGATTATTGCTGCAGGTTCATATGAGACTCTTTTTTCTGACTTTTTTCTTCTTTTTGCCGAATGTCTTGCTCCTCACGGCGTGGCTATGCTGACTTTGGATAATCCCCGCTGTGGTCAGAATCAGACTTTTGCACTGGACTATGACTGCTCGATTCTTCATCGTGAGGTTCTTGACTATGTTGTCCAGAATGAACCGCTTATAGACAGCACCCGTATAGGAGCTCTGGGGGTCAGATTCGGAGGCAATATTGTAACCAGAATGTGCTATATGAGAAGTCAGTATATAAAGGCTGCAATCTGCTTAGGACCTGCAATCAATCGATGCTTTACTGATGACAAAGTTCTGGATGAACTTCCGGTTGTTGTAAAAAACAGTATTGCAAACCGCATTGATCGCGATGTTGCAGACTGGAACTCGTTAAAGCCTATTCTGTCTCAGTTCTCGCTGAAAGTTCAGGGACTTTTGGGATCTAAAACTGCAGTGCCTATTTCAGCTATAGGTTTTGACGGAGATTCCTTCTGCGACAGCGATGATTTGAAGTTACTGGCAAACTCATCTGTTGATGGTGAGTTTACTGTGATAAAAAAAGGTAAACTGATAGATGCTTCAAATAAATTTTATGAAAAAATCATCAGTTGGTACGGTAAATATTTTAATTTTTGAAAATGAATAAAAGCTGTAAAACGATAGTGGTCAAGCTGGGAACCAGTATTTTGACTGCAGGTACGAAGAGTCTTTCTAAGAAAAATATTTTGGAAATTGTAAGAGTTCTTGCTGATTTGCACTCTGCAGGACACAGGATAGTGGTTGTTACTTCAGGAGCTCAGGCGGCGGGCCGCGATGCACTGGGACAGCCTAACATACCAAAGAATATGGTTAATCGTCAGATGCTGGCGGCAGTCGGTCAAACGTACCTTATTAACATGTGGGCTGATTTGTTTGGTATATACGGGATATATGTAGGACAGATCCTTCTAACTAGAGCTGATTTACAGGATAGAGAACGTTATCTGAATGCAAGGGATACAGTAAATGCGCTTTTGGATCATAATTTTATTCCGGTTGTAAATGAAAATGATGCGCTGGCGGTTGCTGAAATAAAAGTCGGAGACAATGATAATCTTTCAGCAAGAGTGGCTGTGCTTGCGGATGCGGATGTTTTGTTTCTTATGACAGACCAGAACGGACTGTATACAGCTGATCCAAATTCTGATCCTAATGCTGAACTTATTCGCGAGGTAGATGAAATCACTGATGAAATCAGAGCAATCGCAGGAGATAGTGTCAGCGGTCTTGGCACAGGTGGTATGTCAACTAAAATTCAGGCCGCCACCATAGCTACAATGTCAGGCATTGAAGTTCAGATAGTATCAGGTCGTCATCCGGAGTATATTTATGATGCAGTTGAGGGCGACAATCATCATGGAACAAGGTTCAGCGCCAAAACAAATCCAATTGAGCGCCGTAAGAGCTGGATTCTTTCCGGTCAGAAACCTCAAGGGAACGTCTTTGTGGATGAGGGAGCTGTGAAAGCAATCAAGAGCAGGGGATCCAGTCTGTTGCCTATAGGTATTCGCAGGATTGTAGGAAAATTTGAACGAGGGGATGTTATCAGAGTATGCAGTCTTGAGGAGCATGAAATAGCAAGAGGCATAACTCGATACTCCTCGGAGGATCTGGAAAAGATCAAGGGGATAAAGTCCGAGGATATATCTTCAATTTTAGGATTTGATCATGGCTCTGTAGTGATTCACAGAGATGATTTGGTTGTGGTCTGATGGTTTTAATAAGGATCTTTTAAGCATGGAAATTTGCGATTATCTGAAAAAAATTGGAGAAGCTGCACGAAATGCAGCCGTAGGCTTTTCTGTATTGGGTACTGACGTTAAAAATAAGGTTCTTATTGCTATGGCTGATGCTCTTCAGAATAATGTTAATGATATTCTTGAGGCAAACCGCAGGGACTATGAAAAGGCTGAAGCGAAGGGTATGGGACCTGCACTGCTTGACAGACTTCGTTTAAATGATAAGCGAATGGGTGATATTATTCGTGATATCAGGAAAGTAGCCACGCTGAATGATCCGGTCGGCTCGGTTATAGATTCCAGAGTTCTTCCTAACGGTCTTTCTCTTACACGAAAAAGGATCCCTATAGGTGTAGTAGGTGTTATCTACGAGGCGAGACCTAATGTAACAGCTGATATTGCATCACTCTGCATCAAGACTGGTAATGTATGTATTTTAAGAGGCGGAAGCGAAACTATAGAAACAAATCTGGTGATGATCAGATATATCAGGCAGGGGCTTTCTGCGGCAGGCGTATCTCCTGACGTTGTCCAGTTTATAGAGAACACGGACAGATCACTTGTTACAGAATTTCTTCATATGGATCGGTATATTGATATGGTAATTCCTCGTGGAGGCAGCAAACTCAGCGCGCTGTGCCGTGCTGAGTCTACAATTCCTGTCATTATCGGAGGATTCGGCATCAGTCATATTTTTGTGGATGAAACTGCAGATCTGGAACGCAGTGTCCCTGTTATCATGAATTCCAAGGTCCAAAAGCCGTCTGCGTGCAACTCGCTTGATACACTGCTTGTTCACCGTTCGATTGCGGGTGCTTTCTTTAAAAATTTAGTTCCGGAATTGAACAGTGCAGGGATAGGAGTCGCTGCAGATAAGGAAGCATTTGATATTTTGCAATATCTGGGATGTGAAAGACTTGAACATTCGGATGAGAATACATTTGATACTGAATGGCTGTCTCTTTTCATGGGTGTGAAGCTTGTTGATGGAATAGATGATGCCCTCGAACATATGCATGAGCATAATGCATCACATTCGGATGCCATACTTACCAACAGTCTTGATCATGCTGAAAAATTTGTTAACAGTGTAGGATCAGCCGCCGCCTATGTGAATGCTTCAACCAGATTTACCGATGGCGGTCAATTTGGACTTGGTGCTGAGGTTGCTATTTCAACTCAGAAGCTGCATGCCAGAGGCCCTATGGGACTGGAGGAACTTACGACATATAAATGGATTTGCACCGGAAATTATCTTGTAAGAAAGTAGTTCTTCAGTTCTTAAGTGGTACAGATGCTTGATCTTTTGACCTGATTTTCAGTAATTATGGCATTCTGATTTTTGGCTGTACGAGCAGTTATTTACTGCTGAAGACGGAGCTCCTGCAATTTGTTTGTTATCAAATCTGCAGGTGCTCTTTTGTTTACCCTGAATCTTATCAATTTTGCGGAGTTTGTGGTTAATATTCGGGGCTGTGATATAATTCCCGTACTCCATTTCAACATTTTCCGAGATTAATATAAATGTTCACAGTCAAAAAACATCTTACCTTTGCCGCAGCTCATCGTCTGGATCTTCCGTACAAAAGCAAATGTACCAATCTTCACGGGCATGAATGGGATCTTACTGTTTATTTGAGGGCTTCAGAGCTTGATTCCAACGGTATGGTAATGGATTTTTCCGAGATTAAGCACCGTATATCCGGGATCCTTGATCATTCATATCTTAATGATGTTCTTCCCTTTAATCCCACAGCGGAAAATATAGCACGGTGGGTGAGCGACCAGCTCACTGACAATCGTGTTGTATGCTATATGGTTGAATTAATGGAATCACGTAACAATACTGTAATATACACCAGAGATTAGTATGTTGGTTAATGAAATGTTTACCAGTATAGAAGGTGAAGGGATCAGGCAGGGATATCTATGCAATTTTGTTAGATTTTACGGCTGTCCGCTTCATTGCTCATATTGTGATACCAGGTATTCATGCGAGGGCGGGGAATATCAGAGTATGAATATCGCTGATATACTGTCGTGGCTGAATAATACTGGGATCAGAATGGTAACTCTAACCGGCGGTGAACCTTTAGTTCAAAATAGTATCCGTGAACTTGTTCATGAACTGGTTACTTCTGAGTATACGGTTAATATCGAAACTTCCGGATATTGTGATTATTCTGCAATCTGGGATCATGATTATCGTATGGAACAGGGGAAAAAACTGTTCCTGACAGTTGATTATAAGTCTCCGTCATCAGGAATGGAGTCAAAGATGAAAATCAATTGTTTCACGCATCTTGAAAATTGGGATGTTCTTAAATTTGTTGTCGGTTCCGCAGAGGATCTTGATACGATGTCTAGAGTAATCAGATTTTACAATCCTGACTGCCATATTTTTGTAAGTCCGGTATTCGGCAGGATCAGTCCTGCTGAAATAGTGGACTATCTAAAGAATTCCGGAATGTCGCAGGTCCGGCTTCAGCTTCAGCTTCATAAATATGTATGGGACCCGTCTGTCCGCGGAGTTTGAAAATGCGTTTTAGATCTCATTTTCTTTAGCCTTTTGACATGATCTGCTAAAATATCACATATTTTTATACAGGTTAATTACTATGACCGATTTTTCAGAACAGATAAATAAACGTAGAACCTTTGCTATCATTTCCCATCCTGACGCCGGTAAGACAACTATCACGGAGAAAGTTCTTTTGTTTGGAAATGCTATCCAGCGTGCAGGAACAGTTAAAGGTAGAGGAGGCTCAGGTCAGTTTGCCAAATCTGACTGGATGGCCATGGAGAAAGAACGCGGTATCTCTGTTACAACATCCGTTATGCAGTTTCCTTACAGAGACTGTCTTGTAAATCTGCTTGATACACCGGGTCATGAGGATTTTTCCGAGGATACCTACCGTACTCTTACTGCAGTTGATTGCTGTCTGATGGTTATTGACGCCGCTAAAGGTGTCGAAGAAAGAACCAGAAAACTTATGGATGTTGCAAGACTTCGTACAACTCCGGTAATTACATTCATGAATAAACTGGATCGTGAAACGAGAGATCCTATGGAATTGATGGATGAAATTGAGCATGAACTGGGTATAGTATGTGCTCCGGTTACCTGGCCTGTCGGTGCCGGTCATGATTTCAAGGGTGTTTACAACATCTATACCGATGAGATGGTGCTGTACGCTCAGGGATTCGGTCATACAATCCAGGAAAGAAGAGTAATTAAAGGAATAGACAGTACCGAACTCGACAAGGCTATAGGGGAAGATTATGCCCAGCGCCTTAGAGACGACATGGAACTGGTCAAGGGTGCATCCGCCGAATTTGACCTGGATGCATTCCGATCCGGTGAACTTACACCAGTGTTCTGGGGTACGGCTCTTGGCAATTTCGGCGTTGATCATATGCTTGACGGTCTTACTGAATGGGCTCCGGCTCCTCAGCCTCGTCAGACAGAGACGAGAAGTGTTCTTCCGCAGGAGGAGCCACTTACCGGGTTTATTTTTAAGATTCAGGCAAATATGGATCCAAAACACAGGGACCGCATTGCATTTATGCGTGTCGTATCCGGTCATTACACCAAGGGTATGAAATTGCGTCACGTACGCATCGGCAAGGATGTGGTTATTTCTGATGCTGTTACCTTCATGGCAGGAGATCGAGAGCAGGCAGAAGAGGCATTTCCTGGAGATATTATAGGTTTGCACAATCATGGAACCATTCAGATTGGTGATACTTTTACCGAGGGTGAAAATCTTCATTTTACAGGTATTCCTAATTTTGCACCTGAACTCTTCAAGAGAATTCTTCTGCGCGATCCTCTGAAGCAGAAACAGTTGTTGAAAGGTCTGATTCAGCTTTCCGAGGAAGGTGCGGTTCAGGTTTTTCGACCGATTATAAACAATGATTTGATTGTTGGCGTTGTCGGTGTTCTTCAGTTTGATGTTGTTGTATCAAGATTGAAGCATGAGTATAACGTTGATTCTATTTACGAGTCGGTGAATGTAACAACGGCAAGGTGGGTGGCATGTGATGATCCCAAGGCGTTTCAAGAATTCAAGGACAAGTGCGAGATGAATCTTGCACTTGATGGCGGTGATAATCTGACATACATAGCGCCGACAAGAGTTAACCTGAATCTTACCCAGGAGCGCTATCCTAAGATACAGTTCTTTACTACTCGTGAGCACTGATTACTGTTTTACTGACACTCATATTCACCTGAATATGATTCCAGATCTGCGTCCGGTTCTTGACATACTCCGGTCACGCGGTGTGTGTCGGTATATTGTGCCTGATGTCGATTTTAATCTTAAGAGTTGGCAGAATGCAGATCCTGCAGTGTACCGGTGCTGGGGGTGTCATCCTTCCTATACAGCATCTGAGTGGCAGGAACCTTGTGCTCCCGTAGCAGTGGGGGAGTGCGGGCTTGAACCTGCACGGAATTCAGATGACACAGTACTGCAGGAACTTCTTTTTGAACGGCAGGTAGAGTTTGCCATGGAAAAGGAGCTGCCGCTTGTTATTCACAGTATCAGAAGGGATGACAGAATTCTTCATATGCTCAAGGCGTTATGTTTTTCTGGTACCGGTGTAATTCACGGTTTCAGCGGAAATCGTCAGATGGCAAAGCGGTGGATTGATGCCGGATTTTGTTTGGGAATCGGAACTCTGATCCTTTCGGAAAAAGCTTCCGGACTCAGAGATGCAGTTGCATATTCCGGTGCTGATTATATTGTTCTTGAGACTGATGCACCGGCATTTCGAAGGACTAATCCTCTGATGCTGCTTGATGTTGCAGAATGTTGTACTGCCTGTCTGGATATTTCAAAGGCCGAACTTTCCAGAATTACTGAAAATACTGTCAGTCGAATTTTTAAAGTTGCAGATGTTTCATCTGCTGAATGTAAGGAATTAGAATGAATGAATTTAACAATCTTCCTGATTGTGTGAGAGACTGGAATTTATCTTCCTCTCTTTTATACATTGAAAATCATTTTGAAAACATTGCTGAAATACCTTTCAGAGCTTCCGTTTCAGTATTGCTTGGAACAGATGTTAGAAAGGAGCATGTTTCAACTTTTATAGAAATGGCAGAGAAAGCGAATTTGAAAACTGTTCTGGTCGCGTCATATCAAGAGGCTGGTGTAACCGGAGTTATTTTTGTTCATGATCATTTTGACAGTGATTTTTCTCATGATTTGAAATTCTCCGATTGGTCAATAGACGGTTTGCATGTCGGAACTCTGCCGGATCCTCATACACCGGGTGTTATATTGCTTGATATGGATGCCACCTGTGTTCAGTGTGAATGTATAGATGAGATGGCCAAACTGGCTGGTATCGGAGAGCAGGTATCGGCGGTTACTGCTCAGGCAATGCAGGGACATATGGAATTCCAGGAAAGTTTTCGACGTCGCATAGCGCTTTTTTCCGGTAAGAGTGAATCGGTTATGGATACCGTAGAAAAAAATCTTCCTGTAATGCCGGGATTTGCAGAAATGGTTGCAAAGGCTAAATCTTGCGGTTGGCATGTCGCCATAGCTTCTGGCGGATTTACCCGTTTTGTTGGCAAACTCAAGCGGGAATATGAACTTGATTATGTTGTAGCCAATGATATTGAAGCTGTTGATGGAGTTTTTACCGGAAAGGTATTAGGTCAGATTGTTGATTCAAGGGTTAAGGCCGAGACTCTTATGATGCTGAAGGACAGGTACAATCTTCCTATCAGAAACACTATGGCTGTTGGAGACGGAGCTAATGATCTGCCAATGATCGGTCTGGCCGGCACGGGAGTTGCGATTCATGCAAAACCTGTAGTCAGGGATAAGGCTCCAGTTTCTATAAGCCGGCTTAATTTGCATGCAGTAGCAGCAATACTGGAGGCCGGTTTGATTCTTGCGGAAAAAAACTGATACGCTTTTTATGAAATACAGGGGATACTTTTAACTGAAGTTTCCCCTTTGAATTTTATTGATGGTCAGAGACATTTGCTGCTGCTGAATGATGTTCTGCCTATTTCCTTTTTGGATTCAATGAAATAATAGATATAACTGATAGTCCACGATCCTTCCCATGAGTCGAGGTTTTTCATTATGGAGCAGGCTACCGGTTTATTTTTTTGCAGAATGTCGCCTATGACCTGAGGATTATTCATTTTATCCAATTCTTCTTTTTTCATTTTCTTGCCGTCGATGAATACTTCGAAGGTTAGAGAATTATCCTTGAAATAGATGTTGTTTATAGCAGTGATATCGTCTATTTTTACAGGTAGAGGCTGGGATTTGATTATGGCTGATACTATAGACTGCTGCTTTGTGCTTGCACTCTCAGCGTTTGTTTCCTTCTGAATTTCATTCTTCATATTCTTTTGTATTTCAGCTACCCTTTGATCACTGAATTGTTTCTTTTCAAACTCCTTCTGACTGTCTATGGAATATATTTTCCATGTAAGCATAAGGACGGCTACAGATATGAGAATAATTATGGATACAGCCATTTTCTTTTTCTGTTTTTTTATGTATTCCCTGGTCTTCTGTTCTATTTCGGCTTTGGCCTGATTTTCGTGTGAGACACTACCTTGTTCAGTGTCCTTAGGATTTAACATTTTATTCTGATCCTCTGTTTGTTAATTTTCAGATGCTAAATGACAGAGAGTTTTATTCCGTCTGGAAATATCGAAATGACATAATCTGATGGTTTATTATCAGTACTGTCTTCAAATATTGAGCAAAACCACCTGTTTTGTTAAACATACGGCATTATTATTCGATACATTAAATATTTCTGCATCAGTCTATTTTATTTCAAGCTTTTTCTTGTACTGGTGTATTTGGGAAGCAAATTTCTTTATGTCAGTGTTACTTCTTCTGACTGAATTATAGATAGGAAGTCCACGATTGGTGGAGTCAACGGCATGACCGTTGATTTCAAGCTGGTAGTGGACGTGCGGTCCTGTGCTAATGCCGCCGGACATTCCAGAAAGACCGAGTATCTGTCCCTGCTTCATCTTTTGATCTTTTGATACAAGAATTTTGCTTAAATGCATATATATGGTTTGAATTCTGTTGCCGTGATCTATTACGACATAGTGTCCGGCACCAGGAAACTGGTGTCCGACTTTTGCAACAACTCCGTCTGCTGTGCTGAAAACCTGAGTTCCTGTCGGGCAGGCATAGTCCGTGCCCAGGTGTGCACGGTAGCGCTTGAGCGTAGGATGATAACGGCTTGGATTGAATGGTGAGCTTATCCGTGTGAATTTATGGATAGGAACCATAAGAAACTTGCTGGATGCTGTAGTTGAGGGACCGTATTCATCGTAGTATCGTCCGTCAGCTATATTAAGAAATCTGTTGATACTCTTTCCCTTGGTATGCATGCTTACAGCCAAAATTCTGGCGTGAGGATCACTTACAGGACGATCAAACAGAACTTTGAATGTATCACCCTTTTTGATATCCCTGCGGAAATCGATTTTTCCTTTGTAGATATCGCTTATATTTCTCATTTGCTGATGAGAAAGACCTGCTGATTCACCGTCTTTTACGAATGAACCCTGCACAATTTTTCCAGAGATAATGGTTTTGTTTCCCACTATCTGACGCTGTCTTTCCTGCTCCTTCTTTTTGGCAATCTGTAACTGACGCTCTCGCTCAGCCTTCTCCTTTGCCATCTGTTCACGTTTCCTTGCTTCCTCCTGCTTCTTGCGAGCAATTTCCAGTTTTTTCTGCTCTTTCTGTCGGGCTAGTTCCTCTGCTTTTTCTTTGGCAATTGTATGTTCTGCACTGGCATTGGCCTGAGAGAAAATATCAGAGATACCGTTTTGAAAAATTTCGTGGGTGGCAGGATTATTTTGAGCATCCGCCGTTAAACTGCCGGCAGTATTGCTTTCTATAATGGTGTTTGGTTTGTACTGATCCCGCGGGATCATAACTACAGAAGGGGCATCAGACAGATGGTGATCGATCGGATCTACATAAGAAACATAACGGTTGTTCACATTGTCGCGAACGAAAAGAACCTCCTGCTCGCCGTTTTTCAGCGGCATTGCAAGACATCGCAGAACACCGTTTTCATCAATAAGAAAATCTATCTGCTGATTAATTCTGAGCTGGACCAGACTGTTTTTTACATCAACCTTTAGAATTTTCTGCAATGTTCCCTGTGATATATTGAGCGTTCGGAATATTGCACCCAGTGTTTCGTTCTGTTTTACTGTATATGTAAGCCATTCATATTCTGCCGATGTATCTTCAAGACCTTCAAGATCTATCGTGTTGCTGAGAATTCCGTCCTGATCTTCTCCGAAATCGCTAAATAACAGATTCTGGGCGAAATCTGATATGTCATCATCCTCATCATCTTCACCCTGTTCAATGGAGATTTCTGATGTGTCATCTATATCATCATCGTGAACGGGGATAAAAGGAGCCGCAATTATTGCGGTAATAGCAAAGAGCAGAAGACTGTAGATGTGCAGACGCGGTATCGGACTGTTTTCCAATGCTAGCGTTCTTTTGATAAAAGAAAAAATTCTTAATCGTGACATCTGGGAGACTGATCCTTGTATTATCTGATTGTAATCGGTTCTGATCTAATCTAATCTAATCTAATCTTAATAGTAGCTTACTGTATTTGCTTGATTCTATGACACAATACTCATCTTAGATAAAAAAAATATAGAATTGTTCCGCAAAAAAAAGAGTCTGATTAAATATCAGACTCTTTTTATGTTCTGAATTCTAACTATTATTTAGCAACATCAACTGCGGTTTTGAGAGCCTTTCCAGGAACGAAAGAAGGTACGCTAGAAGCTTTAATTTCGATTTCTGCGCCAGTTTTTGGATTACGTCCCTTTCGTGCTGCTCTGTGATTTACCTTGAATGTTCCGAAACCTACCAGTTGAACAGTGTCACCTTTAACTAGAGCATCCTGAACAGAAGCCAGTACCGCATCAATAGCCTTCTTTGCTTCAGCTTTGTTTAACTCAGCCTTTTCTGCAACAGAATCGATCAATTCGTTTTTAGTCCACTTCATATTTGTTCCTCTTAACCTTTTAATAAAGCGAATACAATAAAATACAGTCTGATAGAGAGAGCCTGTTTGGATAATTCTCTAAATCATTTATGCGATGATCTTTATGCTTAATCATAACGCAGTATCAAGATCGTGCGTTATTTAAAAGTCCGCAACAACTCTATTATCAATAAATTATTTAAATAATCAAAGCCTTTTACTAGTTGCCGATACTTTAAAGTTAAAATTGTGATTCATTACAAAGTTTAACATAACTTCAGTGGGACAGAAGTTTTCGCGGCAGATTCATTGCTATGATGACTTCCTCTGAAACATCCACCATATCGCAGATCCCTATAATACTCCATACAGTCTCTTCAAGTCTGCGAGCTTTATGGATTGCATATTTTGAAATGTAGTCGAGTTCCTTGGCAATATAGTCGATATCCGGTTTACCTGTTCTGGTAATAAAAAGCCTTACCGCCCAGAATTCGTTTCTTTTTAGCGCCTTTGCACAGAAAAGTCTTTTATCGTTGTAAGTCTTGAATTCTGTTTCAAGTTTGGTTACGTAAATCATGTTGCCGCTTGCATCGAGATCTTTAGTAATTAAAAGAGTAACCTCTGCAGGGTTGTAGTATCGCTGCATTTTTTTTAACGGTTCGAGGAGAACTATTCTTAACAATTTGTCGTGGAAGAGAGGATATACATTCAGAATCTGACTGTCTTTTGTTTCGCATTCCTTTAAAAGTTTATAGAACGGCCTTTCATTGTCTATTATGCCTAATGCGCCGAGTCTGTTAGGCTTGTTTTTAGACAGATAGAGCGGTGAGGTGAAAATATGCTGCGTAAACATGAATCTGAGAGATTTTGACATTGAAGACAGATTCTGGAGTTCCTTTGAGGCTGTCAGTGTGCCGTGGTTGCTTTCGATTAGCAGGTTGAAGAATTTTCTTCCTACATGTTCTGCAGGATCTCCGTAGACTGCCAGATGTATAATGGTGACGGACTGATTTACATGTACGACACTGTATGGCAGATTTTTTAACTTCATATCCTTGGTGAGTTCCTGAAGCTTTGGCAGTGAAAGATACACTATATCTCCTGCTTTGCACTCTACTGTATCTGAAAGTTCAAGCTGGAGCCCCATTGTTGATATATCCTTTGTCCATCCAACCACTGTGTTACCATTGGCCAGTTTCATTGCTACTGCGGTCTTATGAATATATCTAGGTTCCTTTCTCATTTTCAGATAGTGAAGCATTTCTATCTTGCACGGTGATACATTCAGATTATGTGCATACACCTGGAGTTCGTTGGCATTGAAGTTGCTAATCTGAATCATTTGATAGTCACTGCATCCGTGCTCATCATTTCCTACTTCTATGATTTGTCCTACATACCCTATGCGCAGCAGTTCTTTTAATGAGCGCTCCTTTTCTACCTGTGGTGTTCCGCTTTCAATATATTTTTCAACATTATTCTGGTTGATATCAATTTTTTCCATGCTGAATTTATATACTTTCCAGCTTGGCCGTTTAGATCCTACAGTAAAGAAAAGCTCTTTGTTGCCGTCTCTTTCAAGCTCATCTATAGTTGCCGAGAAAAAATAGATGTGGCTTCTGATCATGTGTCTGAAGGTATAGATATATGTTTCGTAAAAAGAGCCTTCGGATTTTTCTATTATTTCGGACATTCGCTTATAGTTGAACAGAGATGTCAGCTTGTCTTCATTTCTTTCGTCACGCCAGTATTCTATATTTGATTGGTTGTTTTCGCTTTTGAGACAGTAGAGCAGTTTCGGTACAGGATCATTTGAGAAGAACAGTGGCAGAGCAGTCGTTCTTGGAAGATAAAACTGTTCGTATCCTTTTGTTTCTACAGTTGATAGAAGATTATCCACGCTCACGGAATATTTTAGTTTGTTTGACTGTATGAAATCGTCAATGATTCTGGTAAATCCTTGATCCTTATCTGTTTTTATGGCAACTATCCAGTATTTTCCGTTTTTTTCAATTTTGGTCAGAATTTTATACGGACTCATTTCAAGCTTGTTGTTGGGATCTGCTATGAGCTTCTGCAGACCTGTAAACGTAACCTGACACATTGTTCCGGACGGGATATCGACATTTTTTTCAAGGGCAAGCTTTATTCCGCCGCATGATATATCCGATGTTTTGACATGCAGAGGAAGTTTTCCGTCTATAAAAAGCAGAGCAGGAGAAATGTAGTTCATTCTTTCTTCACTGCGGTAGAAATAAGATGCAAATTTAACGGATTCAACATCCATTTTGGCAATCTGTTCCTCTAATGATAACGAATCGCCCTCCCCGGAAGCTATTTTTGCCTGCTCTTTTTTCTGTTTGTCCTTGTGATATTTTGTGATCTTTTCATACACCCCCATGGTGTATTCATTGTGAAAAATTTTGATTAAATTTTCAAAAAAGTCGCATTCATTCAGAGGAATGTATATATGGGATCCATTATAGGAATAGTGCTTTGTTTCTGCGGAACCGCTTCTGAAATCAATTATGCGCACACAGGGTGTAAAGACACGGGCCAGCTCCATTTTGATTAAAAATTTGGAGTTAGCCGTTTCATTTGCTGTTACTTTTTCAAATACAGAATCGAAATCATGCTCCTTGTAGTAAGGAATCAGTTGTTCAAGAAGCTGATTAAATAAATCTTGCGACATAATGTATATACAACACCCCTAGAATGACCTAATTATACTCAATGACTTTCGGAAAACCACTTTTTACCTTTAGCAAGAATATGTGATTTTGACAAAACTCTAAAATTAGTAAAGTTTGGCATCTTGTAGTAAAAAAACACTGATAGTACGGGGACTTCATTGAACATAGAATTTGTGCAGTAACGATTAATCCTAATTGATTCCTTCTTTCTGTCTGAGAAGAGATTGGCTCGGATATGAGCGGCTCCAATGCGAATTAAACGAACG
>JAEEOK010000038.1 GCA_016284235.1 Succinivibrionaceae bacterium
AATAAGGCTTTTCAGAACCGCGAACTTCAATCTTTATTACGTTTTTGTCATCTATCAGTTTATGTTCTATGGTAGGTATAATCTGAGGTTTAATGAAATTTGCTATCGCCTGGGATATTTCTCTGAGGGTTCTGTCTCCCATCTGCTGACCAACCACATCACCGTTATCTTTAACTCCAAAATACAGAATCCCATAGCCATTCTTGTTGAGCATTGAAGCTAAAGATGTTATTCCTTCTCGAAGCTCTCCTGTTGTCTTCTTAAATTCAATTTTTTCTGTTTCGACCCCTATATTCATCGCTACATCCCCCTTAAATACATTATTGTTGGCTTTGCAATGGAGCTAATATTCGCTATTCTCAATAATACTCTATCTATCCCTTATTTGCTACCCTATTTGCCACTCTATTTGCTACTCCATTTGCTACTCCATTTGCTGCTCATATTTTCTTAGTGGAACACAATTATGCACAGATATGAAAAAAGCCCATGCCGTAATGGTCATGAGCTTAAAAGGATTAGTGGTGGAGTGACTTAGATGTACTTGAACTGACTCTCCATACTGCGCATGGTGTCACGCTCCATGTTATTGATTTCCTTTCTGGCGTCTTCCAGCTCTTTAAGTCTGATAATCTCATCCTTGGCATCATCAAGACCGAGGTGAGTGTAGACGTCCATGGTTACTGAAATTTCAGAATGTCCCATAAGGTACTGCAGAGTTTTAGGATTCATTCTTGCTCGGGCCTGATTGCTGCAATAAGTGTGGCGGCATACATGAGGTGTTATCGACGGCATCTGAATTTTGTAGATGTCGTTATACCGCTTAACTGCATGCTGGAACCTGTGCTCCCAGTGCAGAGCTACCTCAGGCATTCCGTCCTTGTCTCTGATAAGGAATCCGGCATAACCTTTAACGATTACCTCCGGCAGATCTGTCGGTCTGTTTTCCACCAGGGACTTGAACATCTGATACACTTCCTCCGTCATCGGCAGTTTGCGGGTTCCGGCACTGGTCTTGGTGGGGCAGATGTCGTATTTGCCGGATCTGAATCTCTGCACCTGATGATTGATATCGATTATTCGGTTTTCCAGATCTATATCCTTTAGTGTCAGACCGCAGAATTCCGATATGCGCATTCCGGTGTGAAACAGAATGTAAATAGCCTCATAGTATTTGCAGTAGATGTTGTTGTCATGAATAAATTTAAGAAACCTGTTCATCTGCTCCCTGGTGATGGCGAGTCTTGTTTTTTCAGTGTTGTAAATCACTCCCACCAGCTCAAATCCGAAAGGATTCTTCATCAGCAAATCGTCATCCGCCGCCATCTGAAAAGCAGGTCTTAACACTCCGCGGACGGTTTTAATCGTGCTTGAATCGCGACCGTCTGACTGCAGCTTGATTAAGAAAAGCCTGGCATCAGAGGTTTTCACCTCACACATCTTCCTGCCGCCAAATTCCTCATTCTTAAGCAGATTACGGACAAAATTGTAACCGATACGTGTCGACTCTCTGACACCAGTTCAGGTCTTAAGATACCTCTCAACAAGCTCATTGACCGTGAGATTCCTGCATGAGGGATCAAGCCGTGATTCCAAATCCCGGTTAATGCTTTTCTCAAGCTCCCGGAGGGATAGACACGGCAGTTTTCCGGCAGGCTGCGGATCTGACTGGGTAAGCCGCCAGCTGTATAGAAACTTGGCCTTACCGTTAACCACATATTTAAACTGGTATTTGCCGTTTGCTCTGACAGATTCTCCGGTATGGAGAACTCTACGCTTCGAGTCTCTTCTTATTTTTAAACTTGGCATTTATTAGATTCTCCTGTTCACCATTACTTAAATACCTGATAAGCTCCTCCCGAATAATGAAGCGCTGCTGCTTTCCGTAAGGAACCACAAAACTGAGTTCAACCTCCCGGATCAGACGTTTGAATTTTCCCCGGCTGAGATTAAACAGCGTTATGGCCTCCTCAACGGTAAGCAGTTCCTTTTCCTCCAGCTTACGTTCCTCCATCAGCAACTCCGTTATACAAAGGAATTGTTGATGAGAAACTCTTCAAACTTAGGACGTACAATCAGATAACGGTTGCCGCATCTGACGGAAAAGTTACCGATGTTACACTCAGCAAGACGTCTCAGTCTCTTTACGCCGATGTGAAAATACTTACCTGCCTCGTTAAGTGATAAGGTGTAACGCTGATTCATCGGGATCTCATTCTTTCTTGAGCCGTTATCTTCCGTTACAGTATTCTGATTATTTAATTCCATTGAATTGCCTCCGATATTGGTTTTAAACATTAAAAATTCCTCTTTCGATTGACTGTATAGTCCCGTACTACTTCGGGTATAGCAACTACTTAATCCGGACAAAATGCCATCTGCATCAAATAGTTGGAGAGAACAATAAATCGCTTCCTGCCACGCATAACCGCGAAAAGCCAAAAGACGTTGTTTTCATTAAGTAGCCACGGCAGAGGGGAAAATCTGACGTTTTTGAAAAAATTTTTTGTAAAAAGTTAAGTGTTGATATTTTGGACGTGTCATTGATAGATACTTTATGCTTATATTCTTATCAAAAAGTAAGATGT
>JAEEOK010000039.1 GCA_016284235.1 Succinivibrionaceae bacterium
CAGCTGTTACGGTTTTCCCGAATCTGCGGGGACGGGTTACGGCAAAGAAGCGTTTGTTCTTATTGATGTTTTCTGACATTTTTGCGATAAAATCCGTCTTATCTACAAAAATATCCTCGTCTTTGAACACAGCCAAATCAACAAATGAATTACCTTCAACAGGATTCAGAATACTTCCCATGACTTTAACCTCCCCGAACTCAACACCATCGGCTGACATTTTATTACAGCACCGAATTTTTATCCGTGATACAGGACGGTACCTTCCTGTGAACAATTATCCGTACAGTTCATCTGTCAGTAATTTAACTAGTATCAGCCAATTATTCAACTGTTATCTGATGCTTAATCTGTTGATAAGTCGTACATCAATAATGCTAACGTTTGTTCATCATCCACTTAAACTTTTCAACCTCTCTTGCACAATCATTCTCCGTCATTCCGACTCTGTATCTCTATTTCGGATGAGCCTCGTAGCATTCCTCCTGAAAAAACACCGCCCAGTAGTTAAACTCGGTGGTGGGGTACTCAGGAACTTCAGAGATTGGGCGGTGATCTCCCGGGCAATTCTCACCGCCAGTCTGAAAGTAAAACCGCCCCGGATTTGTTGTCTGGTCGAATGCCGATGATGAACAGGCTCAAAGCAATGAAAATGAAGGAGATTAACCATGTCTTATCTTGAACAGATTAAATCGCTGAAATTCAAAATCAGCAAGGTAACTGTAGTCCGTCAATTTATTTGAACCCATATTCTTCACATTAATTGATTCAAAAAAACTGCTTATTTTTTATACTGAATTACGTTGCTTCAAATTATTTGATCTGAGTTTAGTCACTTTATCAAAGCAAAAAAAGGGGGATTTAAGCTCAAATAAAATAGTTCTCTACAGCAGTCCTGGAAAGGGAAGGTAAAACGATAGACAGAAGGGCTGATAAGGAACTGAAATATTTTGAAGCAGAACTGAAGAAACTGGAGCGAAAGAATTTCAGCTGCTGTCCGGATGCCGGGAAAGCATTACAGGAGATAGAGAAAAAGCATTCCCGTTACTGTCTTCTAAATGGTGATTCGAGAATAACTGAAGAAAAACATTTCAGTAAGCACGGCCGCAGGAAGGAAGATGCTGAGCCGGACAGCACAGTGTACCGGATAAATGCTGAAGCAAAGCTGAATAATGAATCTGTAGAGCGAGAAAAAAGGAAGCAGGATGCTTTGTCATAGCAACTAATGATACACAGCGTAGCTGGACCATGGAGGAACTTCCTGACGGCTACAAATCGCAGCAGAGAGTGGAAAGAGGGTTCAGATTTCTGAAAGATCCGGAATTTTTTGCTGACTCCATATTCTTTAAAACATCGGAACGTATCGAGGCATTACTGATGGTAACGGTGACCACATTATTTGTGTATTCAGCGACAGAATACCTGCCAGGGAAAAATCTTAAAGAAAATGACAGTATCGCATCAGACTGGTAAACCGATTTCAAATCCTACCATGCGGCGGATACTGATGATTTTCGATATGAGAGCCGCCGGAAGATTTTCTGCGGATGGTAAATTGATAGGATGCAGTAATTTGACTAAGGATCAGCAAACAGTGGTGGAAGCGCTCGGAGGTGCAAGGACGAACATATACCGATGTTTTCTTAAAAAAAATTAAGTCGATTTACAGGTATAGAAATAATCAATTTTAACAGCGGAATGTCGGATGTATATTCTGATTTGGCGCTAAAAACATGGAGGACTCGTCTGGTGATTGAATTCAAGAGGATCCTGGAGACAGGCAGGGAGGAGACGGTTATCAGAGAAGCGTTTGACCTGATGAAGACCCATCATTATGGCGAAACCACCGAAAACAAAAAGCTGATAAGAGCGGCAATGATAACATGCACACTTAATATTACACTCTCGTTTTCGCCGGAAAATGATGCATATCTGCTGCGTGCCACTGCCTGACGGGTTCGGGCTGCTTTCAGCATTTCGCCTTTGCTTCCAGAGTTATGGAGCTGATGCTGATATATCGCCCCTCACCGGTAATCTGTGAAGCTGCAATCATGAACGCGGAAAATGTATTTCCAACGGGAATAAATGAGAAATCGACTGTAAGCCACCTGTCTTTATTTGAATCGCTCATTTTGATTTTGTGGATTACCTGTTTGACTTTATTCAGCGGATCATAAAGGTGAAAAAATACGCTTTCAGCATCGGTCCTGCATTTAAATTTAACTGACATCCGGTATGACATACCGATGGATAAGGCTGTCCCCAGGGAAGTACAGGCAAACCTGCCGCCGGCGGATTTGATTTTAATTGGAAATAAAGCAGGAGCTCCTTTGATGATGTGACATTCCCACGCCTTTTCATTGTACGAGAATTCCGGTACGGCATTTTTGAGAATTATATGAGGTTTAAGCACGGTGACAGCGGTATTTTTTATCAGATTCGAGTATTCACGGATTTCTTTGTAAAGTTCACCTTCATTTCTTGTCGCACCTCTCAGAGCTTCGCAAAGGTAGTTTATTGACAGCTCCCTGGCGGTTGAAACATTTTTCTGCACAGCTTCGTAATCTATATCCGGAAAATCAAATCTGTTCTGAGTTGAAGGAGTAACAAATCTTCCGGAAATCCCGAAGCGGCTGAACAGTTCATGGAGCCTGGAGTCGTTTGATTTTTCAAAATCATCACCGGGAGAAAGGTACAGAAAATTTTTTGAAAAATTTACTGAAAAGCAGCAGCCGTGAAAGCCGTCGGCACATACAAGATCCGCATTAGCAATGAGATTTACAAATCCTGCCGGATCAGTTTCGGAGCAGTTTATCTGGACTGTACCTTTGTTGTCTCTGCCGGTAAGCCATACAACTTCCAATTCAAGCTTTTGGGCAAGCTGAATTACATAGTCCCTGTATGTTTCATAAGTATCGAGCAGGTATGCAAGAAGATAGCGTTTTTTGGCTTTTAAAAGGCCGGATACTTCAGATGGGTATGCTGGATCGCAAAGAAGTTTCAGCCATGTATCAGGCGTAAGCAGCATGGTTGGATCTGTTACAGTATGCGCCTTTCTTCCTGTGACATTCTCAATCAGGGAGGCTCCCGCCGATTCTCTGCTTGAAAGATAGGGAAAGCTGCTCAGCCAGTACTGCCACAGCGGAATATTGGATTCGGCTGTTTTTGGAATTTTTTCCCATCCGACGCTTGGTGCATAGGACACCCTTTTTTCCACTGGGGCAAATTGCAGATACTGAACAGGGTGGAACCAGAAACCGGACGGTTTCCAGATCTGATCACTGCCGCAGATAAATGCATCGTATTTTTTCAGCTTTCTCTGTGCTTTTGAGGTTATGACTGCATCTTTGGGCAGGACTGGCGTTTCGGAACTGAATTTAAAATGACCTTTCATAAAGTCTGTGAAAAGCTTTCTTGTTCTAATCCAGTCGTATTTTTTCGGATCACTGTCTCTGAGCGCTTCATCCAGCGCCGGAACTGAGATGAACGGACGGTAACCTATTATTTCACAGTCGTATCCTAGAGAAATGATGCTCTGATACAGAGCAAAGGCCTGGAGTGTTGATCCGTAATTGCTTCCAAGCCATGCCAGATATCCGACCTTCTTTTTTCTGCTGAAGAACATGCATTTACCTGAGATATTAGGATCAGTCCGGATAACCCTGAGGATTTCCGGTCTGCCACCTGTTTGCATCGGTTACGATGTCATTGATGTCCAGTTCTGTTTTCCATTCAAGCTCGATTCCTGCTTTTGCAGGATCAGCGTAGTATTCGGCAATATCACCGGGTCTGCGCGGACCGTATACGTATGCTATAGGCTTTTCGAGAATACTGTTGTAGGCGTCCACCACCTGCTGGACACTTACGCCGTGACCGGCCCCCAGGTTATAGGTGTAGAGTCCCGGTTTTCCCAGACAGTGGGAAAGAGCTGAAAGATGTCCGCCTGCCAGATCAACCACGTGAATATAGTCTCTGATGCATGTTCCGTCAGGTGTTGGATAGTCATTGCCCCAGATGTTTAGATGATCCAGTCTGCCTACGGCAACCTGGGAAATGTACGGCATCAGATTGTTAGGAATTCCAAGAGGATCTTCACCCATAAGACCGGACTGATGGGCTCCGACAGGGTTGAAATATCTCAGAATGCAAATGGACATGGAACTGTCAGAATTGTGCCAGTCCTCCAGAATCCACTCGATGTCCACCTTGGTCTGCGCATACGGACTGTTGCCTCTTTTAACCGGCTCTGTTTCAGGTATTTTCGGATTTGAAGGAGTTCCGTAAACTGTTGCACTTGAACTGAATACGATGTTCTTAACCCCTGCCTTTTTCATTGCCTTGAACAGCTGAATACTGCCGTTTACGTTATTGTCGTAATATTCCAGAGGACTGCCGCAGGATTCTCCTACAGCCTTGAGACCGGCAAAATGTATTACAGCATCAAAATTTCTGGAAAGAAAAATTTTTTCCATTTCGTCGTAGTTTCTGATATCTGCCTTTATGAAGTCCGGTTTTATTCCTGTAATCTTTTCGATTCTGTCAAGAACAGACAGTTTACTGTTGCATAGATTATCAAGTACCGTTACACCGTACCCGTTTTCAAGCAGCTTGACTACTGTGTGACTTCCTATATATCCGCATCCGCCGGTTACAAGAATATTTTTCATTTGAATCCTTAAGCATTAGAAATAATAATACTGGTATGTCGTGACATACGTCATTTAATCTGCGCTATTTTAACATAGATTAATGATTATCAGAATTGCGGATCCGGATGTTTGCTGCAAACCATAGAGAGACGAATTCTGATATATTTTAACCTGTCAATGTTTCAGGAAGGGTGAAAACTCCTTAACAGGTTTAAGCAAGAACAGTACTTTTCTTTAACACAGCCTGTGTCAGTTTGTACTTATGCCTGCAATTAGGATAAAATACTTCCGTTTCCGGATTATGAATCGGGAGTGTCGCAGCTCACGGGTGATGTGTACAAGCGGCCATAGGATAAAATTCAATCGTAAAAGTAGCGTTATGGAATGAGATCTTATGCGGTAGAAGTGAAGCGGACGTACCGGCAGAAACAGTGACTGTCTGATCTTCAGGCGGATGCTTAAAATCTCAGACCGTTTGAATATTGCTGCATAAAGTCTGGAAGTTCATTGACTTCAGGTGACGGACGGTTCACAGCTTGAATCCCGGATTTAAATTCAGAAATTACTGTTTCGATTCTGTGTGCGCCTTCTGCATCTCAAATGCGAAAAAACAGGTAATTACTGTGGTTCACATGTGTGTTTTTTTATTTACACCTGCGTAAGTAACTGATTGATGATACGGCTAGAGAACCTTACCAAAAGATTTAAACTGAAGAACGGATCATACAAATATGTTCTCAAGGATATAAACTACACTTTTGAAGAGGGTGTCAACACCGGTATTCTGGGGCAGAACGGTACCGGCAAGTCCACTTTGCTCAAACTTCTTTGCGGATCAATCAATCCTTCCAGCGGAAGAATCGAAAGAGACAGTTCAATTTCCTGGCCTGTGGGTTTTTCCGGCTTTGTGCTCGGTAATCTTACAGGTTATCAGAATCTTCGTTTCATCAGCAGAATATACCGCAGCGACTACCGCAGGGACAAAAAATTCGTTGAGGAGTTTACCGAACTTGGAGATTATCTGAATGAGCCGGTAAAAACCTACAGTTCAGGAATGAAATCGAAGCTGAATTTTGCTCTGAGCATGTCTATCGGTTTTGACTTCTATCTTATCGACGAGGCCTTTTCCGTCGGTGATGCAGCGTTTAAGAAAAAGGGTGAGGAGCTGTTCAGGGAAAGACTGAAGACCTCCACCGTGATTGTGGTATCCCACAGCATATCAAGAATAAAGAAACTGTGCCAGCAGGCGATTGTGCTTGATAATGGAGGTTTCAGTACATTTTCCACAATGTCCGAGGCGATCGAAAGGTATGAGACGCTCGGTGAAAAGAAAAAAGGATCAGTGAAATAATGACACAGATAAATCAGTCCGGTGCAGGTGAGGAAAATTTGTCTGAGAAGAGCGGAAGCTATCAGGATAAATACATGGATCAAAGACGCGGTCAGCGTGAAATTCTTGAACGTCAGGGGGAGAATGTTTCAAAGGAGACCTCTGCAGACAGTTATGAGTCGGATATTTTGGGATCCGATGAAGTGAATGCGGGCTGCGGTTGTCAGATGCCGCAAGAGTCGGTATCTGTTGCATCCGATGCCGATAAAGCCGGTGTGCAGGATGAATCGGCATCTGCAGAGGGTCAGATTTCCTCTAGGAGAGGCAGAAGGGCTGCAAGAAAGGAAAGATTGGCTGCAATGCAGTCCAGGGCTGTGGCAAAACGTCTTCGTAGAGAGCGCAGACTTCTGAGACTGCAGCGTGTAAACGGTGAAAACGGCGTTGCCGTCGGGGAATCTTTATCTGATGAGGTTTTGCAGCAGGAGGACATAAAGGTAAATGATTCAGCCGATGCCGCTGTTCAGGTTCTTCCTGAAGAGACGGAAGCAGCATCAGGATCAGATGATATCCGGGAAAAAATTAGAAAGATTTTTGAATTCATTAAGGAAAAATCTCTTGTCTTCTGGGATCTGGTGAAGAGATTTGCGCAGACAAACCGCAGATCGACTGTTATCCTCTTCTTTACTCTTGTACCGGCTCTGTTTACATTTCTTTATACGGCACTGATATATGATTCGATGTATGTGTCAAAGACAACTTTTACCATACAGTCAAATACAGTTGAAAAGTCTTTTGATTTCGGTGCCGCATCCATGCTTACGGCAGGGGTGAACAAGGATCTGCATGTGGTGTATGCCTATATCAAGTCTCTTGATCTTTTTAATGAACTTGATCAGGAGCTGAATCTTAAGGAGCACTATCAGCACCATGATCCTGTCTCGTCTATGCCTTCCGATCCGACTCTTACTGATACTGAGGAATTCTGGGATGATGTAACATCAGTAAAAATTGATGCTGACAGTGAAATTATGCAGATGACTGTCCGGACCTATGATCCTGAGTATTCAAAGCTTCTCGCGGACAGGATCCTTAGCAAGGTGGATAATCTGGTGAATACCATGAATGCCCACGCCCTTGAGGATTCCATCAAGCTTGCAAAGCGCGAGGTGAAAGAAGCGGAGGACAGAGTAAAGGACCTGGCAGAAAAAATCAGAGTCTACCGCGATGAGCATGAGTATATAGATCCAAAGACCGAGGCTGGAAGCACCATGGGAATAATAAGTTCTCTGGAAAGTGACATAGCTCAGAAAAAGGCGGAACTTTCTGAAAAGCTTGGCTATATGCGTTCAAACTCCCAGGAGATAGTTACTCTGAAACGCAAAATAGAATCTCTTGAGAAGCAGGTAAAGGAACTGCGATCAAGGATAGCCTCCAGCGGCAATATTATGGATCAGAAAAGAATGAGTAAATCGGTTGGCGAGTATGAAAAACTGGAGCTTGAATACCAGTTTGCCCAGAAAATTCTTGATTCAGTGCGTACTAGTCTTGAGGTTACCAGACAGCAGTCCCTGAGCAAAAACAAATATCTGGTGAAGATTGATGAGCCCAAGGTTCCGGATGAGTCGCTCTGGCCGAGACCGTTCAAGGCGGCATGCGTGGTTATGGCCATATCCTTTCTTTTGATTCTTGGAGTATCTCTGATCATCTCCGCGGTAATGGAGCACCTTGGCATATAGAGTTTTTCTCTGAGTTCCGTGAAGCAAAAAAAACGGATGACTGATACCGGTTTGGCCGGGTGTTTTCGCTGCAGCCCGATCTTCACCGTCTTAAGGCAGAGGATCGGGTGTTTTTTTTATGGAAATTTTTTTCTTTGTCTCTAAGATCGCACTATGAGCGGTTTCATTCGTGTACACTGGCATCCGGACTCGGTGTCTGTGTTTCCGTGAATGACATGATAATACATGCGTTTGAGTGCCAGGTTCTTTTTTACTTATCTTGAGGAGTCATACAATCTATGCAGACTTACAGAATAGTATTACCTTTGTGTTTTACGTGGGCGGCTGCGGCATATGCAAACACTGCCCCGGTTGCAGATTTTGATGTGTCGGGTATACAGGATCTAAAGGTTAACCTTGTGAACCTGTCTACAGATCTGGACGGTGACAAACTTTCATACAAGTGGTCGTTCGGTGACGGCAAAACCTCGAAGGAGATGAATCCGGAGCATGTTTATGATCAGTCGGGGGTTTACAAGATAACTCTTAAGGTCTCGGATGGCACTGTCGCTGTCAAATCCTCAAGAACGGTAACTGTGAAGGACAGCCAGAACAACCGTCCTCCTGTTGCTGATTTTGAAGTATCCAGCAACAGAAACATGACTATAAAGCTTGTAAACCGATCATCAGATCCTGATCCTGACGAGTTGAAGTACAAGTGGTACTTCGGTGACGGGGAAACATCGAAGGAAGTCAGTCCTGAGCATACCTACACGAATGAAGGAACCTATAAGATTACTCTGAAGGCAAGTGACGGAACCGACACGGTCAAGGCTGTAAAGACCGTCACGGTTCATGTGAATCATGAGCCGGTGGCGGATTTTGATGTCAGAATGCAGGATTTGAAGGTAACCTTTGAAAACAGATCTGCCGATTCCGATGGAGATGCTCTCAAATACAAGTGGAGCTTCGGTGACGGAGATACTCTTAAGGAAGAAAATCCGGAGCACACCTATGCGGCATCCGGTGTCTACAAGGTGGTTCTTGCTGTATCCGACGGTATAAAGACAGTAAAAACATCGAAAACAATAACCGTCAAGGACAGTCTGAACAATCAGGATCCTGTTGCGGCTTTTGATGTGGGAAGCAACAGAAATCTGACGGTGAAGCTGGTGAACAGATCATCGGATCCGGATCCTGATGAGCTGGCATACAAGTGGTATTTCGGTGACGGTCTGACTTCAAAGGAGGCTAATCCCGAGCATACCTACGAAAGTGCAGGAACCTACAAGATTACCCTTAAGGTAAGTGACGGAACAAAGACAGTTAAAACGGCTCGGAATGTTACAGTAACGGCAAATCAGGCACCGGTTGCAGCTTTTGCCGTTGCATCGCAGAATGATCGCACAGTCAGTTTCGAATCTCTGGCATCTGATCCGGACGGAGACACTCTCAAATACAAATGGAACTTCGGCGACGGTACGACTTCAAAGGAGAAGAATCCTGTACATACCTATGACTCTTTCGGCAGGTACAAGGTTGTTTTTCAGGTAAGTGATGGTCTGGAGAAGGCTAAATCAAGCAGGGTGTTTGTTCTTGAAAAGTCTTTTGATCTTACATTGAACGGACAGGTGGTCGGTTATCTTGAAAATGCCGGGGTATGTCTTGACTTCAATAATGATTCATTATGCTCCGCTGATGAGCCGGTTACCATGACTGATGCCAACGGATTGTTCAGTTTCAGCGGAGGTGTGAGTGCTGCGGCAGTAAGAGATACTCCGTTTGAATGCATACTTGACGGTTCGTGCACCGGAGCACTGCCTCTGAGAGCTGTTGCATATACAGTTGCTGATACTGTAAGGTATACGCTGGGTAAGGAAAGCATCCTTAAGAACGGTATAGCCATGTCGGGAACCGCTTTTGTCACTGCGGATGAAGGAACAGACGGTGTTCCTGTTCTTTCTGCAGAAAAATCTCTGATGATAAATCCGTATACAACTCTTGTGGATTATTCTGTCAAGGATATGGACGGACTGACGCAGATTATATGGAATTATGCACTCTCTCAGGTAGCTGCGGTATTCACTGTCAATCCTAAAGTTGTATTGAGTGACTACAATGATCCGGCTAATGTAACTGCAAACTCCAGAAAAACCCTGATAGTCAGCGAGGTGCTTTCAAGATCGGGAATGCTGCCTAATTCGCAGGAGAGAATGAGGGAAATGAGAGAGTCTTCCCTTTCGGTCAAGGAGCTGGCAGCAACCAGTCTGGAGACTGTTAAGCAGGATATTGAGCTTATCATGGCGCGGACTTCGGTTGATGATCCTGATGGTATAGCTGATGCTCTTGATACCTACGGCGAGGAGTCGGAATTCTCCATGGTTAAACTGACCGGCGGGGATTCAGATGAATTCAGATGTGCACTAAGCAAAACGAAGAATGTCTTCTGCTGGGGACTTAATGCATCCGGAAATCTTGGAGATCCGGCGGTATTCCCGCTTGACGGCAAAGGCGAACCTGCAGACGGTTACAGTATGGCTGACAACTTCAGCGCATCGCCTGTCAAGGTTAAGATCAGTGATAATGAGTTCCTTTCTAATGTCATAGCGCTGGACAGCGGAAACGGGCATGCCTGTGCGGTTACATATGACGGTGCTGTGTACTGCTGGGGCAGCAACCGGATGGGTCAGGCTGGTACCGGTGAGATTGGAACTGATGGCGGAAGATTATTCTTCGCCACCCGGGTTGCAAAGGGACAGCAGGATACGGAAGGAAAAAATTTCGTTAATGCAGCTTCTGTTACACTGGCTCATAATTCATCCTGCGCCCTTACCAGAGACGGCGAGGTGTTCTGCTGGGGTGAAAATTCAGCCATGCAGCTTGGAGATTCTCATCCTGAAGATGAAATCAATGTTTTTGAAGGCGAACTGTCAATGAATGACGGTATAGATCTCAGTGATCTGGTTAAAGCTGTGCCATATCCGGTTAAGGTTGACTTCCCTTCTTCCGTAGAATCTGTCAGCAGGGTTGTGGCAGGTCTTGGCACCTACTGTGCACTTGTTGAAAACAGTGATCCTTCGGAAGTGCACAACCTCTACTGCTGGGGTAATGATGCCATCGGTATTGTTTCTCATAAATGGAGGCAGTATCAGAGCGACTGGCTGACTAATTACGCCGACCGGGTTCATTATCTTGACTACTCGGCACTTGCTGATCCTGAAGGAATCTCACCGTGGTACTGGAAACTGTATGATCAATCCGGAGATTTTCATTTTCTTTACGGTGCACCGGTAAGCAGGGTTGACGAAGCCTATTACGCACCGAGTGAGAAACGTATTGAATTTGCAAATGTCACTCAGGTGGATGTCAATGCCGAGGATACGCAGATTCGCGTTGAAATAAACGGCGACGGCAGAGTGTACGGCGTTTACAACGCAGGCAGTGCTGACAGAACCGATGCCTGGCTGATGGCGGAATCTCCTACAACCTTCAGGGGTGAGAATATTGCTGATATGGTGCTCAATACCGGCGACGGAGCTTCTTTCGTTCTTGGTGACGGAGGTTCACTTTTTGTTATCGATTCAATTTCATGGTACGGCATGTTCGGTAACGGCTCTCTTGAAGTTACCCGTCCCGACTGGATTGAGTCCGTTGCAGACGGTGCTGATTATTTTGTGATAGCACCGCTTTCTCCTGTTTTTGAGAACGGGAAAGAGATTGGGAATGTTATTTCAGTTTCCGCCGGCAAGAGATCCGTATGCGTCGCAGTCAGAAGACTGGGTGATGACGGCGGTGCCACCTCCTTTACCGATACATACTGCTGGGGTTCAAGCACCTTCGGTCAGCTTGGTTTTGACGACGGAGACGGCGGTTTCAGCTTTAAAAATGTCGTACAGGCCTGGAACGGACATGATGTAAGCAATGTCTATTTCGACAAGCAGACCAGAATGGTTCCGTATCCGCGGAAGGTTGAATTCAGGTAGCTGTTAACATAACAGTCAGATTGATGATCAGGATCCGGGTTGTCGCCCGGATCTTTTTTTGCAAAACCTGCCATAAAATTTTTTCCTACAGTCCCGTTATGCTGCATGCAGAATTATGATTAATGAAATTTGTCAGCAGATTGAACTGTTTTGAGGGGCCGATAAGCGGCCAATCCGCTTCATCGTGTATATGCATCACGATACTGTAGCACCTAAAGTCTTCATTGTATAACACAGAATGTCAGGGCGTGCTGCCTGCAAGATGTTTCCAGAAACCCGGGATGGCAGGATTCAAAACGTTTCCTTTTTTAGCGGCACCGATGCCTTCATAGGTAATTCTTTTGCCGCCGAACTGATCCATGCCGATGCGATGTTTAATGCAGGCAATTTTTCTGCCGGACGGTAAATAAGCAAAAAAGAGGCGGTGACACTATGCTTTTTCGTCAAATCGCTGCCGGTACATGTCTAAGATCCGGAAAATTTACAGGACACACGGTAACCGCAGATTGAAAAGTGAAGGATGGACAAGGATCTCAGAGTTCGAATCCTAACCTGCGATGAGGTGAGTTTTTTGTTTTGAAACGCCGGATACGGATCCGTACGTTCAGCGGTGAGGGATGTTCGGACATACCCGCCCGCGCGATTCATGACAGGATTGTTCTTAAGGAGCTTCAGAATTTGTATTTAAGCTTTTTCCTGTTTCTTCATTCGGAATATACAGGCTGTATTCATCATTCATTTTTTTTGTAGCAGGGCCTACGCATGAATATAAAATGACCAATTTTGCTAAATGGTAGCCATATATCTTGGATAAAACTTCCCTAGAGTAATAATTGTTCTGTAAAGATGAACAAAACAGAAAATGTGAGCTAAAGA
>JAEEOK010000040.1 GCA_016284235.1 Succinivibrionaceae bacterium
GCAGGTTTGCACATCGTTATCGCTACTACTAAAACTACCTTTTACCAAGTAACAAGGGTTAGCTTTATGACCCTTCCCGTTATGTACTCTTGGACTGTCATTCAACAAAACAGGAATCCCTAGTTGACTAAATCCGGATATCCCTGGTAGTTTCAAATAATTACAATCTGAATTTGAATTCTGAACTGTATCTATTTGGTCGTAAGTAGTGTAGAATAAATTTGAATTCATAAGGGCCCCCTCTTGTCTTTCTTGCTTTTTATTATACAAGAGTGCCCTTTTTTAGTATTTAGTTATTGTTTGTTTTTTAAACAATTCCATTAAAATATTTACAGAACCATTTTAAAGAACTATTGTTTAAAATATAATTTATTCGATTTGTTTTTAAACAATAATTTTGTTAGCCACTAATTGGGATAGTACTTTCAGGTTCGACCAAAACTCTCAGTGGTATGGCCGGCGTTTTCGCTGATCACGACACCGGGCATACTGTTCCTGCCATGTTAAGATTCTTGATCCCCGTGATATTTGCTTCCGAACTGTTCTGCATGCTGACAATCGAAACCGGAATAAAAGGTCGGATCTTCAATCCGCTCTTCTACATAAAACTGCCGGACAGTTCAGGTTCCATGACTTATCCGGTATGCTCTTCCGACCGGCTGTTCAGGCCTCCCGCGCCCGTCCGTTAACTGAAATCATCCAATCACTTTTAAAAAAACGCTTCCAGGTACCTCTACAATAGAATCCGGGGTGCTGAAAAAATTTAAAAATGACAGGGTTCAACATAAATTTCAGAGGTAACGGCTATGAAAAACGGCAAATACAAACTTGATGCAAATCAAATCAGACAAATCTGCCTTGGTCTTGCACGCGGAAAATCGTTCAGAGCGATTTCCCGCCAGACCGGTTTGAGCATAAACCGGGTAAACAGAACCGCCGGCAGAATTCAGGCGGTTTCGGGAGGAAAACCTGAGGAGCTGGTCAATCTGGACGATCACCAGCTGCTCGGCAAAATATACTCCACTGAAACATCTTCAATAGAAAACTATGCCGGCAGTGTTAAAGGCAGTAAATACATTCCGGATTTTGAGCACATCGTTTCAGGACTGATTGTTGAAAAACGCATGTCAGTGATTGAAACCTACCGGTGGTATGAGGAGCAGTGTAAAAAGCAGAATGCCGAACAGCTAAGTCAGGCTTATTTCTATAAGATTGTTAACGAGGAGCTTGAAAACTTCATCTAAAAACTCCTGAGTACTACATGATCGGGAGCATGCCTACGGCGAGGAGATCAGGTTGATTTCACCGGTGACACCTATATGGTTCAGACATTTAGCGGTAAAATCAGGTGCTGGATTATGGTTCTGTCATTTCCTGCAAGCTACTATACCTATGGCGGTTTTGTCACTTCACAGAGTACCGCTGAAACCTGCAGGGTTATCGGTGAGGCGGTTAAATATTTCGGCAATCTGGCTCCTGATTTGCTTTATTGCGATAACGCCGCAGCAATGGTAACAAGTCATAAGGGTACCAGTATTGTATTCAACAAAAACTTCCTGCATTTCATGACCGGACTGGGTGTTGCTGTGGATGCAGCTCCACCAAGATGTCCGCAGCATAAAAGCTGTGTCGAGGAGTCTGTCAAACTCGTTGAAAAGCGGGTCGGTAAAAATGAACTGTTTATTAGGGGACTTGCCGATGTCAGAACTCTTTCAGCCCATAATGTAATTTTGCAGGATTACATTGAGCGGGAAATCAACAAAAAGGAATTCAGGAAGGACGCTGTCAAAACCAGGGAGTTTCTGTTCATCACCTACGAGAAGCCGAAGCTCAACCGCGTTCGTCACATTCCTGAGTATATAGACGACATCCGCTCTATGTGCGTACCGGGCTCTTATCATCTTTCAGTCAATGAACACTGGTACTCAGTTCCGTATCAGTATATCAAATCCTATGTGGATGTCTTTGTTACCAACGACAGGATAACCGTTAAATACCGGGGCGCAGTAATAGCTGAGCACCAGCGGTGCGACGGGATGGACCAGCTCAGAGGTACCAACAAAACGACTCTGCTTGAGCACATGCCGCATGTTCATAAGAAATCTGTTGCCCGAAGCGTAAGATTTGACAGTGAGGAAAGCGTGCTTGAATGTGCAAAAGCTCTGGATGAAGGTGTCTACATCTTCTGTCAGAACAGACTTCGTTTTGCACAGAACGACGGAGTTAAATATCTGGCCAATGCCAAATCAAGTTGCGGAGCCGTGATTGATTTCTATAATGCCGAACTCAATAAATCACTTGTATCTGAAGCCTGCAGGTATGTAATCAGCTCGCTGGAGCCGCGCTACTGGAATAAACAGTCGGTGGTTGAACAGTACAGACATCTGATTCAGCTTGAACAGGAGCGGAAAAACAGTCAGAACTCATCTGCCGGCAGACCTAAACTGGTCAAGGTGGAACCCGGTGACTACTATTCCAATGAAACACCGCAGGTTGAACCGGAACTTCCTGAACTGTAAACAAACAGACGACCGGTCCGGTTCAGTTCAGAATGAATTTGTTTCCGTGATCTGTTCTGTTTGTTTTTACTGATAAATCGTTAATCTTTATGAGGGCTTTAATCATGAGCGCATCAATTTTAAGCAACGTCCGTGCTAATGTTATGACTGAACAGCAGCAGCTTGTCTGCAGCAAGGCGGAGAAATGCGGACTGCAGGGTTTCTGCATCGAACTGTCAGATCAGTTTTCCTCTCCGGAACTGTACAGTTCTCTGTCTTTCGAAGACAGGGTGAATCAATGTCTGGACCGTGAACTTTATAATATGTCCGTCAAAAAATTCAACAACCTCTACCGCAATTCCCGCATAGACCGCAGGATTTACCTTGATTCAGTTAAACCTGACCCCACTCAGGGTATCGATGCCAATTTCCTTCGGATCCTCAAGGAATGCAACTACATCACCGCCATAACCAATATTATTCTGATGGGCGGTACCGGTGTCGGCAAAACAACTCTGGCCTTTGCCGCAGCTGTTGAGGCGATGCAGAAAGGATTTTCCGTTCTGTACTACCGCATGAACGAGCTTTCGGTAAAGCTGGAGGATTTGGATGAATACAACCGGCTGAAAAAGAAAATCAGGAACGTGCGTCTGCTGATTATCGATGACTGGGGGTTGGAGCAAATCACTGAAACCTCGGTTGTGCGACTCAACGAAATAGTTGCGGTCAGATATAACCGCGGTCCGATTATTTTCACCACCCAGCTGACAAAGGAAAATCTGAAAAAGGTTTCCAATATCAGAGGACCGGCCATGGAATCTCTTATGGACAAGCTTTTCAAGGCCAGCGACTGCTATCAGCAGATTAAGGGTGAATCATGGAGAGGCAAAGCAGGTGAAATCAGAGGGGACGGAAGTAAATGAGCAGTCAGACCGGAGTTGAAAAAATGAACGTCAACATGTTTCTCGACAGGGTTTATGAAGAGCACGGCGAACTTACCCCCGAGTTCATCATAAAACTAGCCAGGGCTGTTGATTTGGATGCCTATCGGACTATCAATATGCTGTGCAACTACATCAACATCTGCAGGAAGGTTGAGGAAGGCAGAGATCTGGCACTTATCTGCCAGCTCCAGGAGCAGAACGAGGAGCTGAAAAATAAATGCGAGCAGTATGCTGATGAATACAAAACTATGGCTCACCAGCGTGAGCAGCTGTATTCACAGCTTTCTGAAGCCAGGATTGCCGGTGAGGAGTTGAACAGTAAGTATGAGACGCTGAAACGTAAACTTGAACACAGCAGAGATCTGGAATATCTGGATCGTATTTTTCACGGCACGGGTGCATAGCCCGATGTGGTAATTATGGTAATTTTACCAAATTTACCAGTTTTACCAGTATGTAAAATAAAGGAGCTTAAAAATGGAAGCAGAAGAAAAAGCAGGACGGCAGGAGCATCTTTCTAAAACAGTAAGACTGATCCTCGACAAGTGCCGCACCATAGCCGGTGAAGGCAGACTTGTAAATATGAGCGTTTTGAAAATCGTTTGTCCGAATCATTCAAACCGTGACTATGTAAGAGCGTTGGATGTTTTCAAGGACGAGTGCCGTGATCTGGAGGAAACAAAGGTTCAGATCCCGCAGAATGTTCTCAACGAATTCAACGGAATAATCAGAAGGATCTGGAACCGGATGGTTGACGAAGGCGAGAAACGGATCACCATTCTGAAAAATGAGCAGATTACGGCACTGAGAGAGGCCCGTGCAGATCGCGACAATACCATGGAGGAAAACGAAAATCTCCAGCTGCAACTTCAGAATGCCGGCAAAAAGATGCTTGAATGCACGGACAAACTGAACCGGACAGAAATGGCCATTGCCGATAAAGATCACCTGATTGAGAGATTGAAGGGGGAACTGACCGCGTTGAAAGCAAAATACGACTGTCTGGATCAGAACTACAAACGCCTTACTGAATGGAGAGAAAAAACAGAGCAGAAATAAAATCGGTTTAGTTCGCCAGCCACAGATAGATGTTAACTGTTTGAGAAATCTCAGGCAGTTTTTTTATTTCACCGGTTTCTCATGAGGCTGATCCGACTCTGTGGAAAATCCGATCCTTGAAATTTAGAAAATATGATCTGCGATCATCCTCGAAAAAATGATCCGCCTGGTTGAAAACCTGATCCGCTACAACAAGAATTTATGATCAGGTGAAAATAGAAAAGCGTGTACAAAAATACTACATATTGCATAAACCGCAAGGATTAAGGATTGGTTGGTCAAGTTACCAAAAATACAGTGGGAAACTTGAGATAGTATATATGTCACATAATTTGTATTTTAATGAATTAATCAAACAATATATTACCTAAACACATAACCTTCAAATAAAAAGTGATATCATTATTTATTTATATCTTTAAACTCATACTCATAAAATGTTGCAATAATAATGTCCGGTGAAAAATCTTTTGCTATCTGATTCCAATCTGAGTAATTACATAGTATACCACCACCACTATATACTCTTGTTCTCAGTATTTGTTTTGTTTTTGACGCCAACACTTTAGACAAGTTTTCTACAAAAGAGTTACCTATAATCATTATTTTTTGATTATTATCAAAAACGCATTTATTTTCTATTTTTGTTAACCAATGAATACTAGTTGTGTTAAAGTTAACACAATTCATATAATTTTTTTCTCTAGAATATGACAAATATTTTTCTGTTTTGAAAAAATGTGATTCTTCATATCGTTGTTTTTGAGAAAATAAGATGCCGTATGTTTGACCATACTTTGGACAATCATAACCAATTTCTCCATATACACAATTAAGTTCTATAGAATTAGGCTCAATATTGTTTTCTGATATAATTATCTTTTTATCAATAAGATTTTTTACTATTAGCCAATCTGCGTATTCTGTAGCATG
>JAEEOK010000041.1 GCA_016284235.1 Succinivibrionaceae bacterium
GGAACTGTCCGGACTGATTCAAAGGTTTGTCAAAGCCGACAGATGGATCGGAATTGAGGAACTGTCCGGACTGATTCAAAGGTTTGTCAAAGCCGACAGATGGATCGGAATTGAGGAACTGTCCGGATTGATTAGAATATTTGCTAAAGTCGGCAGATGGATTTATCGTTCGCATGCTGTCATTATTTACAGCAGGCTGGTTAAGCATCGATTGAAATTTTGCAATCTTCTCCGATGAAACTTGAGATTTTGAAATGGCACCGGTATCCTTTTCAAATTTGTTTTCTGTAGAAAAATCAAAGGTATTGTCATTTTCTGCCAAATTTATATCCATAGACAAGTTCTCCTAAAGCAAAACAACCTACCGCCCTGACGAGCGACTATCTTCAAGGTACTGACGCTATTTTAACTGTCAAAAAGGTCCCGTAATAGGGGTTTTCTGATTTTTAACTCAAAATATTATCTAGAGCTATTCCGATGGTTCAATATGCTGCTCATGATTTTACTGTAGTTTATTTCAAATACAGTTTTATCTTTCTTAACGTTAAACTAGTGTCACAATGAATTTTTATTTCGTCATGTCTCCTGACTGCCCTGAATCCAGCGTACATCCTGATGGAAAGATGTGCCTTCTGTCACTTGAAGAACCTTTCCACAGGATACTATGTTTATATAGTTGTCCTGATAACTAAAGGACTACTGTTACAATCCGCAAATTTCATTCAGATCTTATTCATTACTGATTATTGTCGGTCGGTAATGAAAACTACAGCAATCCTTGATGTTCAGAACTGATTTTTAATTATTAGTTTTTTGAGGAGGTTCTTCAGCAATGAAAACCCTGCAATCCTTAAGGCTAGAGAAATCAAATTTTTTTATTTCACCGTACGGATCAAGCACAATCAGTGCGTCCTCTTTTGGAGTCAGTCCTAGAACTGAAATTGCATGGTGCGGTGAAACACCGTTCGCCAGAGCTTTAAATGCATTTCCTATATGACCTAAGGCTACAGGGCGTTTATTTTTAATGGCAGTCTTTATTTGATCAATATCAGTCTTAGAGTTTGTTGGGTGTAACATAACATTAACATCCACATTCTTGTTTGCTGCCAAAGCTCTAAATCCTTCAGATATAGTCTTCATGCGAATATTCACCGGATCGGAATTATTAGTAAGATTGCTGAGTTTATCGCTGTTGGCTGTTGCTAAGAGGTGCATCTGCATTGCGTTCTCAAGAGCTACAACCCAGTTGGCGCTGTTGCTGCCGAATTTCTCACTACCGTTGGAGTAGCGTCCGAGGGGAACATCGTACAGGTTTTCGCCCAGTCTTACAAGAACATGATCTTTGGTAGTACTTGGAGAGAAAAGTCTTTCTATACCCGTCGTTCCCTGACTATTCAGTATGGAACTGATGGAAGCCAGAAACCAGCAATCCTGGAGTGACGGATTCTGCTTTATATCATCAAGTCGCGGTTCGCCGTGAGGGAAAAGATACTGCCTGTAGGACTGATCCGGAGTGGAACTTTCATTACTATAGGCTTTAAACGGGATTACCTCAATTTTGCTGCCTAAACCGGTTAGTTTACCCATCTGATCCATATCGAAGGAGATCTTTTTAGAATCATCTGGTAATTCGGACATATCGAATGGCGTCATGTTGCGAATTTCTGCTGTTCTGTTGCGTATGGTGTCATTTAATTTTGTTGATGAAAACAAAGATTTTACTGCATTTATGCCTTTTACGAAGGATCTTCCTATTGCAGAGAACAGGTTCGAGAAAAAACCGCGTGTCTTCGGAGCCCTCATATTGTCAATGGCCGCAATTTGTGCTTCTGAAAGTCCTGAACATTTGTGAAATTTTACATTCCGGAGCATGTCATCCGGTAATTTTGTATCCTTTGGCGGCGTCTCCTTGATGAGATTGCTGTATTCTTCATTGTCAATTATATCAAAGTCACTATTTTGGTTATTTCCTGTCGGAGAAAGATCCTCGAAAGATTCATCAGCAACAGTGTTGCCAGCGGCAGTGTGAATGTTATTTATGCCTGTCATGATTTTTATTCCTTATTCTTTTTTCTTTATTGGGGCGGACTATCGCAGGGTGCTAAAAATTCTAGATTTCCAGCAAGGTGTCTTCCGCGGTCAACGGAATGACTGTATCTGTGCTTTCAGCATTCTCGGCGTTTTCTTTTCCATATACGAGAATTTTTACCTTGGCAGCCTCTCCGGCGAAGTTGTTCAAAAGACTGATCAGATCGATTTCCGTTAGTTCGCTTAATGAGAATTTCAACTGCACTGTAATCATGTTGTTATCACCGGAAAGAGAAGCGCAGGCTCCGTTAGTTTCCGCAAAAAGGTAGTGCCGGTGCATAAGTTCCTTTAAAATCCGTGTTTCATTTTCAGAGGTAAGAATTCCGATTTCTGCAAAAAATAGCATTGAATTATCTGAATCGATATAACAGATATGAATAGGAGGCATCCAGTCCTTTTCCAGAGTGATTGTGCACATCCCGTTATCACCAAGGACGTCACCGTCGCATCCTAAAGTTTTTGCCACTCCTTCCATTAACTGTTTTGCATTTTTTAGACTCATCTAATTCTCCCTTGTAAGTTCATTATTCTTTTTTCACGTTCTCAATTCTCATTCATAACTTGTTCATTTTTTTATAATGAAGAAGAAACATCGCGTGTTCAGAGAAATTGTATATCTTGTTCGCTGTTTCCTAGTTAATAGAAAATCTCAAGTTCTGGAAGATCAACGAAGAGAATCGTGAAAGGTTACACAAAATAATTTGTTGTTAACGCTGTTAAAGAAACTGCCAATTCTACCGCACAGCTGCATAAACCGGCATGATGCAGGCAAATCGGCAGTTCATTCCTTACTACTATGTGAAGTAAGTAAGGAAAGGAGTAAATACTGTTTTGTGTAATCTGAGATTCGACTCTTAAAAAGTTGTTTTCCCTTTTGTATGGTCAGTGTCAATTCTCCAGTCATTGATAATGATCGGAAATACCTGTTTGTTAATTGTTTGATTATGAGAAGCTTTTGGATTTAACAGGATAATCAGGTCTATCCAACTGATTTTTTTAAGAGTCATATTTTGCTGTTATGAATTATAGGAACAATTCACTTCTGGTTCCGACATAAAGATGCAGTTGTGGTTTTTGCGCGGTTGCATATGGTTATTTGTGTATGCATCAATCTGACGTAAGGACATGAATAGCGGTTATAAGGATCTTATCAGTGTTCCGTGATTTCTGTCACTTCCTATATTTATGGCGTATGGTAGTTTACGATTTATGATTTTTGGGTGAAGCGGATGTAACCTTGCATTTTATTCAGCGTTTTCACCACAGGTATGTTGCAAGGTTCTCTGCATCTTTTCCTTGTCAACCTTGAACTGCAATCTCTGTTTTTTTGGGGCGACAGGCAGTTCAGACGTTTTTTCTTTTAAGGAACATAGTATGAAGACTTTAGATGATTATAGGAATTTTATTTCACAGCTGCGGAAGGAAACCGGCATTGAAGCGTTAGCTCCTGATGAAAACGGTCTTATTTCAGTTCGCATTGATGATGCATTTAATGTGAATCTACAGTTTGTTGAGCATAATCATTCAGTTCTCTGTTTTGTTGAAGTCTTCCAACTTCCTGAAAATGCACCGAAAAATGTGTATCGGGAACTTCTGACTGGAAATCTCTTTGGAAAGGAAACTGCCGGAGGATATTTCAGTGTTGAGGAAGCCAGCGAGACGGTGGTTTACAGTTATTTTTTCAACGGTGATGAAATAGAAAAGGATTCCGATGAATTCGTTGACTCACTTGAAAATATTCTTCAACTCTGTGGCTTGTGGAGAGAAAGAATCCAAAATTTAATGTTGCAAGATTCTGAAGCAAACTCCAATTCTGATACTTTTGAACGCTATATTGGGGCGGTTCAACCTTAAATTATCTAAAAATCCGTGAAGTGGAGCTGAAATATGACTGATATTATAAATAAATTTGAAAGTATTGCGAATTCGTGGAATGTCGGTTTTCGTGATGTGGTGGTCAATGAACAGGCTGACAAAGCAAAGCTCGGGAACTTTTTTTTCTCAAGTGGCAAACAGATTAACGATCAGACTATGAATGCGTTTCGGAATGCTCTTTCAAAAAAATACGGTGTGTTTGGAGAACATGCTTTCGATACAGTCCTTGGTTCTAGAAGTCAGCTCCATAAATCTCTAAGAGTTTGTGATATCAGGAATACTCTGTCCAGTCTTAATATAATCAAGGAAAGTCGTCTTAGAAGTGAAATTAATCGTCAGATGGATATAGATCCTAAGTTGCTGGAACTGTCGGATGATATTCAACTGGAGGTTCGTGCTAGAGTTAAAGAGAAGATTGATAGTTATAAGAATCAATTAGGTTCTAAGATTTCAGATAAAGCAGATATAGGCAGGCTTGCACAGAATTTCATTTGTGAGTCAATTGATTATGTTAAGTTTTCTCATGAAAACTCGCTTACAGGAAAGAAGAAGAGTGTAGATGTACATGATTTAAGTGCTCGTAAAGATGTGGAGTATGCTGCAGGGGGGCGCGAGGCTGTTGGACTTAAAAACCTTAAGGTTATCTTCAATGGCAAAGCTACATCAGTTGAGGATCAGATGAAGAAAGGTTTACTGGGTGTTGGTGAGCGCATTAATCGTTCAGCTGATAATCCGACTCTTCTAGTGAAATTGAAAACAAACGGTGTTGAACCTGGATTTATCTATACTAACGATTGGTCTCAGAGTGATACCAAGGGACTGATGCAGGATTATGAATCAAAAGAGAATCTTGAAATTCTGGAAGAACTTAAGAAAAAGTATCCTGCCACAGCAGAGGAATGCAAGAAACTGCAGATTAGGGAGCAGATCATGAAATTCGGTCGTGCTCATCCAGCCTGTGTTTCAGCTGTTGCCGATTTTATGATTGAGCGTGAAATGAAAAATCCTGAAAGCAAACTTTATAAAGCTTTCTGCAAAAAGTATCCGGCAGTGAATCCTCAGGAGTGGCAGAATGTTCCTTATGACAGAATTAAGAAGGATTTTTTTGTGCAGATTCGGGATGCCGTTCTCTCAGTCGGACCAAAAGATGGCGATTATGAAAAGTCGCCGATGTTTAAACATTTTTCAGATCGGCATATAGTCAAACTGGATTATAACGAAAGCGTCAAGGTCTTCAGTAAAAGTGTAGCTTCTGCAGGAAAATTCATGCGTCCAGAACGTATTCTTTCCACTCATAAATTTGGTCAGTTGTATCGCCTGCAGACCGCTACTACTGCAGACAAGTCTTCTGTCGGGGCAGTAACGGAGGCTTTGGCTAATGATTTATCCCGACTTTCCGGAGTTCCAACCCAGGAATTACGGATTGTAAGGGGTCAGTATTCAGATGGTCATCCGAAGATCATGCTTGAAGCCAAATTTGCAGATGGTTATCAGGATCTGGAAAAAGGATTTCTTAAAGATGGGCAGATAGTTCCTCCTGCAGGAGCGAAAGCTGAAAAGATCGGTAAGTATAAAGCTTTCTTTATTGTTAGCGCTGATCGCGACGGAATAGGCTCAAGAGGGCAGAACAAAGGTTTTGCGGATGGAAAATTCTTTGCTATTGATCCTGGACATTCCCTGGAGGGTAATGGAAGACACCTTGAAGTTGATGATAATCTATCATTCAAGGATACCTGCGGTTTTTCAACCAAGCCTCGCTTCAAAAACTTTTCAGTATTCGATGACGATACCAGATTCGCCAAACTGCAGGGAGTTCTTGAACTTCGTGAAATGAAGAGAAGTGGCAGTGCGGACAAACTTTTTGATGATTACCGCAAGGCCTTTGATCCAAACGAAAAGGGGATTAAGCCTGATGAAAGAGCTCTCCGTGAGAAAATTATCAGAGAAATTGATGTGAAGTATAAGGAATTCACTGATAATTTGGATAAGGTTCTCAACGTTGCTGAAAACCAGTTGAAGCTCTATGATGATCTTGCTGCAAACGGGAAAGAAATTCAGGAAAAAGCTATTGAAACCATAGAGAATCTTGAGAAACTTACATCACCGACAACCTGGATAAGTCCTCATGGTGAAACTCCGCTAGAGCACCTTGCTGTGATTCAGGAAACCAGAGTTCCTTGGCGTGCCCATGTAGAAGGAGACAATATTGTTTATCATTGCGACAAACCTCTTTCTGAAAAGGGTCGCAGCTATTTGAATGCATTGGCTACTGCCGCCGGTGCTGTTTTGAAAATTGATGCCGACGGTTGCGCCTGCCTCACCATGCCAAAGGCTGATGCTTCCAAAATGATGGATGTTTTTTCAGAAAAAAATATATCTAAAATTACGCATACTGATGAATTTGTAGCCAGGAACACAGGCGGAACAGGTCTCGAAGAGGGAAAAAAATTCAATCATGAAGTAGAAATTGCCAGAAATGAACAGAATTTGGCAAGAGCGGCAGCCAACAGAAATAAAGCATTGAGTTTTAACATTCCGGATAATCTCGAGGTTGTGGTAAACGGTAAGACTTATCCGTTCCGTAAAGAACACTATACTGATATGATTATGGATACTCCTCCAGCTGATCGTCCGAAGAGTGTAGAAGAACTCAAAAATATTCTTGCTGCCAGAATTAACAGAGGACAGGAAATTTTGAAGGCTATCTATTCAGGCGAGGGGCATCGTTATGAAACTAGTCTTCAAAATGCTGCATGTGTTACTTTGGCTTTTCATGCCGCCACTGTGGAAAAGGGTGAATACAATGAACGCGGGGCATTCTCGGTGGAGGATCCTGATGGAAACATTTACAAGTGGCTTGACAGATGCAAGGAAGTTTATCTGCGGACATCTACTCATGCCAAGGCTTTTCATCACCAGCAGGTAGACGGACATATGAATATGCCGCGGGGAATTGATATTCCGCGGAGTATGGGCGGTCTTATGGGTGGTATGAGAACTTTTCATTACTTTACTCTTCCTGCTGCAGGTAACGAGCCGCGGAGATTGTACCTGAAATGTGAAACTCATGGAATCTACAACAGCACAATTTCTGATGAAGAGGTGGAGAAATCGCGTTGTTCCGGAATGCAGGTTCGAAAGGAGCGCAGTAATGATAAATCAGAGTCGTTGCTGCATGGTTTGTCATTGGTAACATCAATCACTAGACAGGGTGCAGGAGAGGGTAACCGTAAGGAGAATTTCCCGGCTATTGTCAAGACGACTATGGAAAACGCCCGTCAGAACTTGATTAGACTTGGATACAGGGCTTATGCAGATATGTTGGTTAAAGATGTGGGCGGCAAGCAAAACGGAGGTATCAGAAAACTTGTATCTAACCTTCAAGAAATTGCTATCAGAGCATATGAAGAGAAGCAATCCGCGGGTCTGAATACAATAATGGACATTGTCGGTATCGTTAATAAAGTTGTTAGTGACTACGTTGCAGAACCTAATGAAGCAGGAAATCAGTTCAGATCCGGTTCCTTATCTGCAAGAATAGGCAACGAGGTGATTTTGGACGCTCTGGAAGTTGTTCCGCCAGCCTTGAGACCGGCTTGATTGCCTCGCTTCCTTACTCCTGCGCTTAATGAAGGGAACGCAGTCACCGGGTTGTATGATTACCGGTGACTGAAATCGGACAGTTATTCCAAGTTGAGTGTATGCTATCGAAAATCTTGTTATCGTGGCATACGGGGATGAATCCCTTATTTGAAAAAACGAGTTTAGGAATGTATGCAGACATTGCAGATTGTCACTATTCACCGCATCTAAAACACGTAAAAATCGATCAAAGTATGCAGGAAAGGTTTCATTGAGATATCCATAAAGATGAGTGTCTTGAGTCGGTAATGCTGAGATTTTATTTATCTGGATGAGGTGTGTTGAGTTCCGAAGTATCCGGCGGAGCCTATGAGTGATACGTTTTAGGATCCATTGAGAACCTTTCAGACGCCTGGCTTCTTCGTCCCGTCCCTCTTTTTTAGCCTTTCAACCTCATCCTTTCTGATAGCACTGATTACATCCTCGTTAAAATGCTTCATGATATGAAAGCGGTCGAAAACTATTTTCAAGTGAGGACAACGCTTCATAAATTCTTT
>JAEEOK010000042.1 GCA_016284235.1 Succinivibrionaceae bacterium
TCTAAAAATTAACAAGATAATAAAGGTAAATTCATATAAATATAGTATATATATTAACATATATATACTATATAAGCAACATTTTTGCTAATAAAATTGATTTTTAAATATTTTTTATTAATTAAAAAAGATTTTTCTTTTGAAAGATTTTTCTTGATTGACGATTATTGTCGTAGAGATGATAATTTTAGAAACACCTAATAGGTTACAGAAAATCTATAGGTGCTTAGTATAGTACATAAAATTGGGAAAGTTTTACTTAAGCTTTTTATTACTCAAAATCCGGAAGCATCACGAAAACAAAGCTGTAGAATAATACCTGTCGCCGCTGTCTGGAAGAAGAGCTACAATTATCTTGCCTCTGTTCTCGGTTTTTTGAGCATACTGGATTGCTCCGTAAAGAGCCGCACCTGATGATATTCCTACAGAAATTCCCTCTTTTCTAGCAAGCAGTCTTGCAGTTTCAAAAGCCTTTTCATTTGGAGCTCTGAATACTTCGTCAAAGACCCCGGTATTCAGTACATCCGGGACAAATCCTGCACCTATTCCCTGTATCTTATGCGGTCCTGCTCTACCTTCAGAAAGAACAGGAGAATCATCAGGTTCAAGAGCAATAATCTTGACATTAGGATTCTGCTCCTTCAGATATTCTCCTACTCCGGTCACAGTACCTCCCGTACCGACACCGGCAATAAATATATCAACCTTGCCGTCAGTATCGTTCCAGATTTCTGGTCCTGTTGTAGCCTTGTGAACCGCAGGATTTGCAGGATTTACAAACTGTCCGGGAATAAAACTGCCCGGAATTTCCTTCGCCAATTCCTGAGCCTTGGCTATAGCGCCTTTCATGCCCTTTGCACCTTCAGTCAGCACCAGTTCCGCACCGTAGGACTTCAATATATTGCGTCTTTCAACACTCATGGTCTCAGGCATGGTAAGAATGATACGATAACCCTTGGATGCGGCGATAGATGCAAGTCCGATACCTGTATTTCCGCTGGTAGGTTCGATAATAACAGATCCTTCTCTGATAAGTCCCTTGTTTTCAGCATCCTCTATCATTGCCTTGGCAATACGGTCTTTCACACTTCCAGCCGGATTCAGATATTCAAGTTTAACAAGAACAGTAGCTTCAAGACCCAGTTCCTTTTCTATATTGACCACCTCGACAAGAGGAGTATTTCCGATAAGTTCGAGAGTTCCTTTATATATTTTTGACATATTAGTACCTTTTTTTTATAAAATGATTGAACACGGTATGTTTCCAAACTGCCCTGTCTCAATAACAGCAAGATACCTATACATCTGCATTCAACAGCACTGCTGCAGAATCATGCTTAACAAGCAGTTGACAAATAGGTCGGATTACCTTTGAAACATACCTACACAACACTCAACTAACCATTTATTTCCGCAATGCCGCAAATCCGTTATCGAGATCAGCAATCAAATCATCTATATGCTCCGTACCTACAGAGAAGCGGATCGTGTTCGGTTTTATTCCATGATCCAATAGTTCTTCCTCTGAAAGCTGGGAATGTGTTGTAGTTGCAGGATGTATAACCAGTGACTTGACATCAGCAACATTAGCAAGAAGAGAAAAGATCTTCAGATTATCAATAAATCTCCACGCATCTTCCTTACCGCCCTTTATTTCAAAGGTGAAAATTGAGCCTCCGCCGTTAGGAAAATACTTTTGATACAGAGCATGATCCGGGTGCTCCGGAAGTGAAGGATGATTAATTTTCTCAACCAGCGGGTGCTTGCTCAAATACTCAACAATTTTTCTGGTGTTTTCTGCATGTCTTTCAAGACGGAGTGATAGAGTCTCCACACCCTGAAGAAGCAAAAAGGCATTAAACGGAGAAATCGTTGCACCAGTACTTCTTAACAATATCGCTCTGACATAAGTTGCAAAAGCAGCGGGACCTACAGCATCATAGAAGGATATGCCGTGATAGCTCGGGTTAGGCTCTGCAATGTGAGGATATTTACCACTTGCTTTCCAGTTGAATTTACCTGATTCAATAATTACACCTCCGAGGGTGGTTCCGTGACCGCCGATAAACTTAGTTGCAGAATGAACAACAATATCGGCACCATGCTCAAACGGACGGAACAAATACGGAGTGCCAAAGGTATTGTCAACTACCAGAGGTACGCCATACTTGTGAGCGATGGCTGCTATCGCTTCTACATCAGGAATATCACAGTTAGGATTTCCAAGAGTTTCAATGTATATTGCCCTGGTGTTATCTCTGACAGCTGCCTCCAGTTCTTCAAGATTATGCGCATCAACAAAGGTTGTCTCAATGCCGAACTGAGGAAGGGTATGGGCAAGGAGATCATAACTTCCTCCGTATATTGTTTTCTGTGCAACAACATGCCCCCCGTTTGCGGCAAGCGCTTCTATGGTATAGGTAATGGCAGCAGCACCTGATGCCACGGCAAGAGCTGCACTTCCACCTTCAAGGGCGGCAAGTCTTTTTTCAAGAACATCCTGAGTTGAATTTGTAAGTCTGCCGTAAATATTGCCGGGATCCTGAAGGCTGAAACGCTCATAGGCATGCCGGCTATTATTAAAAACATATGATGTAGTCTGATAAATAGGAACCGCACGAGCTCCGGTAGCAGGATCCGCATGCTCCTGACCAACATGTAACTGCAATGTTTCAAACTTATAATTACTCATAGACCAAACTCCTGAAAATACAAATATTTATAAATCAACGCAAAATCCGATAAAAAAGCCCGACAACACATTTATATGTTTTCGGGCACAAGAGAGTTAAACTACCTTGATAATGTCGCACTCAGAAAATTCAAGTTAGATATCCGTTAGCGACATATGCCCGCAAAATCAACATTCGGCAACACATCGCAAAAAAATAACCAACTGTAGGAATGCTAAACATCTTTCGTTCATCCATCTCATCAAACTGTTGATACAAGGATAATACCATTTACCTACTATGTCAATAGGTTTGTTTTTTTCAAAATATTTTTCTTTGCTGTATAATGAGAGCTCATATACGGGATTTTATTTCACTTACAAAAAGAGATTAAACTTCCATGATTTCAACCAAAGGAAGATACGCACTTAGGGTCATGATAGATCTGACCAAAAACCAGAACGAAGATTTTGTTCCGCTTAAAGACATTGCATCAAGACAGGGTATATCAAAAAAATACCTGGAGATTCTAGTTCGTGACATGGTATCAGCAGAGCTTATCGTTGGTGCCCGCGGGAAAGGAGGCGGATACAAACTCTGCCGCAAACCGGAAGAATATACAGTAGGAGAGATACTGGAAACTATGGAAGGTACATTATCTCCTGTTGTCTGTCTGGCAGACAAGAAATTTAACTGCCCCCGCAAATCTTCATGCGATACACTTAATTTGTGGACTGAGTTTGACGATCTCATCCACAATTTTTTCTATGGGAAAAAGTTGAGTGAAATAGCGGTTAAGCAGACTCATGAACCTTGAGGTAATCAAGGGGAACCCTATCAGAGTTTAAAACGTAACGATGCCGGAAACTCATGAAAAAACACTAAGAAACTATTGCATCATTTCTCTTGAGAGCTACTGCACCCAGAATACCCTTCCGTCTTTGCGCCTTGCAGCTTTAGGAATGTCACCATCAATAAAACCAACGGCACAGTGACCGATGCCCTCCCATTGACCTTCCAATCCTATGTTACGCAGGAGCTCCTGAAACTCCGGCATCTCAAATTCCTCTCTTGCTCTGTGTATCCAGATGCTCCCAAGTCCAAGAGAGTGGGCTGCCAGCATCATATTTCCCATAACCAAACTGCCGTCATATACGCGGTTAGAATTATTTTTATCAGCCAGCACAATAAGAACAGCGGGAGCTCCATAAAAAGGATCAAAACCGGCAGTCCAGCCTCCGATACTGCAATTCACAGTTGACAAACGATCCCTAAGCTTTCTGTCAGTAACGGCAACGATTACAGTAGCCTGCTTACCTCGGCCGTTTGCAGCATACAGTCCAGCCTCAACAATCTGATCCAGCATACTTCTGTCAGGCATCTGATCCTTGAACTTCCGTATGCTTCGCCTCTCTCTTATCGCCCTAAGAACATCGTTCATTTGCTCCTCCACAAAATCTCTACAAAAAAACAGATTCAGACAAGGATCTGTTCAACAAAAATGTTGATACCACTAAAAAACATTACATTTTATAACGTATCTATATTTTTGAAACTAAAAAGCAAAATTTAATCCAAATAACTTAACAGTGCACTGCGTTGATTCTAAGATCAACACTATTCACTAACAGCGCCTCAGAGAAACATCCATGCTTGCAGGCACAGCCGAACTTTAACATTCAAAAACAAACACAGTACAGTGAAACCGTTTCTTCACTTTCGATACCTAAGCGATTTCAGATATGTCTTGCACTCAGGTTTTATTCGAAAACTTTCAACAGCCTTCTGTATTGTCTTATTATGGACCCATACATCAAGCCGGCGATCTCTGATAAAAGGAATGACAGCATCGTACTGCTTGGCAAGAGCAGTTGCAAAATACCATGCAATCATCATATTTACATAATATTCATTAGATTTTATTTCTGCTATCATCTGCGGATATCTGACATCAAACTCATCATCGAGAAAATGCGACATAAGCATCTTTATTCCGAATCTTACCGTATAGATATGACCTGAGGAGAGCCAGGCTCTAATATAATTGAAAAGAACAGTACAATTGGATCTAAATGATTTTGGAGAAAGCTGATCACATGTTGCCCAATTATCAATGAATAAAAGAAATGCATTCGTTTTTTCTATACATTCATCAAAATCTGTACTCTGAGCAATTAAAAAAGCATGAAGCTGATTTTCATCGAAATATTTGTGAGGCAGTCTGTTTAAAAAGTTTTTCTCCTCAGACGTTCCATGCAGGCAAACCGCTAATTTTTTTAAATCAGGAGTTCTTACACCTATAAAAAGCTCAGAATCCACAGTCGGGATCAATTTACTCTGAAAATCGCGATACTCCGGATCACGAAGTCTATAAAGTTCCTTTAAAATTTTATCTTCTGTCATATCTTTATTGTATTCCAGTGTTCCTCGACATCACGCCTGCCTAAAGGTGTTGAATTCCTACCAGTCCCCTGCCACTTGATAAGCAGTAATGATTTCCTGCACTGGTCGATTCAACTCACTTCTCACACTCTGCTGCCGTGTGTCCCGGCATCGATTTCATTTAATTCCGGAATGGCTCACCTTCGATTTGAATCATTCTTTGCGCCTGCTCATCAGCTTTTTTATTATAGTAACATCAAAACGAGCATGCATTTAACTGTTTATTTTGTCATATCTCAGAGGCAATGGCTGATTTGACAGGCGTTTATGTCCTGTATTCAAAGTCATAAAAAGACGTATTTTTTACGACTCGATCTGATAAAAAAATTCAATTCAGAATAAATCTACAACAATCATCCGTGTTTTCTTTTTCAAGTTCAAGAAGTTTGCGCTTTCTGTCAATTCCACCCGCATATCCGGTAAGCGAACCATTACTTGCTATAACACGGTGACACGGAATAATCAAAAGGATCTGATTGTGAGCGACAGCACCGCCGATAGCTCTGGCAGACTTTTGAGGTTCGTTTTTACCGCTGTTCACCCGTCTCGCAAGTTCACCATATGACACTGTAGACCCGAAAGGAATTGATAAAAGGGCCTCCCAGACGGACTTACGAAACATAGAAGACTCTAAGGAAAGAGGCGGCGTAAATTCCGGATCTTTACCGGAAAAATAAACAGTCAACCATTGTTCAAGTTGAAAAAAGATTTCAAGTTTCTCGCATGAAAAAGAAGAATTAACAGGTATATTTTTCTGATCAGCGAACCAGAGTCCTGATATAGAGTTTCCATCTGAAGAAGCAAACATATCACCAAGAGGACTTGAGTATCTTCTCACATATAACATCTGTATCAGTTACCGATCGATTCATACAAAAAAGAATGAAAATAGCCAAAACATAAAACTTGAAATTATGATATTGCAAATATGCTATAAATTTTTCAGTTCTTTCTTTCTCTCATACATCAGATGATCTGCTCGCTGAAAAATTCTTTTGAAACTATTGTCACTGTCTGGAATATAATCGGTAATACCAACAGATATAACAACTGAGTCACTTTCTATATTTTTCTCTATCTGAGAGTTAAACAGTTTAATCAAAGCTGTTCTGTTATCGTAATCAGCACCGTCAATAATAGAAACAAACTCATCTCCACCTACACGGTAAACAGGAGTATGAACAAAAATATCACTGATAGTTTTAAATGCATCAACAATGTACTCATCACCCTTGACATGCCCCATCGTATCATTTATCTGTTTAAGACCATTAACATCAAATACTGCAACAGCAAGACTCCCTTGAGATCCATCAGATATGGATTTGTCAATTTCCTTAATTTTTTCAGCAAAAGCAAGGGTACTGTTCGCTCCCGTAAGTGCATCTGTATATGCAAGTTTCCTCGCTTTATTCAGATCCTGCACATGCTGCTGCTCCCGGCGAAGAGCTATCTCCAACTCTTTTCGATACTCCTCTCTTTCGTTTTCAACAACCATTGTCCTAAGAAGGCAGCAACTCATCATATAACCAATGGCATAAAGGGGTAAATAAGGATAAAAAATCTGAATACCAATGAAGAAAAGCATTATTAAACCGGAAAGACCAACAATAAGATGAGAACATCGAACCAGACCTGCAGAGTTGGAAAAGACGCGAAGAGCATAACATGATGTAAGCCCAAGAAGAACGATCTGCAATATCAGAATGATATATCGAGCCAATCCCGGATGATAAATTCCATCACTATCAAACCAGAACAGAATCGGATAGAACAGATTAACAATAGTAAGAACGTTTAATGCAATCCAAAAAGCAGTTCCGGCATACAGCAAAAACCTGCGAAAATCATTCGTTCTATTCAGAAATGCCGTAACATACCGTGTCCATAAAAAAGTTCCAAGTGCCATTGCCATGAAATAAACTTCCGTATCTATAAACAGAAGTTCCGTCATCGACAGGGCTTCAAAAATACCCCACATAATGTCAGTCACGTAATAGGTAATTACGGAAAGGAGAAAAAAACGATAACTCTTTTGAGTGAGGGTAACACTTGTTTTAGCTTTCAAAATGACATCATGATTGGTAATAACCAGAGTCAAAAGAGCCAGTATTCCTATTAATGAGTAGTACATAAAAATAAAAAATTTATTTAAATATTCAAAGAAGCTATCCCAATCTGTCAGTTATTAAGCTACAGCCACATATACGCACGTAGCCACAATAAAAATAAAAAAAAGAGACAGAAAACAGCCATCGAACCAATGTATTATGTTCACACACGAAAGACGTTTGTATAACAACAAGCATATATCATTCAGCAGCAACTGCACGTCTTCAAAAATAACGAAAACCTATGTTCGTACGGCTAATATTCATATTGCGAACAGTGCTATTATAAAACTTTATAGATAAAAAAATAAAAAAAAGTCTAATAAAAATCTAAACATATTTCAAAACACGATAAACTGTTCATAAACATACCTTATTCTTAAGAAAATTAACCTAGAATTTGATTAAAAAGTAACACTATATTGTTAAAATTTGCTAAAACCTTGTGGTATAAACCTATGTAAAATGATATAATAGCACAATATAGTGCTACAACAAGGATTATCAGAGGTACAGAGGATGCCATTCATACGGACTCAGAAACTCGTTTATAACGATGCAGGAAAGATTGTTTCCGGCTCAGCCGCAATAGTCGATGTTTCATATGTTGCATCTGCCGAGAAGTACAAATCAAAGCAG
>JAEEOK010000043.1 GCA_016284235.1 Succinivibrionaceae bacterium
GATAGACTGTCTACCGAAGTCTATTCCAATCATGGAATATATGTTGCCATGATTTTTATTTACTAGTTTTTGCATAAATGCATCCGTGGTGTTAGTGAAAAAATACTACAATAGATTATTCTATACTCTTAATTCAAAAGATCTAGAATGAACTCTTATTCAAAACTCGCTATTTTGACGAGCATAACAAAAAAAAGCTTTTAGCAAGGTAAAACTTAATGATAAAAATTCATCATATGTAATTTTTGTTCAAAAAACATACAATTATAAAATTCTCTGTTTTCCGCCGCATTTTACAGTAAAAAACTCAAAAAAAAACAGACTAACCATTCCGCCAGAATATAAAATCCTAGCAAATACATCACCCGCACGCATGTTCCTGTTCTTCTTCAAGCCTCATTTTTGCGAAATACTCAAATGTGATAAAATGGGAGTAGCAGGGTTATATTTTTTACATTCTTTATTTAATGATGCAGAGTAATGAACGCATGCTGATGCATCAGCAGGATATATGAGATATTTATGTTAACATTCATCAGTCGTACCGTCTGGTTTTTACTTCTTTGCGTTTCAGTAGCAATTGCAGCATGCTGCATATTCCTTCTAAAAATGGAAAAGGATCTGCCTGACATCAATGAATTAAAAAATGTGGAGTTCGAAACTCCTATGCACATTTATTCAAGCGATGGCAAGCTCATGTATGTTTTTGGTCAGATAAAGCGTGAGCCGATATCAATAAAGGATGTGCCTCAGACACTGATAAACGCATTCGTTTCCATTGAGGATCAGCGTTTCTATGAACATTCCGGTTTTGACGCGATCGGCATTATCAGAGCCGCACTTGAATATGCAAAAACCCATAAAAAGAAGCAGGGTGCCAGCACCATCACTCAGCAGGTAGCAAAAAATTTCTTCCTTACCAGAGAAAAAACATTTGAACGAAAAATCAAGGAACTTATAATCTCTCTGAAAATGGAACGGGAGCTGACCAAAGACCAGATTATGGAGCTCTACCTTAATAAAATTGCTCTCGGACATAACGCCTACGGTATAGTTGCCGCATCGAAGGTATACTTCGGAAAGGATCTCAAGGATCTATCACTGAGCGAGATGGCGATTCTTGCCGGACTGCCCAGAGCTCCGTCCTCCTATAATCCTATATCCCACCCTGACAAAGCAAGGGAGCGCCGTGACATAGTACTTGCAAAAATGCTTGAATACAAATACATAACAAAGCAGCAGTACAACGAAGCAAAGGAGGAACCGATCATTTCATCCTATCACGGACCGGAAATCGAATTCAGATCTGATTACATCAGTGAAATGGCAAGACAGAGGGTAATAGATCGTTTTGGTGAAAATGTCACCACAAAGGGAATAAAAGTATATACAACAGTTAATTCCGAAGTTCAGACACTTGCAGATGAAGCTGTATTCAAAGGTATCATGGAATATGACAGGCGCCATGGATACCGCGGCGCTGCAAAGGAACTGTGGAAATCCAAGGAAACGCCGTGGACAGAAGAACAGATTCAGGAATATCTGAAAGGCGTACCAAAAGTCAGCAAACTGATTCCGGCGGTTGTCAACAAGGTAACTGACAGGGAAATCGACATTTCCATGAAAGGCAACCTTCACGGGGTTATTCCATGGGAGGGAATCAAGTGGGCGGCAAAATTTCTTACGGACCGCCGCGTTACAGGACTTCCACGCAGCGCAAGGGAAGTCGCAAAACCGGGACAGATGATTTATGTGTACACCGACGAAAAAGGTGTTTTACAGCTTTCGCAGATACCTGCAGTTCAGTCAGCCCTTGTATCCCTAGACCCTCAGAACGGAGCAATAAGAGCAATGGTTGGCGGATTCAGCTTCAATCAAAGCAAGTTCAACCGTGCTGAACAGGCAAAAAGACAGCCTGGTTCAAACATAAAACCATTCATTTATTCAGCCGCCATAGAACATGGATATACAGTTTCAAGCATAGTTATGGACGTTCCTATAGGTTCATGGGATTCGGGCAGAAGCAATAAATGGCACCCAAAAAATTCGCCAAACGTTTACGATGGTCCTATAACATTGAGAGAAGCACTGGCAAAATCCAAAAATGTGGTTGCTGTCAGACTCCTTAGAGGAACTGGACTCAAGAACATTGTTGCTCATCTGGAGAAACTGGGATATCCGGTTCCGAAGGTATATCAGAACGAACCTCTTGCTCTTGGTACTATGGAAATGACTCCTTTAGAACTCGCAAGAGGATATGCTGTTCTGGCAAACGGAGGTTTTCTACTCCACCCGTATATCATACAGCGGATTGAGGATGACAGCGGAAATCTGCTCTACGAGGCAAACCCTGTCATCGCATGCACAACATGCGATGATCACGTAATGGATCCGCAGGCATATTCTGACGGTCACGGTCACCGCATAGCAAAACAGGTTCTATCCCATGCTAATACATTTCTGGTAGCAGAAATGATGCACACCGGCATATACGGCGGTGCGGATAGAGGGCTGTCCGGATTTAACGGAACCGGCTGGAGAACAGCCAAAGCCATGCCAAACAGGAAGGATTTTTCAGGAAAGACAGGTACAACCAACAATTCGAAGGACTGCTGGTTCTCTGGCTTCAACGCGGATGTGGTAACAAGTGTTTGGATAGGCTTTGACAATCACGCTAGAAGTCTCGGCAGAGAGGCGGGGGCAACTGCTGCCCAGCCTATCTGGAATTACTTCATGGTACCGTATATGAAAAACTTCCCGGAAAATCCGGTGTACAAGCCAGAAACGATAATTACTCACCGGGTAAGTCGCTCTACAGGTCTGTTTGTAGGAGACGGAGCAGCCAATTCAAGAAACGAATTTTTTGAAATCGGAACTAATCCTGCGGATCACTCTGCATTCACAGGCGGTGCAAGCAATAGTTATTTCAATTACGGTTCAGGTAAACAAAGCTCCGGCAGCGGAGAAAGCGGTGTACCGTCTGCAAGCGATTTATTCTAAAAGGAATCGTTACGAACCCAACCCCGGCATGCAGGAAGGAGAGTTTTAAACCTCCTTTTTGCAGCCTCGGTTCAAAGAAGAATACATAGAACACCAGCATCTCTGTAAACAGCTTCTGAATGAAACGGAACTTTTATAGTCTGATGTTCTGTTTAAGACAGTTTTATGTTTAAGTATTATCTTAAATATCGGGCAATCCTTATTCTTGCACATCTCATTCGGTCTGTACCCCGCAGATCACATATCCCCAATAACTCAGATGAAACAATAAAAAATCTAAACAAAAAAACGTCTGTTGAAAGTGCGTATCCGACTCTGCAAAGCATACGGGAAACACAAAAGTTATGTGATCAGAATGAGTTTAAAAAGATATCAAACTTACAAATTCATTTCCTGCAAAAGAATTTTATGCATACTTGAAAAAATAATTACCAGAAAATTGGAGACAAGACATTCAAAAAAAACAGCAAAATGATACCAAGAATCATATCATTCGCGGCTGCCTAACCTTTTTGATCTTCAAGAGTCCTCTGCTCTCTCCAGAAGACTCATGCGGATCATAATCTTTTGTCACCAATGAACTGTTCAAATTCATTCGGAGAGAGAGGTTTTGAATAATAAAATCCCTGAATTGACTTGATGCCTATTCCTGTAATCTTGTTGAACTCGCGGCTGGTCTCAACCCCCTCTGCGATAAGCAGGAGATCAAAACGGCGGCTCAAATTGTATATAGTCCTTACAACCTCCTGCTTGCCGAGATTGGAATCAATATCCCTAACAAAAGTGCGTTTTAATTTGAGCGTATTTATACACAGAGAAGTTATCTCAATCATATTGGAGAAACTGGTACCAAAATCATCTAGAATAAGGCTGATTCCGAGTTCATGAAGAGATTCTGCCATACTTTTAGCAAGAGGATAATCGGCAGAGAAGATACTCTCCGTAGTTTCAAATTCAAGGAGATTTGTAGGATAGTTGTATTTTGAACACAAATTGGCAACAACATTAATCAGATTCGGATCCAGAAACTGTCTTCTGGTAAGGTTAATCGATATAGGCTTCATATCATAACCGCAGGCACCCCATTCGAGATTCTGAGTTATGCACTTTTCTATAATCCAATAACCGATCTCTATAATTACACCATTTTCCTCAGCAAGAGAAATGAACTCTCCAGGTTCAATATCACCAAGAGATCGATTGTGCCATCTTATCAGAGCTTCTGTTCCAAGAAGACTGTCATCTTCAGAATTAATTTTTGGCTGATATACCACATAAAACTCACCATTTTTGATAGCTCCAAGCATCTCACACTCAATTTTGGCGTTGCGGGTTTCTACACTACCAGCTATATCAGAATAATAAACAACCTGATGACGGCATTTTTTCTTACTGTGTCTTACGCATAATTCCGCAAACTTGAACATATCTTCAAAATTTTTAGTATCACCTGGAGACACACTAATTCCTATGCTGCAGTCCAGAGTCAAAAGATTGCCTCCGAGATCAAACGGTTCATTAATCATCCTCTTGAGATTTTCAACAGCATCAGTAATGTTGAAACTGTGATGATGATTTTCAATAACAACACTGAATTCATCACCTCCAATTCTGGCAACCTTGCTCTTAAGATTTTTAACAAAGTTCCTTAGCTTGATGGAAAACTGTCTCAGGATCTCGTCTCCGGCCAAAAAACCGTAGGATGCATTAATCATCTTAAAATTATCTATGCAAATCATTATAAGATAGGTATCAACACCTGCATTTAAAGCTGCCTCAAGGATCTTAGGATAATTCAATACCAGCGACTGGCGGTTGCCCAAACCTGTAAGATAGTCCAGATGCTCCAACTCATAAATCTTGATTTCTTTTTCTTTACGATCCGTTATATCATGGGCAATACCGGCACAGCCGATAACGCGTCCGTGTTCGTCTTTTACAGGAATTTTGACCGTCTCGAACCATATATTACCCTTATCATTTTCTTGATAGCGGTACTCCTTTCCTGTTTTTATTACATATTCATCATCACGCCTGTATCCGTCAGCCAGAAACTTGTCAACCAGATCATCATCCGTCAAACCGATAAAATTATCTACAAGAGGGAAAAGATGATAATAGGATTTATTGACAAACTGAAGTTTCAGATCCACTCCCTTCAACCAGATAATGTCCCGCGTATGATTCATAATGTCCTCATAAGCACGGGTACGGTAATTCAGTTCATCAATATGCTTCTTTAATTTGTAATTCTTGACAAAAAGAAAGATAATAACCAGAACAATAGGAATGAGAATCATCAAATCCAACGAAAGATCCATAACGATACTCCCTGAAAGAAAAATAAAAAAACAGAGGTTATTATCCAGTGCTGCGGCATGCAGCTCCAATCGAACAATAAAACAAGGAAAAGCGAAAAGGACACAAAAATAATAAAATACAATTACGCCCGACCTTCTCTGATATACCGCATGTCCGCCTGAGTACGATAAAATCTGACAATATCTACACGTAACAGCAACTGACGATTCCTATTTCTTACACATCAAAAAAAATGACATGTTAACCTTTTCCGTCTGCAATGCAAAAACTACAATCACATTCCCGCAGAGCAAACTAAGGAACGGAGAAGGCGGGATTTTTCATAGTTAAGACAAGGCAGAAATTTTACAAAGGAAATTGACTGCAGCAAATCTCACAAATGATACGAGTTCTGACCCAAACAAAATCCCATGCACAATTATTGTTATTATCCGTCTATTTTATCACACTGGTTAAACATTTATTAGGATATGTTTGAGAAAAGTAAATCTTAACTTAAACTCATAAGGAGCAAAAACAGCTCAGATGTCTTGATTAAAGTAAAAACTGCATTGGTCATGCACGGTCTTACTTAATGGATTAGCAAAACCAGTATTACCCCTGCGTTTTGGGAAAGTTTAGAATGTAATGTCCTGTAATAAGCGTGATTTGAATCTTGTAATGATTTTTGACATTCTTCTCAGCCTAAAGGCAGGGTCCCACGGCTGGCTGCTCTCGGTGGATTATTGCGCTGACCGGCGATACGGTTCACTTCACAAATTCTGCGGATATGTTCTGGCGTGATTTGCTGTCATTGAGAAAGCCGAAGTCTGTCTCTGCTAACCGGCAAGAAAGATTATACTAATTTTATGACTTACATCCGGCTCTTTACAGATCGGGTTGGAGTATCAATAAAAAAAAGGACTCACAGCATAACGGAGTCCTAGTATTTTTATTTAGGTGACATCCTTCTCTGCCTAAAGGCTCTGGGTTCCTACCAGTTCCCGCAGCAGGCTGCAGGCTGCTCCCGGCGGTTCTTGCCACTGACCGACAATACGGTTCACTTCACAGGCTCTGCGGCTATGTACTAGCCGGATTTGCCGTCATTGAGAATGCCGAAGTCTGTCTCTGCTAGCAGGAAGGATTATACCTAGTTAATGCCTTATATCCTCGCCCTGAAGGACGCGGTTTTACGGCACGCTCAGATAATTACATCATGCCGCCCATTCCAGGAGCACCCATTCCAGCCGCTGCAGCCGGAGCATCAGCCTTTGGCTTGTCGGTAACCATACATTCTGTAGTTATCATGAGACCTGCCACAGAAGAAGCAAACTGAAGAGCTGAACGAGTAACCTTGGTAGGATCCAAAATTCCCATCTCAAGCATATCGCCAAACTTGTCATCAGCAGCATTGTAACCGTAATTACCAGATCCTTCCCTAACCTTGTTGGCAATAACAGAAGGCTCTTCACCGGCATTTGTAACGATCTGACGGAGAGGAGCTTCCATAGCCTTCAGTGCGGCACGGATTCCGACATTCTGATCCTCGTTGGCTCCGCAAAGATCTGTCAGCTCAGATGCTACACGAACCAGAGCAACACCACCGCCAGGAACAACACCTTCCTCAACTGCAGCACGTGTTGCATGGAGAGCATCCTCAACTCTGTACTTCTTCTCTTTCATCTCAACCTCGGTAGCTGCACCGACTTTGATTACTGCAACACCACCGGAAAGTTTAGCAACACGCTCCTGAAGTTTCTCCTTGTCATAATCAGAAGTAGTTTCTTCAATCTGCTTCTTAATCTGATCAACGCGAGCCTTGATATCACCCTCATCACCGGCACCATCAATAATTGTCGTATTATCCTTGGTGATAACAACCTTCTTAGCCTTACCAAGATCTTCAAGTGTAGCCTTGTCCAATGACATGCCTAAATCTGAAGATATAACAGTCGCCTTGGTAAGAATTGCTATATCCTGCAGCATTGCCTTACGGCGATCACCGAAACCAGGTGCCTTGACAGCAGCAATCTTGACAATACCTCTCATGTTGTTGACAACCAGGGTAGCAAGAGCTTCACCTTCAACATCCTCGGCAATAATCAGCAGAGGCTTGCCAGCCTTGGCAACGCCCTCAAGAAGGGTAAGAATATCACGAATGTTGCTAATCTTCTTATCAACCAGAAGTACAAAAGGATCATCAAGTTCAACAGAACCGTTTTCCTGCTTATTGATGAAGTATGGAGACAGATAACCGCGATCAAACTGCATACCTTCTACCAGAGAAAGTTCGTCATTAAGGCCGGTACCTTCCTCGATAGTAATGACACCGTCACGACCAACCTTGTCCATGGCATCAGCGATAAGGTTGCCTACTGTTGCATCAGCATTGGCGGAAATGGTACCTACCTGAGCAATTGACTTTGAATCCTTGCACTCTGTTGAAATTGCCTTAAGTTTTTCAACAGCAGCTGCAACAGCCTTGTCAATACCGCGCTTAAGATCCATAGGATTACGACCAGAAGCTACAGCTTTCAAGCCTTCGCTTACAATAGCCTGAGCGAGAACAGTGGCGGTTGTTGTACCATCACCTGCGGCATCATTGGCTTGAGATGCAACCTCCTTAACCATCTGAGCGCCCATGTTCATAAACTTGTCTTCAAGTTCTATTTCCTTTGCTACCGTAACACCATCCTTTGTGATATTAGGAGCACCGTATGACTTATCTAATACAACATTACGACCCTTTGGTCCGAGAGTAACCTTTACAGCATCAGCAAGAATGTTAACACCTTCCAGCATCTTGCTTCTTGCTTCATTTCCAAATAAAACATCTTTTGCAGACATGATATATAAAACCTCTTTTTTTAAATTGACGGTCTGAACCGGTAAAATTATTCTTCAACAACTGCGAGAATATCATTCTCAGAAAGGATTAAAACATCCTTCCCGTCCAGTTTGTCAGTCTTGGTAGTATAGCCCTCGTTGAAAATAACAATATCGCCAACCTTAACGGACATTGGCTGAATCTGACCGTTATCCAGCACGCGACCATTGCCAACTGCAATTACCTTACCGCGGGTTGACTTCTGAGCTGCAGAACCGGTTAAAAGAATTCCTCCGGCTGAAGTTGTTTCTTTTTCCTGTCTTTCAATAATTACCTTATCATGTAATGGACGAATTGACATTTTAAATCTCCGTTTTTAACATATTCTATAAATGCTACTTTCTATGTATGGCCTTTATTGATAAATTCAACCCGAAAAAAACAAAAAAATTTATCCGTGCTTCCTTCTTATTTTTACCATGAGGGCAAATATGCTTAACAGAATACTATTGCTGGTGTTTCTTCTCTTTTCCGGGATCGCTGTGGGAGATGATCTGTTAGATACTTTCCAACGCAATCCAGAGGCAAGCAAGGATGTCAAAATCTATCTGCCAGTATCTGAAGCCTTCGGCATATCAACTGAAAACAGCAAAGATGCAAGAACTGCAAAAGTAACCATCACACCTGCCAGGGGATACTACATATATAAATCAAAAATAAAGGTTACTGACTCAGATGGCATTGATATACCAGTTCAACTGCCAGCCGGCATTGAGCACACGGATGATTTTATGGGAACCCAGATTGTCTACTATGTTCCTGTATCCTTTGATGTGCCGCATGATGCGGATATAACCGTGACATACCAGGGATGCACTGTAGGAATGTGCTATCCGCCTCAAAGATTAAAAATAAAAGGAATGAGAGAGGATGTAAGCAAAAAGTCCCAAGAAACCGTGATACCGGAATCACCGTACTCAGAATCCGCATCCCGTTCCATAAGGGAGTTTTCATCAGATGTTAATAAACAGTCAGAAAATACCGATCTAATCAAAAACTTAAGAGAAGCCCTGATATTCCTTCTAATCGGAATATCCCTTTCTTTTACTCCCTGTGTTTTTCCAATGTATCCTATTCTCAGTATGCTGCTGTTCGGACAGAAGACAGAGCATCAGAAAAACAGAAAAACATTTGCCCTGTCATGCTTCTTTGTCCTCGGTATTGCTGTCACATACACTGCCATAGGTATTGTTTCAGGATATTTTGGAGCACAGACTCATGCTTTTCTCCAGCAGAAATTTATTCTGATCATTTTCAGTATTATATTCGTACTGCTTTCACTATCCATGCTTGGACTGTATACAATTCAAATACCGTCCTGCATAGCAACAAAACTGCAGAAAATTGCTGATGAACAGCACTCCGGCTCAAAGCTGGGAGCTTTCACCATAGGAGTCATAACATCTCTCATATGCTCCCCATGTACCACTGCCCCGGTATCAGCGTCAATTCTATACACTATACAGGCAGGCAACCTAGTTTTGGGCAGCATTGATCTTTTTCTTCTGGGATTCGGTATGGGCATTCCGATGCTAGCAATCGGTATGTTCGGGAAGAAAATTCTGCCTAAGGCTGGCAGCTGGCTGAATCTTATCAAGCAGCAAATCGGCATTTTTTCTCTTATGGTTCCATTCATTCTGCTTGATCGCATTATTCCGCACTGGATTCTCCCGTGCGGAATAATAGTGCTTTCCGGTTGTGCATTACTGCACTTAACACATTACCTAAAACCAAAACTGACTTTAATAATGCTGCCCCCGGTTATTGCCTGCGGAATATTCTCCGGCTGGTATTTTGTTGACTGGAACGGTACACAGCAACCGTCTCTTCAGTTTATCCCCGTATCAACAATGAGACAAATTGACGATGTAATGCACCAAAATTCCGACAAAAACGTAATAATCGATTTCTACGCATCATGGTGCGCATCATGCAAACAAATGGAAACAGAAACCTTTGCCAGCAAAGCCGTTCAGCGGGCTATCAAGGACTATCTGCTTATAAGAGTTGATCTTAGCGAGACCAGTGATGAAAATCAGATAATATCAGATCGTTTCAATATTGTTGGTCTGCCTTCTGTTTTAATTGCCGACAAAAAGAGAAGGACAAATATGCTTTCAGGTTTTTACAGCAGCAGAGACTTTATAAACGAAATTAAGAAGATTGACCCAGCGGCAGGTAAGAAATAAAAAGCGGTTATCTCAGAGAATCCGGACAACCGCTGATCTGAAACAAAATGAAATGCTGAATTAATTATAAATCAGCCGCATCGGCATCAACCTGTGGAATTGGTTTTTCATTATTTGCATTATTGCCTGACTGCTCTGTTCCATTGTTTTCAGTAGTGTTCTGACTTTCCGGCTGTCCCTGCACCGTCTCTTCAGAAGCTCCGCTCTTTCCATCAATCTGTGAATGCTTTACGCCAACGAGTTTGACATGGAAAATCAGCGTGGAATTAGGAGGAATAACATTTCCTGGCATTTTCTGATCACCATAGGCAAGTTCAGAAGGGATGTAGAAGTCATAGTCAGAACCGACAGTCATAAGTTTTATGCCTTCCTGCCAACCCTGAATCACACCGCCTACAGGAAATTCCAAAGGTTTCTTGCCTTCACCCTCGTTTGAATCAAATACCTTTCCGTTTACTAACTTTCCTGTATAAACTACAGATACAATATCATCATTTGATTCAACCTTATCACCGGAACCCTGAACATTTACTCTGTACTGAAGTCCGGATGGAGTAACCTTGACACCGTCAACCTTGGCATTTTTAGCTAAAAATTCCTTGCCTTCCTTAAGATTTCTGTCACTTTCCTCCTTTGCCTTGGCTTCCATCTTATCCTTAACGGTGTTCTCAAGCACGCTAAGATACTTTTTCATATCTTCGTCAGACATTTTGTTCTTACCTGCAACGGAATCCGAAAAACCTGCTCTCATTGCATCGATATCGAAATGAATACCCAAATCCTCGCTGGCCTTCATATTTCTATGAAAATCACTTCCGACAGTAGCACCGACAGCATAACTGTAATTCTTGTCTACTGAACCTAAATCAAATACCTTAGTCTGCTCTTCAGTCTTAGTTTTCTCAGCTGCAGGTTCTTCCTTTTTGGTCTGCTCAGCTGCTTTATTTGTAGAAACTGTGACCTGAGGCTTCTGAACATCAGGAGTCTTCTTTTTTGAATCATTATCGCATCCTGAGAGAGCGGCGAGTACAAAGGTTGAAATCAATGTGTACGCAAAAACCTTTTTCATGATTTAGTTATATCCTTTTACAATGTTGTAATCAAAAAAAACGAAGTACCTTCGATACTTCTAAAATTTGTTATCTTGACATCCTCCTCTGCCTGAAGCAGTGGATTCCTACCAGTTCCCGCAGCAAGCTGCAGGCTACTCTCGGCGGGTTCTTGCTGCTGACCGAATATACGGTTCGCTTCACAAGCTCTACGGCTATGCCCTAGCCTGATTTGCCGTCATTGAGAAAGCCGGAGTCTATCTCTGTTAGAAAGAAAGATTATATCTAATTTTATGCCTTATATCCTCGCCATAAAGAACGCGGTTTTACGGCATGATCAGATAAATGAACACTCTGACACACTGCAACAGCTCATCATCAACGGAAATTTTAGCACAATATCCAGCAATATAATTACTATTTTGCGTTGAGACATTCCTATCCGTGTGTGTAATAAAACATCCAGACAGGCAGTAATCATATTAACAGGTACCAATACACCGAACAGATGAGCTAAACTGTTAAATTCAAAGGTTCATTTTAAATAAATCAGTATTGCATTTTTTTATTTTTTGTCAAGATTGACACAAAATGAAATTCATCCCGGTTATCCAGAACTGTTGTTTCAGAACCCCAAGTACATCGATTGATAAATCAAAGAAAGATTCTCAGCAGGATATTCCGGTCTAAAGTGCAGGGCCTACGCATGAATATAAAATGACCAATTTTGCTAAATGGTAGCCATATATCTTGGATAAAACTTCCCTAGAGTAATAATTGTTCTGTAAAGATGAACAAAACAGAAAATGTGAGCTAAAG
>JAEEOK010000044.1 GCA_016284235.1 Succinivibrionaceae bacterium
TATAAATTCAAGTAAAAATGCAATTAAAAAAGAAAGGTATGCAGACGTATATTTGTACAGGTTTTACACAATCTATATAAATTTTAAGAAGAAAAATAATTATGAAATTTTACTGTCCAATGACGGATAAAACTCGTTTTATCCGCGATCTCACGGAAATTTCCAAAGTGCTCCTTGGTTCCGCCTTTTTTTATGTGATCGTTAAGCCGCATAAAGTTGATATGATGCGGTTTTCTGTCTTGAAGGCTGAAACGGTTCATGTATCATTGACTGTGTCTTTTTTGAATATGAACCGGAAATTGCCAGGTCTGGGAGTCAGACAGTATGAGCTCAAATGAAAGAAAATCTATTTTTAATGATAATAAAGCGGTTGCACTGCTTGATGGATATAACTATGTTTCTGATAATAAATTCAAAATCAGATCGGCGTACAGTCCTGCAGGGGATCAGCCGGAGGCAATCAGGGAACTTGTTGACAATATAAAGGACGGAGTTAAGCATCAGACGCTTCTTGGTGTTACGGGATCGGGCAAGACCTTCACTATGGCAAATGTCATCGCTCAGATCAACCGTCCGACCATCATTCTTGCGCATAACAAGACTCTTGCCGCTCAGCTTTACGGAGAAATGAAGTCCTTTTTTCCGGATAATGCTGTCGAGTATTTTGTTTCATTCTATGATTATTATCAGCCGGAGGCATACGTTCCTGCTACAGACACATATATAGAAAAAGATTCCGCCATAAATGATCACATAGAGCAGATGCGACTTTCCGCCACCCGATCACTTCTGCTTCGCAATGACGTTATTATTGTTTCATCTGTTTCCGCTATATACGGACTTGGCGATCCTATGGCTGAACTTAGTATGATGCTGTTTCTCAAGGTCGGAGAAAAAATGACGCAGCGCAGACTTATCAGTTCTCTCGTATCCATTCTGTATGATCGTGATGATTTTGATTTATCCAGGGGTACATTCAGGGTGCGCGGCGATGTTGTTGATATTTTTCCGTCAAATTCTTCAGGTCTTGCTCTCAGGGTGGAGCTGTTTGATGATGAAATAGAGAAAATCTATTTCTTTGATCCGCTTACCGGTAAAAATGCGGGAAATCTGAAGGAATATGTTGTTTTCCCTAAAACGCACTACGTGACTCCGAGGGACAGAATGCTTGCTGCTGTAGAGCAGATTAAGACAGATCTACAGATCCGCAGGAATGAGTTTCTTGCACAGAACAAGCTCGTGGAGGAGCAGAGAATAACTCAGAGAACTAACTATGATATCGAGATGATCCTTGAAATCGGCACCTGCAAGGGCATTGAAAATTATTCACGTTATTTATCCGGAAGAGCGCCCGGAAGCGCTCCTCCGTGTCTTTTGGATTATATGCCGGAGGACAGTCTTATGTTTATTGATGAATCTCATGTAACTGTATCGCAGATTGGAGCTATGTATCTTGGTGATCGTTCGCGCAAGAAAAACCTTGTTGATTACGGATTCAGGCTTCCGTCAGCTTTAGACAACAGACCTTTGACGTTTGACGAGTTTTCATCCATTGCTCCGCAGACAATCTTCGTTTCGGCAACTCCGGCGGAATACGAACTTGAAAAGTCGCAGGGGATTGTTGTAGATCAAGTTGTGCGTCCGACGGGACTGTTGGATCCGGTTATTGAAGTCAGACCGGCTCTGACTCAGGTCGATGATGTTATGAGTGAAATCAGACTTGTGACATCAAGGGGTGAGAGAGTGCTGATAACAACTCTTACCAAGCGTCTGGCTGAGGAACTTACGTCGTTTCTTGATGAGAACGGGATCAAAGTCAGATATCTGCATTCAGACATTGACACGGTGGAGCGTGTTGAAATCATCAGTGATTTGAGAAGCGGCAAATTTGACGTTCTGGTAGGCATCAATCTTCTCAGAGAGGGACTTGATATTCCGGAGGTGTCTCTTGTTGCTATAATGGATGCGGACAAGGAGGGTTTTCTGCGTTCCTCCCGCTCTCTTATTCAGACCATTGGTCGTGCAGCCCGTAATGTTAACGGTAAAGCCATACTGTATGCGGATAAAATAACGGGATCGATGCAGTCTGCCATAGATGAAACCATGAGACGCCGGAAAAAACAGGAGGAATACAATGCTAAAAACGGCATTGTACCTAAGCAGATAGTAAAGAGTGTCGAGGATATTCTTAATACGGGACTGTTTGAGGACAATGAGGAAAAAACAGGTAAAAAGGGAGGACGCGGCAGAAAGAATGCGGATGACGGCGAAAAAATTATCAAACCTGTAGCTGTTATGGAGCCTGACGAGATTGGAAATCTGATTAAGGAAAAGGAGAAGCAGATGAAGGAATTCGCCAAAAATCTTGAATTTGAGCACGCTGCGGAAATCAGGGATGAAATATCGGAACTCAGAAAGATGCTGATGGGCTGAGTTTTGGCTGCTTTTCATTTTAAGAAACAGACGGTTGGCTGAAAAAGGCGGCATTTTAACTGATTTTTTGCCGGTTGGCGGGATGGTCGGGAGGAGTCGGTGGACAGCAAAGTTTTGTACTGAAATAGTCCCCGCCTTGGATTATAATACAGTCCCTGTATGTTTTTCCTGCCGATATGAGATGAAATTCAGAGGCAGAAAATAAAAAGGAAATAAGCGGGGTTTTCACGTGAATTATTTTAAGTACTTTGATATTGATGTGGTGAACGGGAAGGGTACAAGATGTACGCTTTTTGTAAGCGGATGCGAGCATGCCTGCAAGGGATGCTACAATCAGGCGACATGGCCGCTTGATGCCGGTCTGCCTTTTACTGAGGAAGCTGCAGACAAGATTATTGCGGATTTATGTGATACGAGGATCCGCCGTAGAGGATTATCTCTTACGGGAGGTGATCCGCTTCATCCGGCCAATCTTGAAGCCGTATACAGTCTGCTTATGCGTGTCAGAAGGGAATGCCCTCCGAACAAGGATGTGTGGATGTGGACTGGTTACAAAATGCAGGAACTCACGCCCGAACAGCAGAAGGTTGTCGAGCTTGTTGACGTTCTTATTGATGGCAGATATATAGAGTCTCTCAGGGATAAGAAGCTGCTGTGGAGGGGAAGCAGCAACCAGATTATTTATGAGTTTGATCGCAGTGATGCATGGTGGAGGAAGTAGAGCAGGGTTCCGGCATTTGTTTTATTAAATCAGGTGTTTTTTATGAAGTCTATCAGCTCTTCGGGACTGTTAACCACAATATCCGCACCCCATTTGCCCGGATCATCATCCTTTCTGATATATCCCCAGGCCGCTGCAGCCGTATAGGTTCCTGCGTTTATTCCGCATTCCACATCTCTGATGTGATCGCCGACATAAAGTGCATGTCCTGCGGAAATTCCGATTGTTTTGAGCGCATAAAGGAGAGGTGCGGGATGAGGTTTTTTTTCAGGCACCGTGTCGTTGCACACTGTAACTGCGCAGTCTGAAAGTTCTGGAAAGCAGGATATCAGGGGCTCGGTAAGAAATCTGAATTTATTTGTTACAATTCCCCAGCTTATGCTGTTTTTTCTTAGAAACTGCATAAGAGAACTGTATCCGGAAAAAATTTCTGAACTGCGGTTTATGTTCTTCAGATAGAACTCAAGAAACTCATCTTTCAGCTGTTCAAAGCTGTAATCCTTAAGTTTTTCTCCCATTACCGAGGTAAGCATGGCTCTGATGCCGTCCGTTGCAAGAAGTCTTGCTTCCGCAGGGTTCATCGGGGGAAATCCGTAGTGATTCAGAACGTGGTTGGAGGCATTCATCAGATCTTTCCATGTGTCCACCAGGGTTCCGTCCAGATCAAATAGTATTGCTCTAATGTTCATTCAGATAGTGTCCTGTTTCAGTTGCATCTTTTTTGAAATTGTCTTTGCTGCTGAATTCTTTCTTTCCGCCCCGGCTTTTGCAGGGGGTAATTAATCGTTTGAGTGCTATCTTACCAACCGGTAAAAATTAATCAATTTAATATTTTTGTGCACACGCATGTTTTATTTGATCTTGCGGATGAATGTGTGATGAATGATGGAAATTTAAGAAAAACAAAAAAATTTTTTATGTTTACATCAGGGAGAGTGTTGTATATACTTGCTACATATTGTGATATATGTTGATTTTATGTCCATACGTTGTGTTTAACAGAAAACTATAGTTTGTGTCAACACCTATTTTTCAAAAGACTTATTCGAGCATGATATCTTTTGATTTCGACGGAATCAGCAGTTTTTAATGAGGCAGAGATCTGGATACTGATCTTTTGTTTTTGATTTTTTTTATGTAGTGATTAATGGCAGATCCGTGATCTGCCGGTTGGTCACCCGGATTTGTTTTCAAAACTTAGGAACGGAGAAGAGTAGTGAGTCTTGTAGTAATTAAGCGTGATGGCGGAAAAACACCTTTCAATGCTGAGCGTATAGAGATTGCTGTTTCCAAGGCTGCTGATGCTGTTGGTGTCAGGGATGAAGTTTTTTGCAAAAGAACCGCTGCAGAGGTAGAAAATCTGCTTAAAAGCCGCCGTGAGGTTGATATATCTGAAATTCAGAAGCATGTTGAAGATATTCTCATGTCTAGCAAGTATAAAACGCTTGCCCGAGCATATATCGAGTACCGTCATGAGCGCGATCGTCTGCGTGAGCTGAAGGGCGGTCTGAGCAAGGAGATTAGAGGGCTGATTAATCAGTCAAACACTGAAATTCTTAATGAGAATGCCAACAAGGACAGTAAAGTTATTCCTACTCAGCGTGATCTGCTGGCAGGCATCGTCGCCCGTCATTATGCAAAGCAGGATATTCTTCCGCGCGATGTTGTCCGTGCTCACGAAAGAGGAGAGATACATTTTCATGATCTTGATTATTCTCCGTTCTTTCCGATGTTCAACTGCATGCTTATCGATGTGGGCGGTATGCTTGAGCGCGGTTTCAGAATGGGTAATGCCGAGATTGAATCTCCAAAATCCATAAGTACCGCAACTGCCGTAACTGCTCAGATTATTGCCCAGGTTGCCAGTCATATCTACGGCGGCACTACAATCAACCGCTGTGACGAGGTTCTTGCTCCGTATGTAACCAAGAGTTACATGAAATATCAGAAGATTGCTGAAGAGTGGAATATTCCCCAGGCTGAGGAGTTTGCAAAGGCCCGTACAGAGAAGGAGTGCTTTGATGCTTTCCAGTCTCTTGAGTATGAAATAAATACTCTTCACACCTCCAACGGTCAGACACCGTTTGTAACTCTCGGTTTCGGACTTGGAACCACGTGGGAATCAAGACTGATTCAGAAGTCTATTCTCAAGAACCGTATTGCCGGACTCGGACGCAATCACCGTACTGCAGTATTTCCGAAGCTGACGTTTGCTATCAAGGAGGGTTTGAACAGAAAACCAGGGGATCCTAATTATGATATCAAGCAGCTTGCTCTCGAATGTGCATCCAAGAGAATGTATCCTGATATTCTTAATTATGATCAGGTTGTCAAGGTGACAGGCTCCTTCAAGAATCCTATGGGCTGCCGTTCGTTTCTTTCCCCTTATGAGGAAAACGGCACTCTCATTCATGACGGACGCAACAACCTCGGTGTTGTAAGTCTGAACCTTCCGCGTATTGCACTCGAAGCCAATCATGATGAGACAAAGTTCTACAAGATTTTGGGTGAGCGCCTGAATCTGTGCAAGAAGGCTCTCATGTCGAGAATCGAACGCCTCAATGGTGTCAAGGCCAGGGTGGCTCCTATACTTTACATGGAGGGTGCCTGCGGTGTAAGACTTAAGGCTGATGACTGCGTTGCCAATATTTTCAAGAATGGCAGAGCTTCAATTTCTCTGGGCTATATCGGTGTTCATGAGGCTGTGAATGCTCTGTACGGCACGGATGTTCATGTGTTTGACAGTGAGGAACTGCGCAAGAAGGCTCTTAACATTGTAAAGGCTCTGAGAGATTCCGTTGATGAATGGAAGGAAGAGACCGGTTACGGTTTCAGTCTTTACGGAACTCCGGCGGAAAATCTCTGCAAGCGTTTCTGCATGCTTGACTCCAAGGAGTTCGGTATTGTTGAGGGTGTTACAGACAAGGGTTATTACACCAACAGTTTCCATCTTGACGTGGAGAAGAAGGTTGATCCTTATGCCAAGATTGATTTTGAGAGAGATTATCCGGCACTTTCCAGCGGCGGATTTATCTGCTACGGTGAATATCCGAATATGCAGAACAATGTTGAGGCTCTCGAGGATGTCTGGGATTACACCTATGACAAGGTACCGTATTACGGAACAAATACGCCGATTGACGAGTGCTACAACTGCGGCTATGCCGGAGAGTTTGAGTGTACGTCCAAGGGTTTTGTATGTCCTAACTGCGGATGTCACGATTCGGACAGGGTTTCTGTTATAAGGCGCGTCTGCGGATACCTGGGCAGTCCGGATGCACGTCCTTTTAATGCCGGCAAGCAGGAAGAGGTTAAGCGCCGCATAAAGCATCTGTCCAACGGGCAGGCATGCTGAACATGCTGAAGGCAGATTGCTTTTAGCTGAAGATCGCCGCAGTCACTTTGCGATAGCAATAGAGACTGCGGCGTTTTTAATTGTATTTGTTAATGAAAAGTGCTGATCCCTGCACGGTGCATTGCAAAGCTGTCGTGCTAAAACTTTACTTTTATAAGTTCAAAATTATAAATACCTTATGAAATGTACGGGTTGCAGCGGTATCAACACTTTGTTGAACATAGCTTAAGTAAAGGGCAGTTTACAGGTATGTTACGGTTTCTGTCAGCGGCTTTCTCTTTGTATGATTTGCAAGCGGACCGGTGCCTTCAGCCGCATATCCCAGATCAAGAATCATCAGGATCTCTTCGTTTTCCGGCAGGTTTAATTCAGATGCCAGTTTATCCGGATCAAAAAAGTTAACCCAGCAGCTGTCGACACCTTCGTCTGCTGCCGCAAGGATCATGTGGGTTGCTATAATTGTGGCATCCTCGATACCGGAATTTCGCTTGTCGCCGGGATATGTGAATACATTATTTTTATCGTACGCTACTACAAGAACGGTAGGTGCATCGTAGCGGCACGGTGTTACTGTATCTATTTTTGAAAGATAGTCAGCGGTTTTCAATACATACACATGCTGTTCCTGCAGATTCTTTGCAGTCGGTGCAACCTGTCCGGCCTCCAGGATCCTGTTCAGTTTTTCTGACTCTACCTGGCGATTTGAGAATTTTTTGCAAGAGTAGCGATTTTTTATAACTTCTTTGAATTCCATTTATAATATCCTGTTTTATTTTATGGTTTTGATTTGTGTCTTGTTCGTAAAGCTGCTGTTATAGCAGACTTAAAACAGTTAATGCCTGAAGTTTTAGTAACCGGAACCTTCGTTCACGATCCGTATTCCTTCAAACAGCTTCCTTTTCCGCTGCAGCAATTAATATTTTGATTTTCAGTGCATGTTTTGTCCACAAACTTTTTTTTACGGTTTTAAATTGCATAAACAACTGTACATAATTTATCTGATCGGGCTGTAAAAACACACTCCTTTCGGCGTGGATATAATTAGTAAAATTAGGTATAATTCCAACCGCTGTCAGAGATATGTTCGGTTACATCGATGACAGAAATATCCGCAGAGTCTGTGAAGCTGAAATCCTTTGGCGATCTGTGGCGGAAACCGGCTGGAAGTCACCTGACACTTGTTAGTAAGTTATGGTTAGAAGGAATCACCTGTCTTTATAGGTGAGGATGTCAATACTGAATCTGCCGGTTTTTTAACTGGATGTTTTGAGTTTAAAACTACATCATCCGTTACTTTATTTTTGTTTTGGTTCTCAGTTAATCCCGTGAGGTATGAATAATGGAACAGTCAGAAAAATTACAGAAAATTTTATCCCGTGTAGGTCTTGGATCCCGCAGAGATCTTGAAAATGTTATAGCTGAGGGAAGAGTAAGTATTAACGGCAAAATTGCCAAACTTGGTGACAGAGCTCTTCCTGCTGATGTTATCAGAGTTGACGGCAGGGTTATAAAAACGGCACCCTCAAAGGATCTGATATGCAGGGTGTTCGTATATCATAAGCCGGAGGGTGAGGTATCCACAAAAAAAGATCCTCAGAACAGACCTTCTGTTTTTGATCGTCTTCCTCGACTTCCAAACGGTCGTCTTATTAATGTAGGGCGTCTTGATTTGAATACATCCGGACTTCTGCTTTTTACAAATGACGGTGAGCTTGCGCACCGGCTCATGCACCCGAGCAGTGAAATTCCGAGAGAATACTCCGTACGTGTTTTCGGCGAGGTTACGGATGATATGATTTCATCCATGCTTGCCGGAGTCACGGTTGAAGATCAGGTCTGCAAGTTTGATTCTGTCTCTTTTGCCGGAGGCGAGGGCATCAACCGCTGGTATAATGTTGTCCTTCATGAAGGAAAGAATCGTGAAATACGAAATGTTTTTGAATCATTTCAGCTGAAGGTAAGCAGACTTATCCGTATCCGTTTCGGTGATATCAAGCTTGATCGTTCTCTCCCGCGCGGAGGCTGGAAGGAACTTTCTCTGGAGGATGTGAACTATTTAAGGACTCTTGTTGATCTTCCGCGCCAGAGTGCTGAAATCAAGTCCCGCCGCACTGAAGATGAGACTAGCTCGGACAGAAGGCACAGAATGGCTGAAATCAGGCGTGCGGTAAGACGGCACCAGGAGCGCCGCATGTCGGGAAACAGCGGGTTCAGGGGAAGTACACACGGCGGAGAACTCCATCCGAAAAGTGCGCAGAACCGGAATCATAAAGGAAGTAACCAGCGTCCGTTTGTTCGCAGAAGCGGTTCACGCTGAAATTTCAAACAACTTTTTAAGGCAACCTACCTGACGTTCAGCCGGACTTCGGGGAGGTTTTGATCTGTATGCTTGATTTTCTGCCGGCAGCCAGGTGCATTTCTTTTAATCTTCGTTCTTGTCTTTGTCTCTTTTGCCTGTCTTTTCTGACTCGGGCTGAAAACACCTTTTAATATGCAAAACCGTCTGTAAAACAGTATTCTTGGATTGTGATAAATTATCATCCTGATTTATTTGAAAGATGTAAAGTTTTTTTGTGAAACTGATAAAGCAATTGCATTTTGAATAAATGTAGAATGTAAACTGGTGAGTTGTTTAATCAGCATCTGATATTGTGTAGTTTTGTATTTAGAAGCGACTGTTATATGAAGTCATTAAAATCCAAAGTCTTTGTACTTACCTTTGTTCCTTTGATTTTATTTTTTCTGGTGGTTATTGCTAATACACAGATTTTTGAAAAACAGAGAACTGTTGATGATTCCTATACGTTTTTTAAATCTGTTATTGATAATTACGGCAATTCAGTGGAAAGGTGGATGTCATCCAGGTCCAATATGATTAAAAATACGGCCGCTCTGGATAAATCCAATCTTATAGATCGTAATTTCCTGCAGGCCACATCTCTTGCATACAAGGTGGATGTTTACTTCGTTCAGGACGACGGCAAAATATATGCAAGTGATCAGACCGAAGAGGAGTTCAAAGCCGGAAATTATGAGGATCCGTATGATCCAAGAGAAGAAGGCTGGTTCATTAATGCAAAAACTGACAAAGTGCTCATGGATGACATGGAATACGAGGAAACTGTTGACGCCTGGGTCGTTTCCTGGGTGATCAGAAAGGATGACGGAGTTCTTGGCATTGATGTACGCATTGATGATATGGATGTTTCTGACAGAAATCTTTTTCTGCCAAACGGCGGAAAACTTCTGCTGGTTGACAGCAATGGCAATATAATTATCTGGAAAGACAACAAAATGAGAGGTAAGCCTGTAGCAGAGCTGGATCCTGTATATACACCAGAATTCATGAAAAATGTTATCAGTGCTTCCCAAAAAAAATTCACGGAGTTTACATCAAAGGACGGCAGCAATCTTTGGATCCTCGGCAAGGAAATTCAAAATTCAGAATGGAGGATCTTTATCTGTCTTGAAGAAGAGAAGGTTCTTTCAAGTCTTCACAGTACAATCAGCACAACCTACATCACTCTTTTCATAATGATGGCAGTCGTTTTCGCGGCAGTAAGTTATTTTATTACAAAATTTATTTCCGTTCCTGTATCCCAGGTTAATCATCTTATCAGCAATATGAGCCGCAACCATGATTTTACAAAAAGGGTGGAGAGCAGGTTTCAGGATGAAATAGGTGAAATGACCGACAACATGAATGAATTCATGGATGAGCAGTGCAGAATAGTAAGTTCAATGAAGCTTATCGGTGAATCAATCAGGGACAATGTTGATGCATGCAACAGTGTTGCCCAAAACGTTGAAGCGGAACTAAAAGGTCAGGAGAATGTAACAGAAAATTTTGCCAAATCAATTGATGAAATGAATTCTGCAACAAATGACATTTCGTCAAATTCCAGTGATGTGGCTAATAAGGTAAGTTCAGTACATACTCTTTCTACAAACAGTGTTGAAATAGCAAACAATGCCCGTAATTCCGTAAATATTCTCAGGGAGGATCTGGATAATTCGTCTGATGCTATCAAACATCTCAATGATCTTACAGCCAGTGTGGTTTCAGTTGTGGGCACCATCAGAGATATAGCGGATCAGACAAACCTTCTTGCTCTGAATGCATCGATTGAAGCGGCCAGAGCCGGTGAAAACGGAAGAGGTTTCGCTGTTGTAGCGGATGAGGTAAGAGCCCTGTCATCTAGAACAAAGGAGTCAATTGCAGAAATAGAAAATACTACAAAGGATTTCAAGGCCGGTGCGAATTCTGTTGTCAGCATGATTTCAAAGAGTTCTGATAGCTGCAGAGAGACAATTGAATGGGTCAGCTCTATCGTTGATAAGCTGAATGAAATCAATATTCATATCGGTTCTGTTTCTGAAATGACTAAATACATTGCAGATTCAACTGCAGTTCAGGAGCATAATTTCGCTCTGGCGGAGGAATGTATGCACCAGATGCGAAACAGCGCTCTGCAGATTGCTGATGATATGAGCAGGTGTTCGGAGTCTTATAAAAAACTTGTTAATGACGCAGATCATATGAATTCAGTCTTTGCTATTTTCAAACTGCCTGAAAATCAGAATGAAAATGATGTCAGAGCTGATGAATGATGATGGGAGTTAACTGACTGAGGATCATCAGTTTAAAAAGCACCTGTCTTTTAAGATCAGGTGCTTTTGTTTTTCGCGGCTGTGGCTGTACTGAACAGCACAGTCACTTGAGGAATTTTTTAGAAAAAACTGTTTTCTGGTTTTACAGTGATTTTGAGAGGTTTTACGGTTACCTTTTCATATACACCGGTAAGCTGGTACGGATCCGACTCTGCCCATGCTTTTGCCTCAGACAGGGATTCGAACTGCGCTATTACAGTACTTCCGGTAAATCCTTCATCTCCCGGATTTTCGGAATCAGCAGCAGGGTGGGGGCCTGCGAGAATTAATCTGCCCTCGGCAGCAAGATGTTTAAGTCTTGCAAGATGCGCCGGTCTTGCCTGCATACGCTGCTGCAGAGTTCCTGGCTTATCTTCGCAATATATGTGGTACCACATTTTATTCTCCTGTTTTGCTTTTGAATTTGACAGCAGTATGCTTTGCATACTGCTTTGCCGTGATTTTGTTATCCGGTTTCAGAAAAATTTCTGCTTTTTTGCGTTTTGGAAAAATTCTTTTTAATATTTATCTGTTTTCGGCTTTTATAGAAATTTGCTTGTGTCGCTATTATCCTTGTTACGGGATTCCACTGATTTATCTGAATCTGTCTCTGAATCTGTATTTGTACCGGTCTTCTGAGAGGATCCGTCAGTCGGCATATAAGGTATCAGCTGCATTACTGTTGTGATTGATATGACTATGCTTAGTAGCAATACTCCCCATACCTTGAAATTTACCCAATAGTTCAGAGCAGCTTCCTGATCCTCCATGTACATTGGAAGTCCGAATGCAACAAGAAGATTGAGAATTGCTATAAAGATTGAGAAGACACACCACTGCATATTGATTTTGTTAATTATTTTCAGTGGAACGCTTATGTTTTTAAAAAGAAGTCCCACGAGCGGGCGCCCCATTTTCTGACTGATGAAAAAAGCAGCTGCCAGTATAAGCTCAATGACAGTTACCTTCCATTTGAGAAAGTCTGCATTATGAAAAAGTATGGTCAGGCTTCCCATCAGCAAAAGTACAAGAAAAAGGTATATCTGAAGTTTTTTGAATTTTCCTGTTATCAGTCTTGTAACCAGTACCTGGAGCATGGATGCTCCAATCAGAACCCCGGTCGCTGTAAAAATATTGCTAAGCTTGTATGCTATAAAGAAGGCGAGAACCGGAAGAAAATCTATTATCTGCTCCATGTGTAAATCCTGATCTGGAAAAATCTGATACTATTATTAAAAAACACGTTAATTATATCAGATTCTGCATATGTTCTCCTGTCGCCAGGGTTCCGATTTTTCTTTTCTTCAGAAATCTGTTTAATAGAAAAGTTATCAGTTTGTTAATGCATCCGCATTTAAAAGTTGGTCGCTGGCTGCTTTTGGCTTTAAGTGGATCAATACACATTTACAACATAGCTGGATTAATTTTCAAAACCGAAAAAAACTTTCAGACCATTCCGATTTTTCAGCAACGCAGTTCTAAAACCATAACGAGATGCCGTTGACAATGTAACAATCTTTTCAAGAAAATCGTCGTACTGATAATTAAACCACGCTTCCGGGATTTGTTCACTGACAGTACCTCCATCATTGTGACTCCCTCCCCGGTACCATGATTCCTCAAGACTGGCAGAAAAAGTACCATCATCCAGTTTGATAAATGCATATCGTTCAGCTCTGGCCGTAACGCTTCCTCCATTGATGGATACCTCATGGGATAATTCGGAATAATCAGGAGCATTCCTGCTGGCTCGGCGACGATACACAGTATAAATACAACCGGTTGCTTTCGGACATCGTTCAACCATCAGATGTTCACTGTTGTAAACAATCCTTTTCCTGCCACTGATGCGGTTCTCTGGGATCATGATCTGACTGAACAGTCCGATTGATTTACGATTGCTGATCCTGCGGAACAGTCCCAGTTTCTCTACATCTTCAGCAATATCAGCCGAAACTCCTGAATAGTTGGTGAAGGAGACGGTCCTATCATCCCAGATGCAGTAGAAGCCGATAATCTGATCATGATAAGTGACTTTATAGGTATCGACAATAATTCTGGATTTCATAAATATAGTCTAATTTCGTTTTTCCTCGATTATCATCGCACGTTGCATCGTTTGCGATATTAAGAAAGGGTATGTTAAAGAAAAGTATTGATCTTAACTTAAACATGCAAGAAGTAATCAAAATTAAAGGGTTTTGATGTAAAACCAAAGCACCATTCACATCAGAGTGTTTTAAAAATCATTAAATACTAAACATATCAAAATCGATATAGAAAAATGTGTTGCAAATTACATTTTTTATAAAATCAACACTTTACCTGAACAGAGCCGCAGATTTTATTTTTTCTTCTTTTGAAATTGAGATTAATCCCGTTTTTTTGGAAGTCGATGTTCATTATCATACCTTTCCAGGCGCTGTAATTGTCTTGGGCAGAAATCTGATTGTGATGCAGGTTTGTATGCTTGTAGTTAGGTGCTGCTTGATTTTTTTGAGGTAATGTAATGATTAAAAAGAGTGTAATGTTTCTTTCTTGCTTATTTTCTTCAGTCTGTGCTGCAGAGATTCCTGCTAATTATCAGGAACTTCCTACAGATAACAGTAGCACTAAAATTTTTATGAATCTTCAGTCTTCTGCTATTTTTATGTACACCGATGATGCAGCTTCCGCAATGGGTGAATCAATCACATCGGCAAGGATCCTGGCTGAAAAGGTAAAAGAGGGCGCCAACTGCAAGGATGCAACAATTGAAGGAAACGACAGCGAAGCAGTACTCAAGGGTTGTGCCGAGGGTGGCGGTGAGCATAGAATGGATCTTTATTTTTTCAAAAAAGGTGATAATTTCAGTATGATAGCTAGCAATGATAAAGTTACTCCGGAGGAGTTTTCAATGCTCAGGGATCATGTCAAATAGTCAGGCTCGTGAAAGTCATGATTTTTGGGCTCTTTACAAAATCAGGCTGGAAATTGTGACAGCACAAGTTTCATGTTTTAGTCCGTCAATTTATTTGACCCCATATTCTTCAGATTAATTGATTTAAAAAAATTGTTTGTTTTTTTTATTCAGAACTATGCTGTCACGCCGCTTGTTAAAGCATACAGGGCTTGTATTTTACATTCAACCTTTGAGTCAATTGTGGTAATTTTTGCCACTATTACAGAACAGAAATACAAACCTGAATACGACCTTAAAACACAATAACATATCGATTTTCCTGTGTTTATTTTTGTTTTAACAGTTCAAATGTTGAACTGCTTCTGTTTTTGTATACATGACCGCTTAGTGAGAAGCTGTTTTTCTTGTTAAAACCTGTTACGGCTTTGAATTCTGCATATTCTCCGTTTTCTGCTCCTTTGCCCGCAGGTTTTACTGTACCGTCGACTATAACAAAATCAGTATCGTCTGTAAGTTCCCCGTTATAAAAAATCTGAATGTGATTTTCTTTGAACACTGCAAGAACGTCCCTTCCGAAATGCTTTCCCTTCCATGATCCCTGAAGCCATTCGATTGTTGGATCATCATATAACTGCACGTTGGATCCTGCTGTATTGAAATCCAGTCCGTTATCTCTTGTTATTTTTTTGAAGAGTGCATATATGTCGTAGGCTTCATAGAAATTAAGTATCCGATAGTTATTGGCATTTATGTATATTCTTTCAGCGCTTTCATATGTTACGTCAAGAGTGTCTCCGTCTCCTGAAGGCAGACCGTCGGTGTGGGATATATGACCGTTGCGACGGGCAATATTGTATTTTTGAATGATTTTGTTAAGCTCGGCAGTATATCCATTGTCTTTTGTATTGAAATCCACTATAAAGGCACTTCCGTCTCTTCTCGTACTGTACATATTTCCGCCTCTGGCAGTGATGTTAAGGGTGCCGTCAGGATTTTTTTTCAATGTCATTTGACTCGCGAGAATTTCTTTATCGGAGTATTCATCAGACTCGATTGTCATACCGTACCTTTGCGGTTCAAACAGATAGAGCTTGAAGGATACAATATTTTCAGAAATGATTTCAGTCGGAGCATCTTTGATTGTGTATTCATGGTGCATGCCGGCACATGCATCGCAATCGCTGGCATGTGCAGATCCTGTAAGTAAAGATAGAGTCATAATGAAACCTGTTAGAATGCGTTTGTCTAAAATCATTTTACCCTGCCTGTAGCTTTTAAAATTATTGTTGGATTTAATCTTTTGCTGATATTTTCAGTTTAACATTTTTGTCCGGTTTGGGGTCCTGGTTTGTTCCGAAAACATGAAAAAGGGCAATCATAAAGATTGCCCTTTCTGAATTACTTAAGTTTAAATATTACTGTGCCCGGGTTGCATCCTTCAGACTTCTTACTTTTTCAGCCAGAAGACTGAGCATCTTTTCCCTGTCATCGATATTTTCTTCAATTATTTTAACAAGGGCGGATCCTGTAATGGCTCCGGCAACTCCGTTTTTAATAGCATCGCGCACGTGCTCAGGCTGACTGATTCCAAATCCAAGCATCGGAGGAACGGCATTCATTTCCTTTAGAATATTTACCACATGAGCAACAGGATGTCCCGCCTCCTGATTGGCACCGGTTACTCCTGATCTGCTCACAAGATATATGTATCCCTGGGAATACTTTGCTATTTTCCTGAGCTGTTCGTCATTTGCATTAGGTGGAGCTATGAAAATAAGATCAATATTGTTGTCTTTTGCGGCCTTGGCCCACGGCAAACCGTCGGTTTCAAACATTTCTACCGGAACATCCGCTATCAGCACGCTGTCAACACCTGCATCGGCGGCCATTTTGAAGAAATTTTCGATACCTGGTCTGTATACCAGGTTGATGTACATAAGCAGACCGATAGGAGTGTCCGGATATTTTGCTCTTAGTTTCTTTATAATTTCAAAGCATTTAGGAGTATTGGCACCGTTTGCAAGGGCACGTCTGTCGGCGGTCATGATAACAGGACCGTCAGCACCCGGATCAGAGAACGGAATGCCTACTTCAAGAGCATCCGCGCCGTTCTGCAGATATGTGTCGAGTATTTGATAGCTGTCCTCAAGAGTAGGATGTCCCAGCACAGCAAACGGAACAAAGGCTCCTTCATTTTTAGCTTTGAGCTTTTCAAAAAGTTGGGCATAGCGTGACATTAGATCATACCTCTCTCTTCTAAAATCTTTGTAACTGTGAATATATCCTTATCTCCGCGTCCGGAAAGATTGACAAGAAGAAGCTGCTCCCTGTCAGGGTTGTTTCTGGCCATTCTCAGAGCATGTGCCAGTGCGTGAGATGACTCAAGCGCAGGAATGATACCTTCGTGGCGTGACAGATCCATAAATGCGCCCAGAGCCTCCTCATCAGTTGCGTTGACATAGTCAACTCTGCCGATTGATTTTAGATATGCATGCTCCGGTCCCACTGATGGAAAATCAAGACCTGCTGAGATGGAATGTGACTCGTATATCTGACCGTATTCATCCTGCATATTGTATGAATGTGCACCGAAGAAAATACCTTCCGTTCCATGACCGAGAGGAGCTCCGTGCTTTCCTGTTTCAACTCCGAGTCCGCCAGGCTCAACACCGTAAATTTTCACATCCTTTTCTTTTATGAAGTCTGTGAACAGACCTATGGCGTTTGAACCGCCGCCTACGCAGGCAATAACAGCATCAGGAAGTCTGCCCTCGGCTTTAAGGATCTGCTGCTTGGCCTCCTCGCCGATAACCTTCTGGAACTCCTTAACAAGAGTCGGAAAAGGATGCGGACCGGCAGCGGTGCCTAGCATATAATGGGTTGTTTCAAAGTTTTCCGCCCAGTCCTTGAGTGCTTCATTGCAGGCTTCCTTGAGCGTTCCCACACCGGTTGTCACAGGAACAACCTCAGCTCCCATCAGACGCATTCTTACAACATTAGGCCTCTGACGCTCCACATCTGTTTTGCCCATGTAAATGCGGCACTTAAAACCGAACAGGGCGCAGGCGATGGCAGTTGCCACGCCGTGCTGGCCGGCACCGGTTTCTGCAATCACGCGGTTTTTGCCCATGCGTTTGGCCAGCAGAGCCTGGGCAATAACCTGATTGGTCTTGTGTGCTCCGCCATGCAGCAGATCTTCACGTTTGAGGTAAATTTTGGTTTTTGTTCCTTTGGTAAGATTCTGACACAGGGTTATAGGAGTAGGTCTGCCTACATAGTTGGTCAGCAGGTCATTAAGCTCCTTCTTGAATTCAGGATCGTTGCGCGCATCGACAAAGGCCTTTTCAAGCTGATCCAGAACAGGTATCAGAATCTGCGGTACGTACTGACCGCCGAAATTTCCAAAAAACGGATTTAGTATAGACATAATATTTCCTTAAAAATAATTTCTTAAAGCTTTGAAGGCTTTCCTTATTTTTTCATCATCCTTTATTCCGGGGGCACTTTCTACTCCCGAATTCAGATCAACGCAGTATATACCGGTTGATGCAACGGCAGAAACATTGGCGGCATGAAGTCCTCCGGCCACAATGATTCTGTTTTTAATCTTTTGTATTTCCTCTTTTTCCCCCATGGAGTTTATAACTTTGTCGAGGTTTGACAGATCAAAGGATTTTCCGGTTCCTCCGAATTTAGAATCGGTCCTGGTGTCAAGAAGTATGCGATCTGCAACCGGAGCGATGCTTCTGATTAAATCAAGATCGGCCCCTTCAGGAGGTACTGCAACAGCCTTCCAGATTTCGCATCCGGCAGGAAGGCTCTTTCTGAGGTCTTTCAAAAATTCAGGAGTTTCACCGCCGTGCAGTTGAATGGCGGAAAGATGAAGTTCGGATGCCGCTTGTGAAATCTCCTGGATTTCCTGATCCACAAACACTCCAGTGAATTTCATATTAACACCGTGCATTATGTTTTTCGCATGCTTGATGCTTATGCGCCGCTTACTGCCTTTTGCAAATATCAGTCCGCCGTAGCAGGCACCGCAGTTCGCGGCGGTTACTGCATCCTGATGCCTTGTAAGACCGCAGATTTTTACTCTGCCGTATACAAGCGTCCGGCAGGCCATATCCAGATTGTTCTGGGAGGTAAGTGACGATCCTACAAGGAAGGCGTTTACCAGAGGACTTAATTCTCTTACGTCGGCATTCGTGTAGATACCGGATTCGCAGATTTTGATGCAGTCCTGCGGAATCAGTTCCGCAAGCTCGCGCGTCCGGTTCAGATCAACCGACAGATCTTTGAGATTTCTGTTGTTGATACCGATTATTTTCGCTCCCAGTTTTACTGCGCGCTCGATTTCCTCCCTGCAGCCGGTCTCCGTAATAACGTCGAGTTTCAGCTCCCCGGCTCTTGCCGCAAGTGTCCGGTAGGCTTCGTCCGTAAGGACTGAAAGCATGAGCAGTACAGCGTCTGCAGAGTACTTTCTTGCCAGATCAATCTGGTATTCATCAATGATGAAATCCTTGCAGATAACAGGCAGTCCCGATTTTTTGCTGACGATCGGCAGGTATTCCAGGTTTCCCTGGAAGAATTTTTCCTCGGCTAGAACCGATACGGCGCCGGCATAGTGCTTGTACACAGAGGCTATTTCTCCCGGTTTGAAGGAATCTCTGATCAGTCCCTTTGACGGAGATGCCTTTTTGCATTCCATAATGAACACTGTTTTCTCAGCAGTCAGTGCAGAGGCAAGACTTCGCGTACTTGGCCTGAGATTGCTGCAGAAACTTTCAGCTGGTTCTTTTTTCTTTCTTTCTTCAAGCCATTTCTTTTTTTCTTCCACAATTTTTCCAAGTACTGTGGAATTTATGTAGTCATCTCTGAGTTTAAGCATTTTTCTGTTCCGTGCTGAGTTTTACCACTTTGTTGAGTGTTTCTATTGCCGCTCCGCTTCTGATACAGTTCATAGCTGCAGCTACGCCGCTTTTCAGATCCTCAGCTTTCCCGCTCATGACAAGAAGAGGCGCAACATTGACTGCCACAGCCTCCATCTGAGGTATGGTAGCTGTTCCGCTGAGAACCTTTTTTATGATTAGTGCATTCTCTTCAGGATTTCCGCCTCTGAGATCCTCCAGTTTGCATCTGGTGAGTCCCAGATCCTCCGGAGTGACATCATATTCCCTGATTTGACCGTCAGCCAGCTCGGCTATATGAGTTGTTCCGTGTACTGCAAACTCATCAAGTCCGTCACCGTGAACAACAAATGCCTTTTTCATACCGAGCAGATGCAGAGTCTGAGCCATTACCATGCACAGATTTTTGTCATAGACACCGATCAGCGTGAATGTCGGATGAGCCGGATTGATGAGAGGACCGAGTATGTTGAATACGGTTCTGGTAGCAAGCACTTTTCTTACAGGAGCCACGAATCTCATTGCACTGTGATATTTCTGTGCAAAGATGAAGCAGTAGTTGGCTTCATCAAGCATGTGTCTTGCAGTCTGAGGCTCGACGTTTATGTTTACACCCAGATTTGTCAGTACATCGGAAGCTCCGCTTTTTGATGAAACCGCACGGTTGCCGTGCTTGCACACCTTGATCCCCATAGTTGCGGCCACAAATGCCGCCGTGGTGGAGATATTGATGGTGGCGTGATTGTCACCGCCTGTTCCCACGATATCGCAGAAATCATATTCCGGTGTCGGAAATTTTGCCGCAACCTTGAGCAGTGTTGAGGCGGCGCACTGGATTTCAAGAGGGGTAGGGTTCTTGATTTTAAGTGCGGTAAGGAACGAGGATATTATGAGAGGATCCACTTCTCCGGAAAGTATTCTCTCAAATGCGTATGTCGCCTCCCGGCTGTTGAGATCATGACATTCGTCGAGTTTTGCCATGATGGCATGGAAATCAAGCCTGGTCTGATCCTCCGCTGTAACAAACTCTATTGTGCGCATCAGGAGTTCGCTGCCGCAGGTGGTCATGATTGATTCCGGATGGAACTGGAATCCTGCCATTCTATCCTCTCTGTTGATGACTGCCATAGGAATATCTTCGTATTTTGCAATCACCTCAAGATTTTCAGGCATTTTTACTGCAGCAAGGGAATGATACCTGGCAACCGGCAGAGGCTGTGGAAGATCCTTGAATATGTCACTGCCGGAATGAGTTACAAGCGATGTTTTGCCGTGAACCGTCTCGCCTGCATATCCTATAACTCCCCCGTAGAATTCGCAGATGGCCTGATGTCCGAGACATATGCCGATAACCGGAAACATTCCCTTGACGAGTTTGAGAAGTCTAAGCATGCATCCAGCCTCTGACGGAGTGCCAGGTCCCGGGGAAAGCACAAGCACCGGCTGACAGTTCTGGGCGGATTTTCTCATTTCGCTGAAAATAAGATTTTCGTCAATGCTGTTGCGGTAGATTTTTACCGCTATGCCCGAGGAGCGGAACATGTCCACCAGGTTGTATGTAAAGGAATCAAAGTTATCCAGCAGGTAAATTATTTTGTTCATCTTATTGCAGCTCCTTGAGTGTGGTGCCGTGAGCAATGGCGATGGCGTTCAGTACGGCGGCCGCCTTGTTGCGGGTTTCCGCAGCCTCTTTTTCCGGTACGGAGTCGTATACAACTCCGGCACCGGCCTGGACGTACGCAGTCTGGTTCTTGACAAAGGCGGAACGGATGACAATGCAGGTATCCATATCACCGTTTCCTGCTATATACCCGATGGCTCCTCCGTAGCTGCCGCGGCGCCTGCGCTCCATGGTGCGGATAAGCTCTGTTGCTCTGATTTTCGGAGCGCCGGTCAGAGTTCCCATATTCATGCATGCCTGGTATGCATGAATCGCATCCAGATCATGACGAAGCTGTCCCACCACTCTTGATACAAGGTGCATCACGTGACTGTAGCGGTCAACCTTGAGCAGATCCTTTACAAACCTTGTTCCAGGCTGGCAGATTCTTGCTATGTCGTTGCGTGCAAGATCCACCAGCATCAGATGCTCGGCGACTTCCTTCTTGTCGTTGCGCATTGCAAGTTCAAGACGTACGTCAAGATCCGGATCGATTTTTCCTTCAACGGTTTTTCCTCTAGGCGAGGTTCCTGCTATCGGGTACATTTCCACAGTATTGGTTTCTCTGGTGTACTTGACAGAGCTTTCCGGAGAGGCTCCGAAAATAGTGAATGATTCGTCATTGAGGAAAAACATGTACGGACTTGGATTTGTGGCCTTAAGCTGGCGGTATGCGTCAGACGGAGATGGACAGTTGACGGCAAATGTTCTGGATGGAACAACCTGGAATATATCTCCCTTGTTGATGTATTCCTTCATCTTTTCCACCATCTGGCAGTAGTGCTCGTCGTCAAGATCCGCCATGATCTTTCCTTTGATTTTTTCCGGATCCGGACGGTAGGTTCGCTCGTCGAGGTTGCATACCTCCCTGAGCTTGTCCATTCTTGCGAGAATTCGGTCACTGTCGTCGTACGGACCCTCGAAGGTGGAACCGTAGATGGTTGTGTGCTGATTTATGTGATCAATGTGAATGTGAGTCTCTGCAAGATAGAAGCAGTAGTCAGGGCAGTCGTTCGGACTTACTCCCACCTGCGGAAGCTTTTCAAAGCTTGAAATCAGATCGTAGGCGAAGCATCCGCCGAGAAATTTCTGGTTCTGTCCCTGGTGACATTCAAGCTTATTAATGACGGTTCTGAGAAAGTCCAGAACTGTGACTGCTCTCAGACGGGAATCCTCGTCGAGATTTTCAGGAATATCCGGGTAGCACAGGATAAGTTCATTTCCCTTCTTTTCTGCAGATATCTCGTCCTTGAGGAGATTGTACAGCTGTTCGTTGGCGTTCATGCCGTTGCGGGTGAGTGCCTGCGAAAACACGGTGTTGCCCATGCAGGATATTCTCAGGGCCGCGTCTATCAGCATCACGCTTCTTGTACCGACCTTTGAATTTATTTCGACAGATTCCAGAAGCATGCTGTTGCCGAACGGTACTGTCACTTTTTCAAACAGATTCTGCGGAACCTCTACATAATCCGCTTCAATTGTAAATTTATTTATATCTTCTTGTTTCATTGATGTGTCCTTAACATAAAAACTTTCTGGGGTAAGGATTGTCACGGACGCCATCGCGGATGTTCTCTTATCATTCCGTTATAACTCGCATCATTCATTACAGATCCGCCAAATTTATGGTTTTAAGCAAAAAAATAGACCCGCCTAATACAGCGGGTCTAATAGTAATCGTACAAGTTACAAACAGCCATAGGCAAGCCCGCCACTACTCACAGCAGCGCCACCACCAGTAGAACTTGTCTGAATTCTTCAACATGACTGTTATCCCTCTAATTATGCACTGATTTTATGACTAAATTTTTTATATTTCAAGTATTTCATATCTTTTTTTTAGCTGTCAGATCAGGATTATAAATATATGAATATACACCGCGTTTCAGAAAGGTCCGTAATCGGGAGCAAAAGGTAATGGGAAAAGGGATGGATCCGATATTTCCTTCATGGCTGTGCGCCTCGGACGGTTTTTCGAATGTCTTGTTCATTCATCCCGCTTTTTCAGCAAAAGATAAAGGATTCAGTGTGTATAATTGCTGAACCAACTCTTAACCATGCACCGTTTCTTATTTGTGAAAAAAGAGAATTTTGTCGCTCCATGATTTCAACAGACTCTCTCTGTCTGTCAAAGATATTCTGAAGATAGTTATTAGAATGCAGGGCGGTTTGATTTAATCTCTCCATGCCGTCACGAACACCATCAAAACCATGTTCAACAACATGAAGATCATGCTGCATCTGAACGGCACAATGATCAAAATTCTGCGTTATCTGAGCCATTCCTTTAACAAAAGCATCAACATTAACACCGATATTGATAAAGCCATTCTGCATAATCTCACCCCATAAAAAAAGGTGCCTGAATAGCACCTTCTAATTAGATTTTACTGTTTTATTTGTTGTCGATTCCTGGTTCGTTGAACAAGCCAAACAACAATCAAAGGAAGGAAAAAACACCCACTAAAACCTGCACATACAAAAAGATTATATAAAGATCCCCAGACTGTCTCTGCATCAATAAGAGGAAAAATCTTTAACCATAAATTAGCTACCGGCCAGCATAGATAAGTGACAACAAAAAACAGAATGATAAACAAGCAAAAATGCGCAATTGCCTTAGCAACTTCTTTAGGATCTGGTCCCCAGAGCATAACGGTAATCCTCCAATCTTCTATATTTCAGTTTAGAAAAATTTTCAGTTACCGCTATATGTTTTTTACTGTTTCATGATCTTTATCGTTTTTGTTTATTCACCAATAATCATTTTGATTGCTTCCGGTATCATAGCTTTCACAAATTCACAGGTGACTGCAACTCCTATATTTTTTGCTTTACCTGTAATTTTGTTCCAAAGTTTCTTATTGTTAATAATTTCTTTCAAATCATAACCGCTCATTGTAATACGGACGTCTTGCTGAAAGATTGCATAACCTCCATCCAAAGTTGGTCTTATTTCAAAGTTTTTGATGTATCCGGCATCTGCCAATAACTCAATAAGAAAAATTTTTCATCAGAAGAAATTGCGCATGGAGCACGGGAGTGTAGTATCATTATCCTTCAGTAACCCATTTTGAACAATCCGGGGATTTTTTATGAAAGATAAAGATCGTACCGACTATATTGACGGCATGACATTTCATGCCTCAGGCTCGTTCAGTGTATACCCGGAGCATTCTCCCGGGGATCGTTACTTTAAAACATCTTCGGATATGGCTCATGTTGTTTACCATAATGCTCATGAAAATCCTGATTTCCCCCCGGCGGATCCGCGCCGCGGAAAAGGCATGAATTTCTGCAAGTGGATAGCTTCCGAGCAGCCGGACAAGGCGGAGCATTTCTCCTTTAACGGCAATCTGAACGGGATCCTGGAAAGCTTTCTTGAGCCAGGGGCGTCAGTAGGCTGGCACCGCCACGATGCGACTGAGGAATATTACTACGTTCTGGAAGGCTCTCTTTATGCTGAGTGTCAGGATCCGTCCGGCAGGAAATTTGAAAAAATTCTGAATCCGGGTGATCTTCACCGTGTATCTTCCGGTATGAGTCATTATGCAAAAGCAGGTTCCGGCGGAGCCAGATTTTTAGCAATCATTGTAAAAGCGGAGAAGTAGTATGAGAGTCGCGGTGGCAGGTCTTAATTGGGGCAGGGTGCACCTGAGTGCGTATCGTGAGCTTGGATGCGAACTGACTGCAGTGGCATGCAGGGATCCTCAAAAGTGCAGGATAATTGCAGATCAGTATGGGGTCCGCGGCAGGTACTCGTCAGTGTCTGACATGCCGGAGAATGTTGCGGATATTATCTCCGTGGCTGTTCCTGCAAAGAGTCATTTTGATGTGCTCATGCAGGCCGAGAGATTCGGCGGGTTCATAGTTTGTGAAAAGCCGGTGCTTGGTTTTGAAGGAACCGGGGAACAGTATGAAAGGCTTTCAGATAATATTTTTTTCAATTATGCCTATCCGTTTCTGGAGGATATTGACGTTTTTTATCAAAAATTGGGAGAGATTCGCCGCCTGCGGAGTATTGCAGTCGAGTGTCTTTATAATTTGAGTCTGACTCAGCCTTTTACACCGGAGGAATTCTTCTATGAGACTGTATCTCATCCCGTTTCTCTGATTGTTCATAAATTTCCCGATATAATTTCCGCACAAAGGTCCGCTGCTGATACGATTACGGCAAAAAACTTGTCAGGTATTGAAATACGCATTGTCTGCAGATATGAAGGCTCTTTCAGCGGGATCAGACATCGTGTTAAAGCATCGGGTGATGATGAACTTGAGCTTTCCGGTGAGTATGTCACAGGATCAAACTGGCATTACAAACCTCTGCTTTTTAACGGAACTCAGGTTACCGGCGAGCATTACCCGGCTGCGGATCCGTGGTATACGGCAAATAAAAATTCTCTCGGCAATCTGGTACGGTATTTCAGAGGCGGGCAGAGTCTGGAGGAGACTCTCGGAAACGGGGCATTCGATCTTAAAAAGGCCATGATTGTTGAAAATATACTCAACAGCCTTAAGAATACGTGCCCGCAGGATCCGGGGATGATGAATGCTTTTTAGGCAGTGAATGCTGTCAGATGCGTTTATGGCATTTCCAGCTGACTGCTGTTGTCAGTTCTGTTAAATCACTCCTATTTTTCTTAATTGTTCCAGTGTATCGTCTGCATTCACATAAGCTATGCCTGTTCCTCCGGCAGCCTCCCATTCTCTGATGTTTTCCTGCATATCATCAATGAGTATATATCCTTTGCCTTTGCAGTAGTTGCTCTTTTCTTTTCTCAGGACAATATTCATTTTAATATCATCCGAAAGCATCCGATTCATCCAGTTTTTCTTGTCCTCGCCGGCATTGTGTATGCATCGTTCAGGTCTTGGAATCCCGGTGAGAATTTCACATTTGCTGCCGTATTTGCTGTAAACCGCATGGAACAATTTTTCGGCTCCGGGCATTAATTTCAGTTTGTCGTAAAAGTGCTCGATCTCGCTAATTTTGCTCCACATTAGATTATCCTGTTCTTTTTTACTCTTATCGTCGTTATGTGACGGCGGTATGAAATTACACATCTCCTTTACTCCCAGCGTAAAGTCGGCAAGAACTCCGTCCATGTCAAAAAATATCTTTTCAACTTTAAATTCTGTCACTTTAATTTCTCCTGAATAATATGGTGATTATTTTTATTTAACCTTAACATGCAGATGTCGTATTTAACCGGCAGGACATAATCATGTGATTTTATCCTAAAATCAAGGATGATTTTTTGAAGTTTGACTGACTTTAGACATAAGCAGCCTGTCTCGCTTATCGATTTCCTCAGTATCCCTGTATATTTGGTTTTCTGTTATCCCACGTGGTAGATCTAATGGCTTTTTACTGTTTCAATATTCTGTCAGCGATGTTCTTTTTGATCATGATAATATCATGAAAAAAAATGGTTCTTTACAAAATCCAGTTGGAAATATCCAGAATGATTTATTCCAAATAAACAGCTCTCACTAACAAGGAATAATTAATTGCAGGAATTCAGAATTAGCCTCGCTGCTGTCGTGTCATCCTCTAACCGATTGATACTCATGTTTTTATACGTACAGTTACCTGCATTACCTCTGTAATGCAAATTCTAATGAAAGGAACACTACGTGCCAGAGTTTAATGGATTGTCAGCGTCGTTCCAAATGGAATTGCAAAGCCCCCAAAACATTTGTTATGAAGGCTAGCTTTGCTGGCAAGAAGAAAGATTAAACTTTATTTTATGCCTTATTCTCACACCTTAAAGGACGCGGTTTTCGGCGCGAGAGGATACAATTAACATTTTTCTTAAACATGGCCTTTAGTAATGCTGGGAATATATAGATCCGGATATTCTTTTCGGTACTCCTTTCCGATGAAAATATTTTTGCCGTGTTCAAGGAGATCGTTCAATTCCCTGTAGGATAGTTTGAAGCACATTAGTGAACCTAGTTCCTCGTTGTTTTTCATTCTGGCTATTCTTATGATCATTTCCTCCGGGCGTACTGTATCCACGAACACGCTGTATTTATCTTCCGAGACGTACGTAATTACTTTTGAAACGGCACTGAGCATAGTCTTTCTCATTTCATCCCACAGCGATATGAGTAGGTCGTCATCTGGGGTGGCGTATGAGCCTGGTATGCTCATGAGCATGTCGATGTAGGTTTTCATTTTCTTAGAATTGCGGTATTGCATGCATGTCAGAATATTCTGTGATCCCCAGTAGACAGTTCCGTCGTCAGTCTGAATTTTAACAATTGTGTCCTCCATAAGATCTTTGAAGCCGATTATGTTCACTATTCTCATACAAACCTCTCAGTATTTAGTTTTTTTATTAAATTTAGAAAGTAATGTTTTTGTTTAGTGTATTAAGTGTATACTTTACGTTAACAGTTTGCAATACTTTTTGATAAATTGTTAATAGGTTATTTATGACCCGTGCCGTGAGGTGAGAAAAAAAACAAGTTTCTACAGTGATGATGTTATCCTGTTTTTAGCGTGTTTAGACAAAGAATGCTCTCAGATCCAGCACGCGTAACAGCACGATTGAAATCGTTTAGGGAGGAAACATGGTGAAATTCTGAGATCATGATTTCTCATGATTTTAATGACATCGTGTTTGCTGAAAGGCTATGTTAAAGAAAAGTATTGATCTTAGCTTAAACTTGTAAGGAGTAATCACAATAAAGGAGCTTAGGTTTATCCGGTTTGAATTTGCGAAGATCCATTAATTTCAGGTATGACGAGAGAGGGGGCTGCGGACAAAAAACTGGACATATATTACTCAGATTGTTCCCTGTTAAGTCTGTACTGAACAGGACTCAATCCACCTAATGTATTTTTAATTCTATCGTTATTGTACCATTGAATATATCTATTCATGTATATCTTTAATTCCTCTAATGAAAG
>JAEEOK010000045.1 GCA_016284235.1 Succinivibrionaceae bacterium
TATAAATTCAAGTAAAAATGCAATTAAAAAAGAAAGGTATGCAGACGTATATTTGTACAGGTTTTACACAATCTATATAAATTTTAAGAAGAAAAATAATTATGAAATTTTACTGTCCAATGACGGACTAAAGATCGACGTCTGCCACATTAGAAGGTGCCGGAACTGAGCTGATCACATAAGATGGGCAGAAAGTCTGACGGATTGAACAGATGCGGAAGCTTCCTGCCAGGACAGATCAGGGGCAGATATGAGTTACACAGGGACAAGGGAACAGATTGCAGACATAAGCACAAATCCGCAATTATTTATTGGAACACTGTCCCGAAATTGGAGATACCGAAACTCTTAAAGAATGATATAACCCTGCTATGGGCTTGGATATGGATTTAACTCAAAGGCGACTGCCTTCTTAAAATTATGAATGAAGCCGGCAGCGAATCGTTTATGCTGGATTTATATAAAAATGAAACATATGAAGTTCTCCAGAATATCATTAAAAAGGATGTTGACAGCTTTTCTCCTCTCGGTCACGCTCTGATCATTACTGTTTTATAAAACTTAATTAAACACTGCAACAGGAAAAATCAAAGTTGAAAACAGTCAGATTTGACAATTTAAAATCTGCTGTAAAGAAATTTTTTCAAGCGATTTAAAGACTAACCTGGGAGGCTGCGACAAACAGCAGGAAACTTACTTCTCAGTTTTGCCGATTAAGCATAGAATGCAGACAATTGCTGATTATTATACCTACTATGTAACTGTAGATTTTTGAGACAATATGCCTATCCTTCTTTTATAATTTTTACCCGGATATCTGAGAACACAAGAATAAACATAAAACAGACAAAGCGGAGGATGAAAAAAGCAATTGTAGCACCGGGAATGCCCATAATATCTTCCATCCTCCAGCTCCTTTTATTTTTTCATATGTTCAACCGGTGAAAAGCTGTCTGAAATAATATCGTAAACATAAATTTTTTTAGATTTTTTTCCAACAGCATACCTTTTCGAAACAACAAACTGCTCCGGTTTGTTGTCTCCCACTGCAATAATGTAGCACGGCTCTCCATTAATTGTCTGATCCTGCTCCGCCATCATTCCGGTCTGCTCCGCAACACCTGCAACAAGATAGAATGCATCATCCTGCGTAATCTCCCCTGCATACGTTCCGCTACTCACTAATAAAAGGAAAAGAGAAAAGACTGAAGCTGCACAAAAAGAAATTATTTTTTTCATATATCCCTCACTGTCCCCGCAAAAATATAACAATTTCATTCTTTAACAACGGATTAAAAAACAAAGATGGCAAACATAAGGATAATCCAGAATCCTGCCCTCTCTAATCTTTACGGCAAACTAACCAACATCACCGTATCTTAAAAGCACATTTTTTCTTACCCACATGGCAGGGCGATACCCTTGAACACCAAAGAATCCATGGATCCCTGCTTCATTCACACGTCCGAACCTGTCAACAAACATATATTCACCCCTGTCGGTTCCGGGTGTTCTCAGCCACCACCCTATATTTGAATAGAATGAAGAAATACTGGTAACAGGATATTCATCCTCAGCTACCCCCTGTGCCTCATTGAAGCTGTCATAATCTATGCTTTCAAAATACAAACGGCGCTGCTTCTGCTGTTCGGAATCGGGTATAAAATAGTCGTTTTTACCTGTACCGTTCATAAGATGGAGAGGAATGGACAAATTACCCGGTATAATGCCGTCGTAATCTTTGAATTCATCAAGACTCAAAAGAAACACATAATCCTTCGTATCAGCTCCGCCAGAAATCCCCCACCTGTTAGCACTGCTGTTATGAACATCTGTAAGCATGATCCCCTTTGATTCGTTTTCCTTGAAACACATACGAATAAATTCGGTATTGAAGAATTTTCTCACGTATGACGACGCCCATTCATAATTATCGGGACGGTCATTAAATACATCTATGTATATAATCTGCCGGGAAAGGAGCAGGATTTTATCATTTTCATTATCTAACTCAAGATTAATCCACTGAATTCGTCTGTTACCTTCTGAATAATAATCCCTGCCGAATGAAAAGGAATCAACACAGGTAAGATCATCAAAGCTGACGTTTCTCACAATTTTACGCTTATAAAAAACCAAAGTGCAACCCTCCGTCCTTATTCATCCGGCTTAACAGTACGCAAAATCTACAATGCCGGAACACAGTTATCTGCCTTTTCCTCTGCCTCTTACAACATGTTTTTTAAATCCGTTCGCTGACTTTCTTGAATTATTTCCGTTACGTGATCTGTTCAGACTGAGTTTTTTCTTTTTATCTTTATTATTACCTGTTTCATCTGCTCCGTCAGACGTGACCTCGGAACTGTTCTCTTTGTCACCGGCTGTCTTCAGCCCGCCTGAACCGCTGACATCAGCATCTTTCTGCAATAAAGACTCTCCGCTGTCAGATCCTTTATCATCAGATGACTTTTGCTCTCCTGCATCGCCGCGGTCAGCTCCTTTATCATCAAATGACTTTTGCTCTCCTGTATCGCCGCGGTCAGCTTTTTTCTCTTCACCATGTTTCTGACGCTTCCTGCTGTCCCCGTCTGTTTTTTTACTGTTTTTAGAATCATGATTGTCTTTGTCTTCACCTTCATTTTCGTCACTGTCTCTCGTCGCAAGGCGTTTTTCCATAGCATCAAGACGTGACTGGAGCATGTTCACTTTTTCCTTCAGACTTTCATTACTTCTTTTAAGCAACTCAATGGTATCATGCATTTCCTTGACTAATGCATCGCTTGTCGTACTGCGAATTGCCTTTGCAACAACATCATTGAATTCACCTGTCAGAATTTTCTCCGGCTGCGAAAGGAGAAGATCCTTAAGATTGGTATTGAAATGTCTTCTGAAAGTACGATAGATGTCTGATTCAAGCTGCTGGCAGATTTTTTCCTCGTAGGAATCCATGCTTCGCTTAACCTCAAGCGCTCTGTTCTCGGCATTTCGTACAAGTTCGGTTCCGATTTTTTTTATATCAGTTGTAAATTCATTCTTCAGCTCTGTCAGATGACTGTAATCAGAACGAAGCTTGATAATTTCATTTTTAATCAAATTGAGAAGAGCAAAATCATTCAGCACCAGGAAACCGGAATCCTTCGAATTCAGATCTGCCGGATCAGATGACTTAACATCATCAATCAGCCTCCTGAGCAGATTTTCTACCGCATCCTTCGTTAAACTCATATAATCTCCTCCCTACTGAAACCTTTCTGAAAATTCCTGTTTGAACCGTTCCGTAAAACGGTTCATATCATCTGAAGAAATAAAGACTCCGCCGTCAAAATCCTGGAAGCTGTCATAATACAGTCTTGATATCAGCATAGAATCATAGTTAAATCCGTTTTGACATTTAAGATAACCGCGATCAAGAAAAATCATAATGAGACGGTACAAAGATGAATTCCTGTCAAGCCTCTCCACGTAATCCTCAAGCAGAACTCTGTATCCCAGGATCAGAGCGTACTTCAGACCCTCCTGGATCTCTATACGATCTGAAATCAGATAATTGACATACTTATACTTGCAGTTTTCAATACAGCGGTCAATTTCCCGTTTGACAGAATTGCTTATATCATCGCTGCTTCTCAAATCAATGTACTGAAGAAGAGCGGTGTCATATTTATTGATATATATAAGATTTTCAATTGTCTTGATAACCGTACTGAGATTGCTGTTGATCCTGAACTGGGTGATATAATCAATCCAGTCCATTGCCGGCCCCGGAATTTCTATGTTACAGCCGAAAATCTCATTAAAAATGCTCCTTATCCTGTTCTCGTTGCTTCTAGGAGAAAGTATGGAGAATGATTCAACAAACGTAATGGATTTTATGGCTCGTGAAACGGCAACATAAAGCTGATTGAAAATGAAACGGTATTTCGTCTCCTTTATCTTTCCCTGAGAACTAAGGATCCTGCACCACGTATCAAAATTTGACGATATCATGTTGCAGCAGATTACAAACTGATATTCAAGTCCCTTTATTTCAGAAAGGGTAAATATCATGGTATTCAAAAATTCCCATTTTTTCAGATAAACCTTCTTTGTCTCTTCATCGGGTACAAGTATGGCTACATACGAAAATTCTGTATTATGCCCCTTGAAAATTCTGAAGAGCGAATCCATCGAATCATCATCATCACTGTTGATCATCATGATTTCATTTCTGAACTTCTGAATCAGACTCTCCTTGTTTTCAAGAATGACCTCGGGATTTTCAGTTCTTTTTTCCATGTTCCCGATTTTTTTCTGCCTGAACTGAATAAGGCAGTTCAGCAGTCTGATGACAATCGAGGTAGATCTGAAATTAATTCCCAGAGTCTGAATTTCATTATTCTCCGGCTCCGTATTCTCCACAATTTTAGGAAGATACATCAGCTTATCAGGATGGAAGAACGAAGGATTTATAATCTGGTGCTGATCACCTGCAATAATCAGAAGTTTTCTGGCAAGAAGAGAAATAAGATAAACCTGAACATCGGTATAATCCTGAACCTCATCAATAATTACAAGATCATACTTTCCCCTCAGTTCACTCATAAACTCCGGCTGGGATAGCACCAGACGTGCAAGCTCATTATCATCTATGCACAGCCTTACTACATCCGAAATACTTTTGAAATAACGATCGTAATCCTTGCAAAACTCATAGCACACCTTTTTAAGATGCCGATCTGAAATATCGGACAGTTCACCCATCACGTTATAGTATTCATCCAGATCTCTCATCCCCATATCGGAGATATTCTTCAACCATTGCTTTCTGTAACTGTTCTTGAGATTTTGATATGTATCTGCCAGATCATCAAAAAATTTGCGTTTTGCATCATCTCCGAAACATCTGTTGCGGGAATTTTTAAAGTTTTGAGGGATGTCATCAGAAAAAAGATAATAGCCGTCACCGCTGTCAATTATCAGACCATAAGTGAGAAGATCATCAAAATTATCCTTGAACAGTTTAATACGGTTGATGGAATCAAAATTAATCGGTTCGGTACGAGTCCATTCACTGCTCAGTCCGCCTTTGATGCATCCCCGTATTTCAGTCCATAACTGGTAAGGAGACGGAATATCCTTCGGTTTAACCGAATGATCGGCAAAAAACTTTACCAGATGATTATCCTTTGTACAAAATCTGTAAAACTCATCATAACTGACAAGAGAAATATCCTGATCTATCTTATCCTTCAGAAAATTCTTAAGATAAGTGCTGATATCCGTAAAAAAGACAGACGGCTTTATTGTTATATCATCACTTCCGTACAGTCCGTGTATGAACTTTACCTTGGTCTTTACGTTGTCTAGAAGCAGACGGGAATTGGTGAAATAAATGCTTTTACAATTCTCATTAATCGTTACGAAATTATGAAAAATATGGGAAAGAAGGAGAGTCTTTCCGGTTCCGGCGCCGCCGGTAATAATCATCGGACATTTTCTCCTGGAAAACCTTTCGATTAATTCGTTCTGCTCCTTTGAAAGCATTACATCAAGAAGTTCAAGGTTGTCCTCGGGAACATTGTTCACATCCACTATAAAAAATTCATCAGCAGTTTCAAGCTTATACTCGGACTGTGAAAAATTGTGAAGCATCTTGACCGGATCGATTCCAAAATCCTCAATATCCTTTTCAGACACCTCATCAATGCCGGCACCGCCGCCAATCTGGTGAACATCCTGTCCCTGCCCCATGCCGGACATGGAATCCTGTTTATCATGACTTGCGATGGCCAGGAGAATAATGGTATTTTCGTAATCACTGCGAAGGTAATTTATATACTTTCCGTATGTATACAGAATGCGATCTCCGCTGTCCAGGCGAAACTTATAAATATGCCTGCCGAGATCTCCGACAGTTTCACCGGAGTAGGAAAAAAATTTCTTGCTGTTCTGACTGTTGAGGTATGCAAAAAGTGACGAAGCCTCCATCTCTTTCAGCTGACTGATTTTCTGAACAATTTTACGGAAAAGAACCGAATTTTTCGTTTCCATTTTTTCCAGTTGTTCTTTGAATTTGGTCAGCATACATAGATTCTGCTTGTTAAATCTGTCTGACATATAACTCTGTGTCCTTAAAGTTTAAGATAAAAAAACAACCGGCATATCAAAAAAATACAGCCTTGAGATAAAAGGAAAGCCGCAGCAGACATAAGTATTCTTCAGTGAAAAGAATGCTCCAGGACCGCCGGCTTAAATCAGCAAGCCCGCTGATGAAAGACACCGTCATTATCACAAAAAAACAGCTGATAAAATTTTAACCATGCGACGAAACAGAAATTATTAATTCAGGTAAACGCATATTTTTGGAAAAAAACTGTTGCAAAATGACACGGCAAGGCTTCTGTCAGGAAGAATTTAATCGGCTGACTGACGGCTTCATCATAAAGACTGCACTGATTTCTTGATTTCCGGTTTTCCGGCTGCGGCTTAAGAACAAAAATAAAAAGGCGGGAATAAAAAAACAGGATCAAGGAAAACTGACAGTTACAGCTTAAAGGAAGTCACGGCAGAAACTGAGGTTTCATTCCCCGGGCTCAGCTGCCGTCTGGTATGACGAAAAGATCTGCCGCTGCTCACTCCACAGCTCTCCTTCTGCACAAGACTCTGCCAGGCATTTCGGCCGGTGAAACCATTGATGTCCAAGGTGCATACACATTAAAAATGCGGATGCCGGGAAAAGCAGAAAACAATCCTAATCAAAAGTCCATATGAACATGAATGAAAATTTTAAAAATTTTATCTTGATCACATTTTTATTTTTGTGTATTATAAAAATGTGATGTAAATCACATATTGCAAACTAACTACCTGAGAGGTACCAATTATGTTTAAGTATTTATTTAAGAACAATGATGGCAGCGAGTTTTCTCCTGTAACCAGAAAATACTTTTTTTCTTACTGTGTAAGATAATTCCTGTTGGTTATTTGTTTTGGGTTGGATTTTTAGGAGCGTATCTATGTTTAACTTGATTTTTAAAGGCAAGGCTAGATCAGTTGTTTATAGAAAGCCTGCTACCAGAAAATATTTTTTTGAATACGGTGTTAAGTAGTTAATTTTGAATCCGGACAGCCCGGCTGCAGAGGTGAGGAGAAGTCAGCCGGATTTGACGGGAAAAATGAGATGTAATTTTTCAGAGATTTTTATTTATCCATACAGTCAGTTACGGGCGCCATGCACATGGGGCCCTTTTTCGTATCCGGAAAGAACCTTTTCTTAAGGAAAAAAACAGCAGCCTGGTGCACAGTGACAGAGACAGGCAGTATAGGCTCTCAGTAAAGCGAAGATCTGCAGAAGTCTTCTGTCAGCAGAGCGCCAGCTCTGAACAGGCTGGATCTTTATTACGGATAAGGAGAATATGAACTGCACATGAAGAAGGCTTCCCGGAACACGGTACTTTATCAAGCGTCTTCCTGAGCCGTCCCCTTAATCACCAAGCCGGGGAACAGTGCTTTAACCGGCCCGCAGAAGTTCTGAGACATGCCGCAGACAGCTGAAGAACACACACCCTGACGGCAGATCATCTGTATTTCAGGCAAGTTCGCCCTCAGCATGCCTCCGGCTTTCAATACTTCGGATCGTTATCAATTCTCTGCTTGCCATACAGAGTCAGACAATTCTGACGATCAATAGAATACGACGAAGAAGTTATATCTACTTCCCTGTTATCCAGGCTTTCGATCCTGATCCCCATAAGACCAAGCATAAAATCATAGATAAGATCATTTGTGAAACACTTATCCCGGTTATCAAGCATTGCTCTGACTGTTCCGGCGTTGTCACCGACGTACTTATCAGAAAGAGCGACCCAGAACGGTATTGTCACCATGCTGAAAGTAAACTTGGATACATTATGATCATCTCCCTTAAAAGCAGGCTCCACGCCGTGATCGGAAAAATAGATAAATGCACTAAAACCAGGCTGCGATTTGAAATGATCAAGAAGCTGAGACAAAACAAAATCAGAGTACAGCAGAGAGTTTTTATATTCGTTGATGACCGCATCAGGATCGTCATGGAAAACATCAAATTTTTCAGGATAGCGCTCAAAATATTTTGTATGGCTGCCTTTTATATTGATGATCACAAGAGTGTTGCGATCAGGATTAAGCTGCGGAAGATTGTTTAAAATTTCTTCATCATAAGGATATTTCCCATATTTAGGTATATAGGAATCAGGAATGAACAAGCTGTGATCCGCAGTCTGTGCGATTCTGGTAACCGGAGGAGTAAAACCCACACTTTCCGACTGCTTGTTGCCAATCCAGAAAGTTTCAAAACCGGCAAGTCTGGCAGCATCTATAAGCGTAAGCATCTCATTTAGAACCTTGCCGTTATACTGGTTCGCACCGGAAAGAGACAAACTCAGACTTTCAATAGTCTGCGGATACGACGAATATGCATGAGTAAAATTAATCGAATTAATCGAATTAAGCGATTTAGGATTTTCCAAATCCGCCCCGGTCAGTTCGTTCTTATGCAGAAACTCCGTAGTAACAGGATCCGTAGGCTGCGGATATCCATAACTCTGAAGAAACCTGCTGCTGGCGGATTCTCCGATAACAAGAACAAAAAGAGACGGCTTCATTTCAGGGTTTTTAAGCTCTACGACAGTGCTCTGCGCGAGTCTGATACGCGAATCCCTGAATTCAGTATAGGAATTGGCGACATAATTTGCGAAAGATATAATCTGGCGAGCAAGGCAGTCAAAACCCTTATTGCTCAGCTGCACCGTGCTTACAGCAAGAATAGAGCTGCAGCACAGAGCTACCGCAACTGCCGGAACAAACTGCCCCGCTGAAAGCTCTCTCGCAGCGGCCGATGAATTCATTTTAACAGCCAGATATACCAGCAGCGCAGCAAAAACAAAAATACCGGATAAATATAAAACCAGTTCTGATGCGGAGTAGTTTGAAGTCAGATACGAAACGACCTCAATCGGATTGGTGTGAACAATTGCAGAAACAATAGGCTGATCAAAAACAGCATGCTCCACCATGGTATATCCGTAAAACATCATCGGATAAATCAAAGACAGAAACCAGAGAAATGACGGCACTGCAAGCAGGATTCTTCTGACTGTATTATTTTTAATAATACGTATGAGATAAACCAGATTGCATATAGAGCAGAAAATAAAACTGCCGAAAAAGAATGATGCCATGAATGCGTGCGAATGAACCTTCTCCCCGGTAAACAGCTGCGTAAGAGGGATCAGAGCATAAAGAAGCACAAACAGAAACCACCTGATCACCAGCTTTTTATCGAAACGATGAAGGAATGCCGTGGCAAGCAGCAAAATCAGGCTTAATTGACAGGCGAAGGCATTCGTAAATTCAAAATACGGAGCTCCGTGATGAACCATCCGGCCGATAACAGCAATCATCAGCAAAATCAGCAATGTAGTAAACAGCCATTTGATTTTCATGAATTTCCACCTTTACCCATTATTAAATTTATCTATGAATTCCATCCGGTGAATTCGCGCTCTAAACAGTGAAACGCCTGCTCAGCGGTTCCGGATCGCGGCACGGTTAAAAAATACAGCATTTTAAACATGGGTGCAACCATATTTTTAGCAACGGTTTGTCAGGACTGGCAGCTGAATTTTTCTGATTCTCAGCTGTCAGTTCAGAAAACAGATGAAGTTTTGACATTTCGCTCTTTCGCTGCAGAAGTCAGATTACCTGTCTGAAAATATATTTTCTGCGTCATAAACTCAAAAATCATTCTGTTCATTCTTAACAAAGAAGGGAAAAAAGGAAGTGATTCTGATAAAATTATCGATATGGTGATCCTTATTTCGCAAATTTTAGGGATTTACCGGCAGAACAGCCCCAAAATCAATAAAAAGAAAAAGTTCAAATTTAGCAGGCATTCTTTTTCCAGCTGGAATCTGAACAAAGCAAAAACTATGAAAGATTATATTTTAGAACTTCTGACAGATTCGTTTTTTTTGGATGGCCCCGGAATTGCAGTATTCATAATCTTAAACACTCTGCTTACACTGGTCTGCTTCCCTGCGTGGTGTCTTACTCTGAGTTCAGGATTTTTGTACGGGACCCTGCCGGGACTTGTTTATCAATTAATAGCCATTACATTATCAACCTGCATAAGCTACTACTTCGGTGCAAAAATAAATTCAAGAAACAAAAAATCAGGCAGATTCAGCCAGAAATTCAAGGACATTTTTAATTCCAAGGGAATAGACAGTCTGATACTGATATTTCTGCTCAAAATCAATCCGATAGTACCTTTTACGCCAATTATAATTTATCTGGGTCACATAAAATACAGTCTTCCGAAGCTTCTGTCCGCATGTCTGCTGGCCAGCATACCCCTTAACTATTTATATGCTCTGATAGGCAACTCATTATCAGATTTGACGCTTCTGATAACAATGAACCAGTCAGATGTCCTGGGAAGCGATGCGATTTTCTATCTGTGTCTTACTGTCATCGCAACCCTGTTTTCAGTATATCTGTGCATACGCATATCCTCAAAAATTACAGGTAAAATCGACGAAGCTGATAAATAAACTATCCTCAAAAGCTGAAAATCGTTTCTATATCCGCCGGAATTGCTGCTAAAAAAGCAAAAAAAAAAAAACGGAGTAAAACAGTATTGTTCCACTCCGCTGATATAATACCGGTCAGTACTACTGATTCATTATGAATGACGACAAATCAAGAAGATTTCTTGCATAAGAAAATTCATTGTCATACCATGCAACCAGCTTGAACAGTCTGCTGCCGATATGGGCTCCCGCCGATGCATCAAAGCAGCACTTGGCCTTCTCGCCCAGAATGTCAGAAGAAACAACCGGATCCCTGATGTACTTGACCTTACCGCTGAATTCGCCTTCCGCCGCCATGGCAACGGCACCGCAAACCTCTTCATAGGTGGCATCAGTCTTGAGATTGACAGTAAGATCCAGAAGAGCAACATCTGCTACAGGAACACTCATTGCTATACCGTTGAAGCGAATCTCGGAATCAGGCATAACACTGTCAAGAGCATGACTCATATCAGATCCCAGAGGAATAATATTCTGAGCAGCTCCTCTGCCCTTTCTCCACTCTGAAGGGAACGGACCGTCAACAGTCTTCTGCTCTGCGGAGTACGGCAGAACTGCAGTTGCAAGCGCTGAAGAAACCCCAAATCTGGTATTCAAAATTTCAATCAGAGGTACAAGACAGTTTGCTGTACTTGATCCCGTCGACATAACATCTGCACCTGAATAATTTTTTTCATTAATTCCCATCATATATACAGGTGTATCGTCATCCGGAGTAGCCGTAATAATTACCTTTATGGCACCGGCCTTGAGGTGGGCGGCTGCAAGAGACTGATTATTGAATCTTCCCGATGCCTCCATTACCACTTCAGCTCCAATCTCATCCCAGTTGATTTCTGAAGGATAATGTCTTGCTGTAACACGGAGGGCACGACCGTTGATAACAATATTATGACCGTTGATTTCAATACGGTGATCATCGCAGCCGTGAACGGAGTCATGTCTTAGCATATAGACCAGATACTCTATACCCTCTCTTGTGACGTTTCCGCTGGCATCGCCTGCAACAGGATCATTAATACCGCACACCTCGACATCTGTACGCTGTAGAGCTTCACGAAGCAGTCCTCTGCCGACCCTTCCGAATCCGTTAATACCGATACGTATCTTGGTGCCCGGATGATGACGGTACTGCTTGGTAACCTCAGGATTGGTATTGACAATCTGATGAAGAACCTTGATTGAAAGTGATCTGGTCAAACTCAGATCAGAAGGTCTTGAGCAGTTTTCGTAAGGATGTCCGTCCGGCTCAGCTGTATCAAGAACCGGTTCCCAAAGCATTCCGTAGCCCGGAACAGGAAGATGAAAACCTATATCGAAACGGGATGCATTGAAAAGAACAAGCCAGCGTTCGCCGCGATTTGAAATCTCGCCTATATCCAAAGTAAACAATCTGGACTGAGGATTATTCCAGTCATCGGCTGTCAGCTGGTGTCCGTCCGCATGATACCAGAGCACCTGGTGTTCAGGCTTAATTTTCCCGAAATAGTTGTCATCAGGAAGCTTAAGATTGGTAAATAAGGTTGATCCCAGGCGGAGTCTTATGAGCTTTGATGTAAACTTTAAAAGATCCTTGTCGTCATCCGAAAGATCCCAGTTCACCCAGCTGATGCGGTTATCCTGACAGTAGGCATTGTTGTTGCCCATCTGACTGCGGCCCATTTCATCACCCGCAACAATATGAGGAATGCCCTGTGAAAGCATAAGCGTTGTAAGCATGTTTCTCTTCTGGAGTTCACGCCTATTGTTGATATGGACATTGGCTGTAGGTCCTTCCTCACCATAATTATATGATAGATTCTGACCGTGACCGTCCTGATTATTTTCGCAGTTTGCTTCGTTGTGGCGGTTGTTGTAGCTTACAACATCATGAAGGGTAAAACCGTCATGATAGGTAATAAAATTAACAGAAGAATGAATTGAACGGAGAGTCTTAGGGTACAGATCGCGCGATCCTAAAATTCTTGTGGCAAACTCAGCCATTTTTCCGTCATCACCCTTCCAGAAGGATCTGATGGTATCACGGTAGTGATCATTAAGCTCCTTCCATGAATTAGGGAACTGTCCGACTCTGTATCCGTAACCGCCTATATCCCAAGGCTCTGCAATAAGAAGACATTTGGAAAGAACCGGATCAATTGCAATTACCTTGAAAAAAGCTGCATTCGGGGTATACCCGTTGGCGCTTTCCTCGCGGGCAAGCGAAGTTGCCAGATCGAAACGGAAGCCGTCAACCTGCATTTCATTGGCCCAGTAATGAAGAGAATCAATTACAAGTTTGAGAGTGTCAGGATGATCCACATTCACGGTGTTCCCGCAGCCGGAGCAGTTGGTGTAGGCGTTGTACATCTTATGGCCGCTGGAGTTCTTCTCATACATGTAGAAATTTTTATTGTCCAGACCTCTGAAGCTGATAATCGGACCGCCGTAGCCGCCTTCAGCCGTATGATTGTAGACAACGTCCATGATAACGGCGATGCCGTTCTGATGCATGGTTTTAACCATCTGCTTGAATTCATTCACTGCATTCAGCGGATCTGAAGCATAGGAAGGTTCTGGAGCAAAGAAGTTGATGGTATTGTATCCCCAGTAGTTGCAGAGCTTCATGTCAACAAGTCTTGACTCATCCATGTGAGCATGCACCGGCATGAGCTGAATGGCAGTAATACCGAGATTCTTTATGTGGGATATTACAGACGGATCGCAAAGACCGAGATATGTGCCTCTGAGTTTCTCCGGCACATGCGGGTTAAGCTTGGTGTAACCGCGGACATGAAGTTCATAAAGTATCGCATTGCTTTCATTAATGTCCGGCTTTGTCACACCTTCCCAGTCAAAATCATCTGCAGTTACAACGCTTTTGCTGATGAATTTTTCATTATCATTGCAGTAGCGTTCATAGCTCCATGACTGCGGCTTGTTGAGAAGCCTGGCATACGGATCTATCAGGAGTTTTGTTACGTCAAAGGAATTGCCGGAAGATTGGTTGTTGCTTCCGTTGGTACGAAAAGCATAGTACTGACCAGCTTTGACACCCTTAACGTAACAGCACCAGTACGGACCGTTGCGTTCTATGATTTTAAAGCGCTTGATTTCTTGCTCATTCTGATCAAAAAGACAGAGAAAGACCTCTGTCGCTTCAGGAGAACATACAACAAAATTACAACCCTCTTCATCAAGAGAGGCACCCTGCGGTGCCCCAATCCTGCTAGGGAGTAACTCAAAAATTTCGTTACTCACGATTCATCTCCAAGATAAGATTAATCCTCAACTTTCTTCAGATACACAGTCGACAGCGGAGGCAGGTTAAAGCATATAGACTGCGGTTTGCCCTGAGACTCGATATTATCACTTGAAATAACTTCAGGTCCAGTAGCATAGTCGCTGCCCCAGTAATACTGACTGTCAGTATTGAAGAAAATATGATATTTGCCAGGCTCCGGAACACCGATACGGTAATCAGGACGCGGTGTAGGAGTCATATTGCTGATGGAGATTACCATCTTGCTACGTTTCTTATCGAAACGAACCAAAGCAAAAATACTGCGCTGATAATCACCATAGTCAAGCCACTCAAAGCCCTGCTTGTCATAATCTGCCTCATAAAGTGCCGGATTTCTCTTATAAATCTCGTTAAGATCCTGAACAAGCTTCTTCACACCCTTGTGCTTGTCAAACTGTTCAAGCCACCACTGAAGCTGACCGTCATGATTCCATTCAGCCGTCTGAGCAAATTCCGTACCCATGAAGTTGAGCTTCTTGCCAGGGTGAGCATACATATATGCAAGATACGCTCTGAGATTTGCAGCCTGCTGCCATTCATCTCCAGGCATCTTGTACAGCAGAGAGTGCTTGCCGTGTACAACCTCGTCATGAGAAATCGAAAGAATGAAGTTCTCATCATAGGCATAAATCATGGAGAAAGTCATCTCGCTGTGATGATACTGACGGTATATAGGATCAAGACTCATGTACTCAAGAGTATCATGCATCCAGCCCATGTTCCACTTGAAACCGAATCCGAGACCGCCCATGAAGGTAGGACGTGAAACACCGGCAAATGCCGTTGATTCCTCTGCGATGGTCATTGCATGAGGATATCTCTTGTATACTTCCTCATTGAACCAGCGCAGGAGACTGATTGCCTCGTAATTGTGATTTCCGCCGTTGATATTAGGGATCCATTCACCGTCCTTGCGTGAGTAATCCCAGTAAAGCATTGAGGCAACAGCGTCAACACGCAGACCGTCAATGTGATAGTAATCCATCCAGATTAAGGCGCTTGCAACCAGGAACTGTCTTACAGTCTCACGTCCGAAGTCGTAAATATAGGAATTCCAGTCAGGATGCCAGCCGCGGCGCGGATCTTCATACTCATACAGAGGAGTACCGTCAAAACGGGCAAGACCGTGCGAATCGGTCGGGAAGTGAGCAGGTACCCAGTCAAGAATGATACCGATGCCTGCCTGGTGTAGCTTATCAACAAAGTACTTGAAATCATCAGCTGAACCGAAACGGCTTGTAGGAGAGAAAAGACCGACAGGCTGATATCCCCAGGATCCTGAGAAAGGATGTTCCATAATAGGCATCAGTTCAACATGGGTGTAGCCCATTTCCTTGACATAAGGAATAAGCAGATCAGTCATTTCACGGTAACTAGGTGAATAACCGTCAGCATTGCGCTTCCAGGATGCAAAATGCATTTCATAAATAGAAATCGGCTGCTCCAGCTTGTTGTTCATCTGAGACTTAATCCACTCTTCATCATTCCACTTGTATGTGGACTGATCATAAACAACAGAGGCGAAAGAAGGATACTGTTCAGCATAGAATCCGACCGGATCAGCCTTGTGAGGAAGACGGTTGCCGAGAGGATCCTTAAGTTCATACTTGTAGCGCTCGCCGGCCTTGAGACCAGGAACAAAAAGAACCCAGTGACCGTCGAGACTTCTCTGCATAGGATGACGTCTGCCGTCCCAGAAGTTGAAATCGCCGATAAGACTTACGGATGAGGCGGAAGGGGCATACACCGCAAACTTGACACCTGTTACCTTTGTGCCGTCTACATTGACAGTAACAATATGAGCACCGAGTGTACGATAAAGGTTGGCTGCATCAAGCTTCATCTCGGCAAGACCAGCAAAAGCCTCATCATGGAACTGATAAGGATCAACCACATTAACAACCGCATCAGGGTATGTTACGTCAAAGGAATAATTGAAAGGCTTGTCGGTATCAGGGAACTGAGCTTCATAAAGTCCCTCCTTGTCGATACACTCCATCACCTTGATTTCCTTCTGGTTAGCAATATCCTTCACCGTAACCTTTGAAGAATAAGGCAGCCATGCACGCAACGTATATCCCTTGATCTCATCGTTCCTAATAAGTCCCAACTCATCAAAAGGATTACTGAGACGCGCTCCCATTAGGGTTTCAACTAACATATAGACTCCTTATACTAAAACCTACCCTTTTAAGCAGGCCTATTTACATGCCTAATTTAAAATCCGTGCTCTTATCGACGCCGATCAGAACATCAACAAAACAAAACACCGGCAGAACCGTAAACAGCTCTGCCGCGGGGAATGTAGTTATTCAATGCATTATTTTCAGGGAAAACAAAAACCCCCTTCAGACCTCTGCGGATCTGCAGATATGCACCGGCTGTGATTTTATCATAACTAAAACAATTCATCACTCTACATTCATTCCTAACCCCCGGAATAAATCCGGGGTAAACGTAAACAGAGAACAAGTCCAGAATTATTTCTTGGATTCCTTGAAATGTTCAGATGCTTTGGAACGAGCCTCCGTCATGCGTTTGGCAAGATTCTGCAGACTGCCGTTCTGGAATATCTCGCTGATATTTTTGCTCAGCTTGCGTCTCCAGTTAGGATATTCTGAACTGGTACCTGGAATATTTACAGGCTTGTCCATTTCTAACCAGTCCTCAAGCTGAGTGCTGAACAAAGCGGATGAACCGTTGCACATATGAATCTGCATTGCATGATTGAGTTCGGTTGTCATGCCGCAGTACAGAGCATTACGGTTAACTCCCGGCGGAAGAATATGATGACCGTCAAGACTGTTCAGAATGAGCTGCTTGCTCTTGAGACGATCGTCCATAAGATTCTGCATGATTTCATCAGTCTTATAAACACCAATCTGTCTGCCAAGTTTCAGATCATCACAGTGCCAGAAGCCCTTAAGGGTAGCCATATCATGAGTTGTCAGCGCGGACATGGCCTGCTCCGCATAATCACTGGTTGAAATGTAGCCGCCGTCCTCCTTTGAAGTCTCAAAGAAGAAAATCTTATAGGAGAAGATTCCGCTCTCAGGCAGAAGTTTCTTCATGATTTCAGGAACAGTACCCAGATCCTCACCGATAATCATACACTTGTTGCGATGAGACTCCAGAGCAAGAATTCCGATCATATCCTCTACTCTGTAGAGAAGATACGCACCCTTTGATGCATCAGAATTGCCATTCTTGTTAGGAACCCACCACAGACGGTAAAGAGACATTGCATGATCAATACGCAATGATCCGCATGATTTCATGTTGGAACGGAACAAATCAATAACCGGCTGATACTTCTGCTTGAATACCTTGTTCGGATCCATCGGCGGCAATCCCCAGTTCTGGCCGTTAGGACCGAGACGATCCGGAGGACATCCGATAGAGGCAGCAGGACAGTATATTTCAGAATTTGCCCATATTTCAGCAGAACCGGATGACACACCGACAGCAAGGTCGCGGTAAATGCCGACTGCCATATGAGCATCCTTGGCGGCCTTGTCAGCCTCCTCCATCTGCTCATCAGCAATAAACTGAAGATACTTGTGGAAATAAACCTCATCCTCGTAGGCTTTAGCCCATACCTTCACATCATGATTCTGATACTTTTTGTATTTCTCGTCCCATGCAGGCCAGCCCCATGCATTTTCTCCCTTTCCGTAAAGGTACGCCTGAAGTGCATCATACACTGCTATCTGATTGAGACTGTCACCGCCCTGCTCCACAAATTTCATGAAGGCTTTTGCACGGGCTGTATTACTCTTGTGAAGAGGATTATTGGCATAAAGTCTGTGGAGAACATCAATTTTTGCCTCCATCACACCTTTGTAATCAACATATTCCGTGGATCTGAGTTCAGCCAGACGGGACTGGAACGCATCAGACTTGACATAAGACTGAACTTCCTGATCACTCTTATATTCCTCAGTCTGCTCAACATTGATGTACACAACGTTAATCCATCTTCTGGTGGAAGGCGAATAAGGACTTGCAGAGTCAGGATTTGCCGGGAACAGCTGATGAATAGGATTAAGACCGATGAAACCGGCACCCCAGTTTCCGAGTTTGGTAATAAGATCTTTCAGATCACCGAAATCACCTACACCCCAGTTTCTTTCGCTTCTCAAAGTGTAGAGCTGCACGCTTGGTCCCCAGACCTTGTCGCCATTCTTGATTCGCTCAGGCTGGTAGCACTTCTTCGGCACCACAATCAACCGCATAGGATCACAGGACTTGTCATTAATTTTTAGATAAATCTCATGATAACCCATCGGCACTTCAAGGTGGATAATAAGATTTTTGAGAACATAACTCTTTCCGTCTATAGTCTTCTCGGCAACCTCGCTGCAGTCTCCTGCATCTATTTTTCCCTTCTTCTTGCCGCCGTCCTCAAGCTTCAGTACATATTCAATATCTTCATCTGCATGCTTCTTCGGAAGTCTTGCCTTCAGAACTATGTCTTTGTTCTCCTGCACCACAAGAACCGGGTCGAGATCAGAAAGCCAGTATTCCCTGTCCTCCTCTTCCATCTGGACAGCCAGAATTTTTTCATCATCAACGGCATATCCCATAGCCTCAAGAACTGCGGCCTTATTTTCAGCTGAAATGACTACCTTCTTTCCTTCAGAATCAATAAAGTCATTCGAAATTTGCTTTTTTTCAGCTAACTGTTCAACAAGTGAAGTCATAATTTTATTACCAATACAAACAAATAAACTAAGATAGGTTCATTTTCTCAAAAATGAAAGAGTAAATATGTGAAGTTACTGACAACAAGCAACAGGGAAACGCAAAAAATTACCAGAATTGAGCATCACGTCACTAAACGATATTTTTTTTTACAGTAGTACGCATTTTTCAAAAAAAATCCGGAGAGTAATGTTCCAATTTTAAAGACTGCTTCACGCGTGACTGTTGTTCCGTCACCCACCAAAACCAAACCTCTTGTGAAATGGCACTCACGGGGGGCAATTATACACTAAAACCATGGGGATATTCAGGAGCAGACTTGAGAAATAAGTACAGATTTCATTCATTTGCACAAAGATAAAAGTTTTCAAATTCCAGATTATCTTCGAAACTCAAATCTCTTCGGCACCAGTCTTTTTCGGAAATAAAAATTTTTTCATTGCCAATGCAGTACGGTTTCAGCGCTGCCGGACTTCAAAACAGCGAACCAAGCGTTGTTACGGATGAATATTCAGTGCTGTAACACAGGGGCAGGAATGTCTTCTAAACAGGAATTGAAATCTTGTTATAAAGCGAAGATTTTTATATAATGTTGGCAGTTTTTAGGTGATGCTGCACAGGCAGTTGTTACCGAAAAAAATTAGGTCCGAAAGGAATATGTTTAACGTTAAATTGGAATAAAAAAATTATGACAATCAAACTTGGAATCAATGGTTTTGGCCGTATCGGTCGTTTTGTACTGAGAGCAACCTATGAAGAGCAGCACAAGGCTCAGGACATCAAGGTAGTTGGTATCAACGATCTTCTTGCCAGCGACGGTAAAGGTGGTCTTTCAACCGCCGGCGTTGAGTATATGGCTTACATGCTCAAGTATGATTCAACCCACGGTCCTTTCAAGGGAACTGTAGAAGTTGACGGTACCGACCTCATCGTTAACGGTGATCGCATTCGTGTAACTGCAGAAAGAGATCCAGCTAATCTTAAGTGGAACGAAGTTCAGGCTGACGTAGTTGCAGAAGCTACCGGACTTTTCCTCACAAAGGAAAAGGCTCAGGCTCATATCGATGCAGGCGCTAAGAAAGTTGTTATGACCGGTCCTTCAAAGGACGACACCCCAATGTTCGTTATGGGCGTTAACGAAAAGACCTACGCTGGTCAGACAATCGTTTCAAATGCTTCATGCACCACCAACTGTCTGGCTCCACTTGCCAAGGTTATCAACGACAAGTTTGGTATCGTTGACGGTCTCATGACCACTGTTCACTCCTACACTGCTACCCAGAAGACTGTTGACGGTCCTTCACAGAAGGATTGGAGAGGAGGTCGCGGTGCTGCACAGAACATTATTCCTTCAACAACTGGTGCAGCAAAGGCAGTTGGCAAGGTTATCCCTGAACTCAACGGCAAGCTTACCGGTATCTCAATCCGTGTTCCAACTCCAGATGTATCTGTAGTTGACCTTACCTGCAACCTCGCTAAGGAAGCTACCTATGATGAAATCTGCGCAGTAATCAAGGAAGCATCTGAGGGTGAACTCAAGGGTATTCTTTCCTACACTGAAGATGCTGTAGTTTCTTCTGACTTCCTCGGTAACACCAATACCTCTATCTTCGATAAGAAGGCAGGTCTTGCTCTTACCAACAAGTTCGTTAAGCTTGTTTCCTGGTATGATAACGAAATCGGTTACTCTAACAAGGTTCTCGATCTTACCTATCACATCATGAACAACTAATTTTTAGATAAAAAATCTAAAATATAAGAAAAACCTGCTAGTTAATAGCAGGTTTTTTTTTGTTTATAAACTTATGGATCCGGCAAATAAAACAGGATCCGGATGAAAATTGGTTCCCAGGGGGAAATGTCTGAACATGAAAATAACGGATATGGAGGAATTTAACAAGCTGACAGGAATGAATTAAAAAAAGGTCTTTACAAAAACCTTTTGGAAGCTGGGATCTTTAAAAATTCCAGATTGAACGGCATTGATCAGACCTTGAACATTAGCTCTGATTGTTCCATCCAGTAAAAAATTACATTTCAAAGATAACGCAAATAACAATGCGGTCATCAAAACTTGACTATCTATTTGTTTCATAATTTACAGGTGGCCAACTTTTACGATAGTTTAACAACTCAACAGGATACTGCATAAAACAGAAGGTTCCAATGGTATGGATTACCAACAGATATACATGAACAAGAGAACTGATTTATTCTTCAGTTTAACTCCCGTTTACAGACTGACGGTAGAAAACAAGACAAGTGACCCACCGGTACCGGAGAAATTTACAAGCATGCAGGGGTAAGAAGTTAAGGAAGCAGAGATCTGTTTTAAGCAGATCAGAAGATCCGTGTAAAGGAGGATCGAATCTGACAAAAAAGGTAGTAAAAGGATAAATGCAGGCTGAACAGCGAGTAACTAAGGCAGCTGACATACATCGGTGGATCATACAGCTCAGTTTAAGATTTTCGCCTGAGTATCAGGTTTTCCACATACTTAAGGACATGTCGCTAAGGGCTCCGCTCTCCATGAAGAATATTCATTCTGCAACTCTGAAGTTACACATGAATATGTCTAAATGGCCGTTTATATTCAGCCGCCAAAACATCCCTGGTGCAGGATCATTCTTAAAAACATTTCTCAATATCTTTGAATGCTGTTCAACTCGCCGTCATGAAGATAAAAACCGCCACCAAGATCCTGATTTAAATGCATCTGACCGTCTCTTGAGTAAATTCCGCCGCCGTAATCCTGATAAATATGATTGTCTATAGTGGTGGTAGATCCGTTTCTTTGTATGCTGTGAAGCTGACCGTCAACCGTCACATTCCCTCCTCCCAAATCAAAAACATTGTGACAATTTCCGTTTATGCACACGATTTCAGCAAAACATGATGAAGAATACAGTATTGATATGCCAAGCATCATAAAAAGACTAATTTTCATTTTTTCCCTCAAAAGTCATATATACAAATAATTTAAGCAGAAATCTTATTTTATCACATACTCAAACAGCCTCTATCATATATTTAAAATAAAGTCAAACTTTAAGAGAAAGATCACAAAGATTATGCAGAAAACCAAGGAAATAAAAAACTATTCTAAACAAAAGCTGATCAATAAGAAGAGACTTAATGTCATCACTTATGGATATGAAGTTTAAGATTAGTTAATCACGAGGAGTGAAAGTCAAACCAGCAACCTGAGGAGAGTTACTGAAAAATATTGACAAATCTGGAATACTCCTACAAAAGAGGATGATATTCAGAACTAAGGAAAATAACTTAATTAACTGCAGGAACAAAATTATCGACCGACAGAAACGAAGAGTAACTCTGCCCTAAATTCAAAATTATCAGCATTCTGCAAGAAAACAGGATCAATGATCTCACACAAGAAATATAAAATATGGAGAACACATTAATCCTGAGCTCATTCAGAACCAGAGCAAATTAAAGCTCTAACGTGCCTATTTGCTGTTTTCATCCTCAGAATTAAAATCTTCATACTCATCATCACCGGCAAAAGATTTACGGTTGCGAGAAGATGAACGGGAACCTGCAGATCGGGAAGAACCGGATGAACTTCTGCGAGAACGGGAGGAAGACGGTTTTGAAGTTCTGCCGCCGGCAGCTTTTATTACTTCATTAGCAACTTTTCTGGTAATAAGTCTGATTATATAATTTTTAATCTGGGTAACAATTCCAACAGCCATACAGCACCTATAGTAAATAAACAGAAAAAATTTTTTAAACCGGGAAATAATGTGCAACTGCCTGGAAATACCTGCGAAATACAACAAAAACATCTTTGCATGCTCTGCACTAATGCAGGAAGGGCATTTTCAGCTACAGCAAGAAATATCAAGCCAAAATCCCGGTGGCAGCAGGCTCAAATCTAAATATACGGTGTAGCCGGAAGCACTGAAAATATTAAGTTAAACAGACAGATAACTCATATTTAATTAAATCTGACTGCAGAACTTATATCAGTCGCGGTTTAGTTAAAGTTATCATACAAATCAACGCAAATCAATTCAATACAACATAAATTAAAAACCCGGCAACAAGGCCGGGTTTAAAATCTAAATCAAAATCTATGAAAAATTACTCGGTAACTTCTTCAGTTACAACACCCTGTACGTTGATGTCTACACGACGGTCACGGGCAAGGCACTGAATTAACTTAGAACGTGAAAGTCCGTCACACTCTGAACCAGTTACAGGCTCAGTCTTACCGCGACCTTCTACTACATCAGGAGTCAATCCCTTTGAAGACATATAGTCAGCAACTACGTTTGCACGCTTCTCAGAAAGCTTCTGATTGTACTCAGCGCTACCGATACGGTCAGTATGACCGATTACAGAAACCTGACGGTCTTCGATATTCTGCTCGTTGATTTCGTCAACGAGAGTATCAAGGGTGCTCTGACCGGTCTGAGTAAGATTATACTTGTCAAATCCGAAAAGAACATCTGCACCGAGAGTTCTGGTCTCATTAATTGTTCTCTTCTGTGGAGCAGGAGCAACAACAACAGACTGCTCGCGAGAACCGAAGCTGTAACCAACACCAACAGTGATCAGCTGTGCATCAGGTCTAATACCGAGAGATGAACTGGTGCTTCCCATGTTATGAAGCCATTCATACTCAACTCTTGCAAAAATATTGTCGGTGAAGTAGTACTGTAAACCACCGCCGAGAAGAAGATTGGTAAGGTCAACATGACTTGAGTAGTTGCTGTTCAGATAGTTATATGAAACACCAACCTTTGTAAAGAGTTCAAAGTCATCAGTGAAAGGGAGCATGAACTTACCGGAAAGGCCGAAACTGTTAGACCATACTTTATAGTTCAAATCGTGATGCTTCATCTTCATTGGTGCAAGATAATTGTACTCGAACTCAACACCAAAGTAGTCATTAACATTGTAACCAGCAAACAGACCGGCAGCAGCATTCAGACGATCCAAAGAGTTTGTAAATGCCTGATTGTGCTCTCTGCGCTGATGGTCAGGCCAATCATACTGGCGATAGAAACTGCTCTTATAATCGTTGTCAGTGCTAACACCCCAAATATCGATACCGGCCTTTGCACCGACATAAAAACCATCGGTACCAGCAAAAGCTGATGTAGAAGCACAAGCGGCCATAACCGCAACAGCAAGTAAAGTTTTCTTCATATTTTCTCCGTTTTTCTCAGTTACCTATCAGTAACCTTAAAGAAAAGTTCCATTAAACAGTACCCATTATATTACTTTTGTTATCTGTATCAAGTATTTTTACATTTAATTCTTTTGAATTAATGTATCCCCGCTCAAAAATATAATGAAAAAACCGAAATCATCTCCCGGATGCAACCTTCTTTTCAGAAAAGTCTAGCAGACGGTTAAGAGACTTAAGCGCCCCGAGCCTTACATTCTCTTCCACAGTTATTGAATACGGCTGAGTGTCATCAGATGTAAGCGCAGCGTATATCTCCTTAATGCCGTTCATTGCCATCCAAGGACAGTGAGCACAGCTTCTGCATGTCGCGCCCTCGCCGAAGGTCGGAGCAACAATCAGTTCCTTGTCCGGACAGGACTGTCTTAAACGGTAGAATATGCCAGAATCCGTAGCGACTATAAGTGTCTTCTGCTCAAGTCCGGCCGCCGCCTTTATCAGCTGTGAAGTTGATCCGACAACCGTTGCCCTTGCTACTACATCTGCCGGCGACTCAGGATGAACAAGAACTGCAGCATCAGGATACTGTTCGATAAGTTTTGACAGGGCTTCGGATTTGAATTCATCATGAACCACGCAGTGAGCCTGCCATCTGAGCATATCGGCGCCTGTGGTGCGCTGAATATATGATCCGAGATGACGATCCGGCGCCCATATTATTTTCTCCCCTCTTGAATGCAGATATTCAATCAGCTCAACAGCAATGGATGATGTTACGACCCAGTCAGCTCTTGCCTTGACGGCAGCGGATGTATTGGCATACACCACAACTGTTCTGTCAGGATGTTCATCACAGAATTTTGAGAATTCATCAGCCGGGCAGCCTAAATCAAGTGAACATTCAGCCTTGAGCTGAGGCATAAGAATCTGTTTTTCAGGAGATAATATTTTGGCAGTTTCACCCATAAAGCGGACACCGCACACAATGAGCCGGTCAAACGGTGATTTTTTGCCCCATTTTGCCATCTCCAGCGAATCACCAATAAAACCGCCGGTTTTTTCAGCCAGTTCCTGAACAGCATCATTGCAGTAGTAATGTGCAATTATTGAAGTATTGCTTTCCTTCAATATTTTTTTTATTTCTGAAAAATAATAGTCCTTTTCTTCAGATGAAACATTCTCGGCCGCTCTGGGAAATACATAATTTCCGGACGCCAGTTTTTCAAAATCGTTCAAAATAAAGTCCTTATGCCGGATAAACAATCAGTACTGAATGCATATTCAGTCATCCGATGCTGAATTCAGTAGAATGTCAGCAACGTGCGAATTCTATCACAAAATCAAACAGCAAAAAATATTGGAAAAAAGAATGAAATCCGGCAAAGAGGAATTTAAGAGGAAGAACTGTATGGTGGGTCGTCAGGGATTCGAACCCGGGACCAATTGATTAAGAGTCAACTGCTCTACCAGCTGAGCTAACGACCCATACAGAAAATGTGGTGGTCGCTATAGGGCTCGAACCTATGACCCCCTCCTTGTAAGGGAGATGCTCTACCAACTGAGCTAAGCGACCATAATACCAAAAAAACGTGGGTGGTGG
>JAEEOK010000046.1 GCA_016284235.1 Succinivibrionaceae bacterium
GCGGATATCATCCTTGAAGTGTCCGTACCCGTTCGGATCATTTATGATTTTAGAACCAAGAAGAATGGTTCGAAGCATACCTTTGATGGAGGAGCCTGGAATATAAGGAAGTCCGTAGGGATCCTTTACAAACTCCATTATTTCAAGAGTTCTGAGTTCCTCTCTCTTAACTGAGAAGTCAGAATTTTTTAACTGATATTTAATGCATTCTGAAATATCTTCGCGTGACACCTTGTTGACTTTCAGCCATTCTCCAAGACTGTCGCTGCTGCTCAGAAAACGATCATATGAATCAGCAAGCCCCTTTGCTTTCAGCTTTGCATACATTTTTGGAATATCAAAGATACTAATGTTGAAATTATTATCTATCAGATATTCTTTTTTGATAATACTTCTGCCGGATCCTATAAAAACAGGAGAAAGGCAGGTCAGAGTTACATGGTAGACATCCAAATACGATTTCATGAATCTATCCCCACAAAAATCGGTTTACCGTAACGATATACAGGATGACTGCCTCCGCGGCATGCAACGTTCCTTACGCTGCCCTGAAATATCCGCCTGAAGCAGCTGCCGGATTTGAGCATATAAAGATCCCTCTTTTTCATCTGCTGGGATGCAAATCTGTCGGAGGCTATGAATCCGGATCTTTTTACAACAGCATAAGTACCGTTGTCCAGCGCCTGCTCAAGTTCACTGTCATCAGGAAGTGCTATGCTGATGCTCATAACATTTTTTCCGGTGTCAAGACGCTTTGAAAGAGAAGCAGGAACATCTTCAATTTCAAACTCAAATCTTCCGCAGCCGGAAAAACGTTTTCCTCCAAGTCCGCTGTATGAAAGTGATGACAGCAGATCCTGCAGTAGTTCACCGGTTTGATCGTCATGGTATTTAACTATAATGTACAGTCCTGAATCAGCAAGGGTCTGATCCCAGGTGCCTGAACCGGATCCGCCGGCGCCGGCGGCATTTTTATTTGCGTGATCTAGAGGTGACTTCGGCAGATTTTCATCCGATCCTGTTTTGTTTCCACAGGCTGAGAATTCACACATACGGATCCTGTAGGGCATAGCTTCCTCGTTGCCCCGTATTGCAGCGCTGACCTTCATATACTGTCTGACGAAACTTCCTGAAGGATCTGAATGTCTGGCCGGATCGAAAGTTCCGTTCAGATAGCTGTCAAAATCGTCAATACTGATGTATTTAAGTTTTTTAAGCTTCTTTTTCAGTATGGAGTTGCTTCGGGCATGAAGCTCGGTTTCTCCGGCCGACAGAGGCTTGGGCAGAAAAAAGGTGTTTTCCAGCCACGGAAATGCATCTGAAAACAGAAGGCGGCCGTTTTGCACGGACTGAAGCAGAAATTCATGTTTCCCCTTCTTCAGAGCCTCAATATAGAGTGCTGAAAATAATGTGTCCGCAGCGAAACAGTAGTCACCTCCGGATAGAGAGTTTCTGCCGAATCTGAAGGGACCGGAAAAACGGAATTTTACAGTTTTGTAGGGCATCTGACACCTCCGGAATACCTATTCGGCATCATCAGAAACTTGGGAAATAATCTGACTGAGACTGCTTACCAGATTACTGTCGGCATTACCCGCCACCAGTCTGCAGGACAGATCACTGAAGTCTATTTTGCCGTATCCTCTTGAACCGTGGCCGCCGATATAGTCATATGTCAGAAGTTTCATGCCGAGTGCCAGATTTCTGAAATCCTCTACTGCCTTGTCGTCCGACAGTTCGTAGATCATGTTGAGTCCGAATTCTGATCCTCTTACCGCGCGTTCAATCTGCCGGGGGGTGGCCTTGGCTGTAAGTCTGTCGATGGTGTTTTCGAATTTAACTTCTGTTGAGCTGGAAAGACCGCGCTGCCTGAGTTCATTATAGTTCAGAAGAAACATATCGGATATTTGAATGCGGCTGCATTTTACATGATCCTTTACTGCACAGCCGAAAAGCCGAAGCAGTGGTTCGCAGTCTTTATCAGGACTATTCGGGAGTCTGCCATCTCTTCCTGCCAGTTCTTTAGCAAGAAGCGTTCTGAGTTTGCCCTTGAGAGAACTGCCCGGAATCATAGGCTGATTGGTCCAGACGTCACGCATCACTGGGGAATCAACTGCGCCAATGGCGGCAAAGGCTGAAGAACCGCCGATGTGCATACCTGTTTTAACCGTGATTTTTCCGGTAATCTGAATTTTTGCAAACATAAAGACTTCTCCTATATATCACTTCCGCCGTGAAACCTGTTATAGGCAACAAGTGCCTCCATATAATGATAGAACAGCATAAATCTTTTTTTGCTGTTTCCTATTTTCTTAATTTGCTCGTTAAGTCTGGAGATTTGGAGAAATTTATCAACTTCTTTGTCTCTTCCGGCAGCATAGGCGCATCTGACCCTCAGGTAATCAATTCTCTCCACCAGCTCCTGCTCAAGAGAATCGCTTTTGTTTTCTGATGTCAGAATCTGATTGAGAATATCTGCAGCCATGGCAAGAATGTTTCTCAGCTGCGTGGTCGTTATGAGTTTTTTTGACTCTTTAAGATAAAGAATAACCTTTTCAGCATCATCGACATAACTTGTCTCTGTGACCTTGACATCAGGAGCCGGTATGTCCGGCCTGTTCTGATAGTTATTGCCGCCGCCGCTTCGTCCATGATTGCGATTACCTCCGTAACTGCTGTTCATTTTCGCCTCCGCTTTTCTCTCTGTTCATATAGACATATAACTGAATTGCTGTTCTTAATTCTCTGCAGTCTTTTTCACTGCTCATCCACTCGTATATATTTCTTGAAAAACTGCTGTATGCCTGCTTTTCTTCAGCCGGAGCACCTGACGGCGGCTCCAGCCGTGAAAGCAGATAGGCAAGTCTTGCAAAACTGATTTTTTCCCTGCGTGAGCAGATTAGTTCCATTATTCTGTAAAGAAAACTGTTGCCTCTGCTGTCGGACGTACCGAAAAAATCTGACAGCACTTTGAATTTGCTACCTGCGACTTCTGCTTCAAACTCACTCCAGGAAAATGTGCCGTCATCAACTGTCACGCCGTTTTCATCATGAAATGTTCCGTTTGAAAACAGCGTCAAAGCCGATTTGCCGGGACGTCCTTTTGATGCGTCTTCGTACACTGCTGTCTCCTCCGCGGCAGCACTTACCGGATATGAATCTGAATAAAAACCGATGCCTGCAGAAATAGTGAGGGCTCCGCAGGTATATTTTTTCAGATTTCTGCTGATATCCACTGCACACTCAATCACTTCGTTCCATGCACCAATCAGGAATATGTCATCACCGCCTGAATAGACGATTGTCACCTTTCTGTTCTGTTCCGCCTTTTTTCCACTGAGAGTGAATTCAGAGCGTTCAAGAATTGTATTTATGTGATGCTTGAAAAAAAGCGACAGTGATCTGGAAAGAGCCGCAGTTCTTGCCAGGTTTACATATTTCGCACCGTATTTTTTGCTTTCAAAGCCCTTTACAAAGGTCTGCCCCAGATTGTCAACGTCCGCTCTGAGTACCGCGATGCGTTTGATTCCGGTGCTTTCAGCTGCCAGCTTTTCCATCACGCGATCATAGTAGTAGTCGCCGACCCACAGTCTTGTGGCAACACCTGTTTCACTGACAAAACTGTTTTTGGAATATACTCTTACCGGTTTATTATTTTCTGAATTCAGTCTGATCTTGAGATCGTCAGGGGTATCTGCCACAAGACAGCAGTCACCGGGCAGCGGAAGGGCATCAGATCCCGAACCCTTAAGCACGGTAAAATAGCACCCTCCGTTTTGTATTCTGTTTGAAAACTCCTCAAGCTGCAGGCAGGATGCACACTTTCCTTCTTTGTTCAGATGACCGGTTCTCCGGCAGACGCTGCATTCCCTGGTATAGTCATCGTGCTCGAGGCTGTTGAGCCTTTTCAGTTCTGCTGCACTGTATCTGCAGTTCTTGGCACGGTTGATTTCTTCACCTATTGCAATGAATACCTGTCCCAGGGAACCGTTAGGGCTGTTGCACAGTGCTGCCGGGGAGCAGATGCCGGCTCCGGAACTGAGAAACAGAGAAATATCAAAAGCGTCAATCAGCCACCTGTTGATACTGCGGCAGAAACAGGACAGTTTTTCCTTTGTGTCCCTGAGATTCGGGAGCAGGATATAGCAGTGTCCTCCGCCCGAGTAGATCAGGTTCATTCTGCAGAGGGAAAATTCGTCCAGCAGCATATCAATCATATGCTCCATAAGCAGTTCAAGATAGAAAGAGCGTGAGCGGAGTGTCTTGAGAGCCTTGTCTGTGGTGATAGTGTAGATAAAGTCCTGTATGCCGCATAGATCCATGGAGAACATGACAAGCGAGTCGGTCTGAAGAAATCTGCCGCCGCAGTCGTTCAGAAAATTCTCCGGCTCGGCGATCTGCTGATCTTTGATGTATTCGTCCAGGGCAAGCGCCAGAGCGACACTCATTTTCATGTGATCAAACATTGAAATGTCTGCAGAAACCGCTGAACAGAATGCCGGCACATATGTAGTGTTGACTTCAAGAATTTCAAGAAGTGAGGAAAGATATGAATCCGAATACTCAAGTTTTTTAAGACTTTTTTCTATGTCGGTCATTATTTTGCGGTAGAATTCCTCGTTCAGCTTCTGACTGCTGCCATGACTGACAGCGCCGGAACCGGAAGCTGTGCCGCATTTAAGCTCATGACCGGAAAGAGGAAATCTGATCCCTTCATCCAGTTTTGCTGCGCCGTAGAAGTATTTCTCCTGAGTTTCCGGAGAATTTCCGCGCTCATCAAGATTGAGCAGATTGTAGATGCTTTCAAACTGACAGTCTGGATCCTCTTTTGCCGCCGGAGCATCGTAACTTTGGAGTCCGATTGACGCCGCCGCAATATTTCCTGCTGTTTTTACCAGAGTCAGTATGTATGAATCCGGGCATTTTTCAGGATCACCGGCTGGATCCGGCGCACCGGAGTATGCTTTAAGATTGTCCGGAACGGAACAGCGTGTGAGAAAATCAAGTCCGCAGGGATCCGCGCCTGCCGATGCCCTGGCTGCAAGTCTGCTTATGTTAGATACAAGAGATGCAAGTGCGATTTTGATCTGATGTTCTTTCATGTTTTATTCCTGCTGTTTTTTTTATTCTGTACCCCTTTTGCCGGGTGTATTCGGCACCAGGCGCAGGGCTCCCATACCCAAAAATGTTTTGATCCCTACTCCAGAGTATTCTCCGAATTCTGCCAGCAGTCGCGCGTATCGGGCCATGGTGGCGCTGCCGTTAATTTTGATTGTCATTGAGCCAGTAAAGGCGGGAATGGTTGCGTTCTCAAGCGGGAACGGAATGCTCCGCAGTCTGTAATTCCTGACTGATGAGTTATCAATCAGCTGGAGCAGAGTTTCTTCGTCAAACATTTCCATATCCGACGCTGCTGAAAACCGGTTCATCCAGCTTTGAAAAATCAGTCGCAGATCAGGCAGATTAACGTAGCGGGATGCACTCTTGAAGGAAACTGGTGACAGGAATTCGATGTTTATAAATCTGTCTGGCTCCGATGCACTGTAGAATCTTTCAATCAGTTCCTTTCTTGTTCCAAGTCGTATTTCCTTGCTGACGAATTTCAGCAGAATTCCGTCTTTGAGCTCGTACTCTGTTTCTGTCGCATTCAGAACAGGCTCTATTATGTTGCGGAAAGCTTCTTCATTAAGGCCTTTAATGTGCCAGAATTTTTTTTCACCAAGTTCCAGAAACTGACTGCAGGGAATCTGCACCATCGAATGAAGCTTTTCACAGTATTCAGGTGAAATAAGCTGCATTAGAAGTCCGTGCATATTAGAAGATTTGCGATAACTGAATGAGCTATCATCTGTTGTGAATTCTATTTTGAGACTTGACAGCACATGACCTCCATGAATGATTAAGTGCTATCTTACTATAGTATAATTATTATGATTTGTGACATTAAGTCACTTTTGTTTATAAAATTCAATTTATTTTTATGAATTGCTGATCGGTTTCAAATATTTGAACGGCTATGTTAAGGAATAGAGTTGATCCTAAAATTTACCTGATAAATTATAAATTTATCCAGGCTATAAATTTTACTTTTTGAAGTTTAAAAATATAAATACTTACGAAATGTATCGTGTTTCTGTGATATCAAAAACTTTGATGAACAGAGCATACCTTTTTTGCCATATTCATACATCTCCGTTAAGTTTTTGGTATTAACAGACTTAACGGAAATACACGAATTTTTTGTCAGGCACGTGGATATGAATGTTTATGCTGCAGTGTTATTTTTTGTAAAATCTCAGGATCAAATTATTCTGAATCTTCTGAAGATACAGCATCTGAATTATTCGGTTCGTTCTCATTACATAAACATTCATCTGTTGAAGTCTGTTCGCTGTCAGATTGCTGTTCTGCTGATTTTCTTGCAACCAGTTCAAAAAATTCATCCTTGAATTTATACAGTTGTTTCAGTTCATCAGCTGATTCTTTAATTGTTTTCTCAAGAACAGGTATGTTCAGTCCGGCGGCGCTGAAAAAATTTTTCTTCTGTTCTTTATCGAAAAAAATATCTTTTCTTGCTTCATTGAAGTCAAATCCTCCGAATTTGGCGGAACATGATTCTTTGATCTCGGATGTTATATAGCGTCTTAGTCTCTTTATCAAATCAAAGTTAGAATTGATATGTATCATTCTGCAGGAGTTTTCTACTATTTCTCCATATTTGCGCATCTTAGCATCCATTTTCCTTTTTTTGCCCGAGCGATGTTTTTCTGGCAGTTCGCTTATATATTCACACTCATCTTTAACCATAGAATCCACCAGATCTGTATAGTCGTACAATGATGCATCCATCCAATCAACTTTCTTGATTTCAGAATTTTTATTGAGTTTCTCGGCAAAAGAGTTGTATGCCTCATATAATGCGCAGATGGCCATAGAATACCGGCCTTTTTTACAGAAACTGACAGCCTTGGAGAACAGTTCGCTTTTAACATTCTGCAGATTTTTTTCAAAGAAAGGAAAAATCATATTCAGTAGTTTGTCTTTTGAACTCAGATCTATAGAGGATATGATTTCAAGAGCCTGTTTATAACTCTTCTGAGCAGTGGAAAAGTAAAGCATTTTTTCTGCTTTTGATCCTTCACTTATGCATTTGTACAGTTCTGACTGTTCAGGAAGATATCGGTTAAGGAGAGGAAGCAGATATCCGGGATCTTCCGATCCGTTAAAAAGCCCCACAGACATTGAATCACTGATCATGTTTGCCAGATATGTCAGATCGAGCAGTTTTCCACAGTTCTTTCCATGGGGTAATGAATACCAAAGATGTTTCAGTTTTGATCCTTTGAGAGCCGTTACAGAGAAGAGAGTAAGAAATGCAACTATAGGGATACTTCTGAAACTGTGGGTAATATCTACTATGAAGTCCTGACCGGGAGCGATAGAGCTGGTCAAGAAGGTTCTTAATTCTTCGTATGAGTTTTGATTGGAATAGATATCGTCATAGCCAAAAATTTCGATATACTGTCCCAGCGTCTTTTTATGCCTTTCAAAAAGACTGTTGATTCTGGTTACAGCGTCTTCGTTCAGCCTGTAATCTTCCTGCATACCGTTTCTTTCGTTTTTCATGTATGCATATTCCTTGAAACATTGCTCGATTTCAGCCAGGACATCAATTGCATCAAGAGAATCGTTATACTGTTCGAGCAGAAAATCAACAAAACCCTTCCATCCGCTGGTGTAGGTTCCAATCACTACATACTTGGATATCTCGCCTTTTTTGAAATATTCCATCGAAAGAGAATTGGCAATAAACCTTGATTTGCTGATTTCTAACTCTTTTATGTCAAATTCCAGCTCATCATACCTTGCGCTGCCTATAAATGTAAAAAAGACAGGCAGCGGGGCTTGATCGGGTTCGCCGGATGTATCTTTGCCGCGAATTATTTCGTTGCTGTACAGAAAAGATTTAAGGTTGCTGCCGTAATCTACTATGCTGTTATCTTCGCGGTCGGCATATTCATAGTGGAGGATCCTGTTTCTGAATTTCAGATATTTATCTCTTTTTTTATCACTGTCGGCAAAAGGATCATGAATACCACTGAGTCTTATATACTCGAGCAACAGAATTGCACTGAACATCTGTTCATTGTCGATGTATCTGCGAAGCAGCAGATACATATCTGAACTCAGTGATTTTGTTATTTCTTCAAAAAATTCCGGGGTAAAGACGGTGCTGTCTCCGAAGAAACTGTTAAGTTTCGGCAGTATATTGCCAAATACTGTTCTCGGTTTATCAAATTCCTGTAAATTCAGACGTTTATCAATCTCCAGCAAGCCACTGCTGATATTGGTGTCTGTGCATATTCCGGCAATATGATGAAGACGAACACTGTCAGAAAAAAGTGAGTAACAGACAGACTCATCATATATTCTGTTCAGCATGCCAAGACTGATAAATGAGCTTTTGCTACCCTGATTCTGTGCATAAAAAATATCGGCGATACGTAAATTCTGAATATTCTGAAGAAATTTTAATGATGCAAGCACTAGAAGCGGAATGAACCTGAAGCCGTTTGTCACATCAAGATATATGTATCTGTTTAGGAACATTTCTTTACATTCGAGAATTTTTTCAATGATGTCTGTCTGAACTGAATATGAAGAAATATCTCCATTGTAGATCAGGATTGTCAGGCTGCACTTATAGTGCTTTTTTAGAATCTCGTTAATCTCATTCTGAATAAGTTTGATCTCATCCGGCTCGCACTTTGCTGTTGCATCAAAAATTTTTTCCGGACTTTCTGCATTATGCATAGTGGCATAATCTTCACTACTGCAACCTGCAATACGATCAGCAAAAGGAAAAGGAATTCCGTCCATGGCGAAAAGATGTTTGAAATTAAGCACCATATCAAACCAGTAACTTGAGTCGGAACCGATAATCAGTATGTTTCGAAATGATTTTTTTTGATTCTGCTGCAGATGCTTGAACAGGGCAAGTCCGGGATAGCAGAATTCAACTTTATCAGAGCATCCATGAAAGTCGTACATTGCTTTTGTGTATTGTGTTTTGCCATACATGGCTACTAAACAGTTATCTTTATCTGGATTCATAAATGATCCTTTATTATCAAAGCTATGTTCAACAGAAGTGTGATGCCGCAGAAATTCAATACATTTCGTAAGTATTTATATTTTTGAATTTAAACGGCAAAGTTTACAGCCCGGATTACTTTATGATGTATCATGCTGATTTCAGAATCTACGCTATTCCTTAACAGAGCCGTTTGAACAAGTATGCTGAAAGCAGGAAATCAATCTGTTCACGCGAAAAAATCATTTCCGACCTTATAAAATTATCATCCGGTGCGAAATATGTGTCCAGATATGTAAACAGTGGTATGTTTGAACACACTTTGCATGATGCATGTTTGAACATACCTTGTAGTTTTAACTGTTTATGCTTCTTTTCCTGAGATTGCAAAAACGGGCAATGTTAAAGGCTGTGTTTCAATATTACTGCATCTTACTGATCTGGATTTTCTGCCTCATCTGCATCGTCAATTACAGTAGGATCAAACAAATCCTCCGGTGTCTTGATTACAATCATGTCGCATGCAAGTTCATCCATTATCATTTCAGCTGTATTGCCGATGACTGTTCCTGAAAAACCGTCTCTTCCTACGCTTCCCATCAGAACTGCTGTTGCATTCACCTCTTCTGCAACATTTGGAATAACATCCTCCGGATCTCCGGTTTGAATATGGACATTATCAGGAGAAATGCGGTGATCATCGGCATATCGTTTTATTTTGGAGGTATGATCGTTGATAACAGCCTCGTTGTATGTGCTTGGAAGATATCCAGGAACCTCAATATATGTGTTGAGGAGAGGATTCGGTACGGCATGAACCAGGTGGATCCTGCATCCTGTGATTTTAGCCAGGATCTGAGCTTCCCTGAGAAGTTTTCTGTTTACACGGTTACAAAAACCGAGTTCTGTATAGCACAGAGCTACAAGAATAACTCCGTCGGCGATCCATTGCTTCTCTTTTACCAGAATAACCGGAATGGTTGCTTTTCTCAGCAGCTTCCAGTCGACAGGAGTCTGCAGTAATCCGTAGATAGAATTATTTACTGCACATGTTTTAATTATCAGATCATAGTTTCCTGCTTTGAGTTCTTTTCCAAGAGCACTTCCTGCACTTCTTGACCATACCACTTTTACATTTATGTTTTTGTTGTCAATATCGTGCTCTTTTATAACCTGTTCAACCTCAGCCTCCTTGGCATCGATTATTTTGGAGAGCATTTCCTCCTTTTCAGTAAAAGACATGATTGTAGACAGTTCATAGGAAAAATCGAAAATTGCAAGAAAAACTGTGACCTTTACGTCGGGATCTCTTTTAGCCAGAAAAAAAGCTTTTTCCAGGGCATCAGTGTTGTAGCCACCTGCATCCAGTACAAGAATAATATTGCGGTATTTTTTCATATTGATTTCAGATCACAGTGATCCGCCTCCGTGTGACATTGATGATGTTATCGTATCAGTTTGTTTATGAACGGTAGTTAACGCGTTTCAAAAAAATCAGATTTTAACTGTACATTTTGTTAAGAGGTTCAATATTTTGACTATTTGATGTTGCTGTTCTTCAATGATTTATGAAGTAATCGCCGGTGCAGTGTTTCTATCTTCAGGTGTGCAGACCTGCAGTTTTGCTGTCGGCAGGGACAGTGTCAAATCTGCTTCAGCAAGGATCTTCAAATGTAGTGTTTGAAAATTGTCGTTCAGTTTTTTTTTTCGATAAATTGTGGATAATAGGTTTCGATTAATAGTGGATAACAGGTATTGTGCGGATGAATATGCTTTAAACTGGTTTTAGCGCTCCTGTGCGTTATGAACCAGCTCGTGCACAATAGCCTTTAATATTTTGCGGAGAATTGGCATGTTTTGCAGAAATTGCGGAAAACAAATTAAGGACGAATCTGTTTTCTGTACCCATTGCGGTACCAGACAGATAGATCTGAAGACGGGAATTACGAGTGTTGCATCTGAATCTAATGTACCTGTCTCTTCACCGGATTACAAAAACAATGAAGCAGCAGCGCCGGCAGTTGATATAGCTGAAGATGTAATAGTTCTTGAGAATATGACGCCTCTGCTTATTGTTACTCTTGTTTTCTGGGTTGTTTTTCCGCTTGCGGGTCTTGTAGTCTATGTTTATTTGCTTTTCAGATCGAGAAATATTCTTACTCAGACTAAAGCAGTATTTGAAAGCAGAGGTTATGCACTTTATGCGGATGACATAGATGACATCCGCCGCCGCTGTGAGTTTATTTGGAGCTATATGAAGTATTCTCTTTTTTATGTAGTTGCACTGATTATATGTCTGGTCGGAGGTTTATTGCTTTCCATTATTGCAGGGTTAGATTTTGGGGACAGACTGCTTGCTATAGGTTTAATTATTTTTTGCATTATTTTCGGTCTGATCGGTTTATGCTTTTTTCTTGTGTATTTTTATGCTCTCTACCAGTCTGTTTATTGTTTTATCAGATTTTTCAAAATTAAAGGATATGTTTACAGACTTTCAGCCGGTGGTCCGATTGACAAAATACCGGAAAGTTCGTCTACTCAGGCATTGTGTTTGTTCTTCGGATATTTGGCTCTCAAGTTATTAATTGTAATTCTGGGCTATATACTGCCTTTAGTCGGAAGAGGAATGCAATAAGCAGAGAAGGGAAAGCGGGGCAGGCTCAGTTTTGGATTGAGGTTGGTTCCGACTGTTTAAAAGTGAATGTTAAAATTTGTTTTTTTCTCTGATTAGCAGGCAGACGATTCTGCCGGTTGATTTTAAAGTGCATAAAAAAGCCTGCTTGGTTTAGCAGGCTTTCGCATTTATTCAGTTTGAATTTTGTTTTATTTTATTCTTCAGATTTCTCCGGCTGTCCCATCGGTACGGCTGCGAAATTCGAAAGGGAATTTGCACCGGCTGCACGACCTGACACTTTCGGTTCGGTTCGCGCGAGTATGTAGTCTGCCTGCTGAATTCCCGGTGCCAGATCATGATGTTCAGGCAGGGCAGGTTCGCTGCGGGAAAATTCGATCTGGGTTGCTCCGGACGCCCTCAGGGAGTTGTCTTTATTGAAATCTCCAAATTCTCTGCCGCTGTATGCTGAGGTTTCAAGCAGCTGTCTGTGCTCAGGCTGGGCAGGAGCGCTTGTTGAGAATTTAATTTCAGCAGCTCCGGCAGGGAAAATTCTAGGAGTCTGAATTTTTGCTGTATGGGCAGCGGCTTTCTGAGCGGCAGAATCAGTGCGGACAGCAGGTTTTCTTATGCTTTCAGGCTTCTGGCGAGGAGATATCTCCTGACTCTGAATTCTTTCGTCATTCTGTCTCACCCTGGTGCGTACATCACGGCGTTCTCTGCGCTCGCGACGTTCCCGCTTCTCTTTTGAAGTGTCCGGCGTCTGTACAGGTGTCGCATTCTGCTGTTGCTGGAACTGTCTGTGCTGCTCCTTGACGGCTGCAGGATTCTTTTCAGTCGAAGCTGGTCTCTCCTGATTTTTCCTGCGGTTTATCTGTGATGCACGGTTTCTTTCATTCTGCTTCTGAGTCTGAACTTCAGTTCTGGAAGAGTTTCTGCGATCACTGTTTCTTCCGTGTCTCTGGCCGCGGTGGGAATTCTTTTCATTCTTTTTGCTGTCTGATGAACCGCTGAAAATTGATTTGAATGCACCGGCAATCTTCTTGAAGAAGTTTGTGCAGGAAATCTTGGTAGGGGTAGGAGCAGGCTCCATATCCTGTACAGCCATAACACTGCTTACAGCCGCAACCTGCTTGTCAGATGTACAGTTCTCCTTTTCTGGCACATATGCACGATCCTCGGATATGCGGTGCGCGGTTATATGCTCCTCCTCTCCGCGATCGTTTTTCCTCAGACGGTACACCTCGTAGTGCGGTGTTTCAAGATCCGCATTAGGAATTATGTAAATCTTTACGTCATGACGCTTTTCAATTGAACTTATTGCGTCCTTCTTGTCATTGAGAAGGTATGCACCCACCTTGATAGGAACCTGGGCATGAACCTGTTCGGTGTTGCTCTTAAGAGCCTCCTCTTCAATAAGATGCAGAATCGAAAGAGAAAGCGATGAAACATCACGGATAAATCCCTGACCTTCGCAGCGCGGACATACATGAGTACTGGTGTCATTGATGGAAGGACGGATCCTCTGTCTTGAAAGTTCAAGAAGACCGAATCTTGAAATCTTGGCAATCTGGATTCTGGCGCGATCTGACTGTACAGCCTCACGCATGCGGTTTTCAACTTCACGCTGGTTTTTGGCGGGAGTCATATCAATGAAATCAATAACAAACAGACCTCCAAGATCTCTCAGGCGGAGCTGACGCGCTATTTCATCAGCAGCTTCAAGATTGGTCTGAAGTGCCGTTTCCTCAATGTCTCCGCCCTTTGTTGCCTTTGCCGAGTTGATATCAATTGACGTCAGAGCCTCGGTAGGATCGATTACGATTTCACCGCCGGAAGGGAGTCTTACCTTGCGCTGGAATGCAGATTCTATCTGATTTTCAATCTGATAGTGGGTAAAGAGAGGTACTTCATCGGTGTAGAGCTTTATGCGGTTCGAGAATTCTGGACGGACCATGCTGACGTGTTTGAGAGTCTTTTCATAGACTTCCTTGTTGTCAATTATTATTTCACCGATGTCTGGTCTGAGATAGTCTCTTACGGCTCTGAGAATTACGTTGCTTTCCTGGTAGATAAGAAACGGAGCCGGTTTTTCGTTTGCAGCCTTCTTGATGAAATCCCACAGTCTGGTAAGGACCTTGAGATCCCATTCGAGTTCCTGGGATGATTTGCCTACACCAGCGGTGCGGATTATTATACCCATGCCGTGCGGAACACTGATACTGTTGAGTGCCTCTTTCATTTCATCGCGCTCATCGCCTTCGATTCTTCGTGAAATGCCGCCGGCACGCGGATTGTTCGGCATCAGAACAAGAAAACTTCCTGCCAGACTGATGTATGTGGTAAGTGCAGCACCTTTGAGACCGCGTTCCTCCTTTTCAATCTGGACTATCACTTCCGTACCTTCAGGCAGTGCTTCCTGCAAATCTGTTCTTGATGAGTAGGTATGTCCGTCCTTGAAGTATTCTTTAGCTATTTCCTTGAGAGGAAGAAAACCGTGTCTTCCTACACCGTAATCCACAAAAGCGGCTTCGAGACTTGGCTCAACTCTTGTGATGACTCCTTTGTAGATGTTGGCCTTCTTCTGTTCATGTCCCGGACCCTCAAGATCCAGATCATACAACTTTTGGCCGTCTACCAGGGCAACGCGCATCTCAACATCCTGAGTTGCGTTGATTAACATTCTTTTCATATAAACTCATTTTTCTATCCTTGCTGCAGCGTGTTATAGCAGTCTCACGACTTGATACCCTTACAGAGGAATTTTCTATCTTTTTAAATTAACGCACCGGAAGGATGTTCATGTTTTGCGCTTATCCTTTCGGTGCAGCCTTACAGACAGTCTTACGAAAGAGGCCTCAGGCTGCTTTATGTAAAAGAAATTCATTTTTCAGAAGATCTTAAAGCTTACCATGACGAGGCTGATATCAGCTGTCCAATTCTGACCGGGTGTATAAAAATTATTTTTAATCTGCGTACAGACACACACACAACGGCACACTAACATTATCTCATAAGGCAAATGCTGTTGTGAACAATATCATATTCGGATCTGTGAACTTGGGTACTAAAACATCAGTTGTTACGATTTTATCTGATTGTTCCGTAAAACAGCGTCCTTTGGGGCGCGGATATGAGGTATAAAATTTGGTATAGTCTTTCTTGCTGGCAATGCACATAAGTTTTGTATACATGTCTCTATTTTATGGGATCTCCTGTTTTGGTATAAATTTTCACGTAAATTTCATAATGGTCTTTTTGTTCAAAGAATCCTTTTGGTAGGTTTCTACCTCGGCCTGCAAGTTCTCTTTCCTTTCTAAGCTGTCATGTGGCAAATAACGACACTGATCGGAATTCCAACCCGCATGGTCTTTCTAAGCTGCCTATGCGGCAGATAACTTTGCGTACTCCGAGGCAGCATTCTGTGGCTGACATTATCTGGTCAATGGTACAGCTCAGTAACGGTGCATATAGCATTTTGGCTGCCTTGGAATTTTTAAAAAGAGTACAAACCCACTCATGCGGAAGTTCGCCTTCACATACTGTTTCTGCTTCAAAAAGTTCTTCTAGCGATTCAGAACCTGTTAAAGTATTACCATCTTTTTTCGGGTTCCTCTACATTTCTCTCTCCTGCTCATGAAGCTGCAGAATAGCATCTAAGCCTATGACTACCGCCAGTTCTTCGTCCGTTAGACGGAGTCTGTCACGATATTCATCACCGGTTTGCAGAGTTAGGTTTTTTAGTCTAAGTGCCAGGGTAAATCGCAGAGTTCCCTCTTCCTCTTCAAGAGCCGCAGCTATTTTGCATTTGCTGTCGTTTTGCCGCATCCTGTACCTTCGAGATTAAGAATAAACGCATCGCTGACAGAGGAATTCTCTTTTCTGAATTTTTTCACCGCAGCGGCAGACTGATCCTGTCAGATATACTTTCCTTCAGATTTTTGTTTAAGACTTTTTATGATCCCGGTATGAGGAAGGCTGTTTTTTTATCGTTGGCAGGTAGAGTGAGACTTTAAGAGCCACATTTTTGACTCCGCACAGATGTTCATCCAGTTTTTATCTGCCATTGTGATCCTGATTGGTGTTTGCGTAAAGTGAATTTTCATTTTGCCACTTCGGATCTGAGTCAAGAGAGGAGAAAAGTGATCTCCGAGCATCAGGAAAGTCGTGCATATCTGAGTATCAACCGCAGAGTTCCTAAGAGAATCGCTGTCGTATTGCACAGCGGTATGTTGAAACAGTTTTCCTGTTTGGATTTTTCGGCGAGATACAGCACCCTGCCGTCTTTTTGTAAAACGCGACAATGTTCTAAAAAATATAGGTTTGATCTTTTGGAATGCAGAATTGATTTCAGCTCAGAAGATTTAAAACTTTCCATATTGTCTTCTAATCTCTTATTCAGAACGAATATTAATGTAATATATGTCGAATAAATGTTAATTTGATGAGTTTATGTCACAAAATAAAAAATTTTTACAAAATTCTGTAAACTCATGCATATACATTCTGTATATGCAATCATCACTTTAACAGATATAATACCCACGCTTGTCTGCTATCTTTTTCTTTCGGAGTTCCCATGCCGCTTATTGAATATTCTGTTCGTCATGTTGTTATAGAAAGTGACAGAGACGGGCAGAGGGTTGATAATTTTCTCCTCGGCCAGTTCAAAGGTGTACCGAAAAGTTTTGTTTACAGGATCTTAAGAAGAGGAGAGGTCAGGGCCAACGGCAAACGCATCAAGCCTGAGTACAGATTAAGAGCAGGAGACGAGCTCAGACTGCCTCCGGTCAAGGTGGAGGAGGCACCGGTAATAGCACCGTCTGAAAATCTTGATATTGTAAAGAGTCTTACCAGTTCTGTCATATATGAGACTCCGGAAATGATAGTGATCAACAAGCCTGCCGGTGTTGCTGTTCACGGAGGAAGCGGTGTGGATTACGGAGTCATCGAGGCGCTCAGAAGCGGCAGGAGTGATCTGCACTATCTTGAACTTGTGCACAGACTGGATCGCGACACGTCAGGATGTTTAATGATTGCCAAGAAGCGCAGCGCCCTAAGATGCCTTCACGAGCAGCTTCGACTCAAGACCATGCACAAGCATTACTGGGCGCTGGTGCACGGAATCTGGCCGCAAAGAATTTCCGTCGTAAATGAACCGCTTCTGAAGAATGTTCTCAAGTCCGGTGAACGCATGGTTACAGTAGACAGAAACGGCAAACCGTCCTGTACGGATTTCGAGGTTCTGAGAGTTTTTGAAAATTCCACTCTTGTAAAGGCCTCGCCTCGTACCGGAAGAACCCATCAGATAAGAGTGCACTGTGCTTTCAAGCATCATCCGATAGCCATGGATGATAAGTACGGTGACAGGCTGCTGGATGCCGGTTTTGAGCAGAACGGACTTAAAAGAATGTTCCTTCATGCAAGAACTCTGGTATTTACCGATCCGGGTACCGGAAAACTGACGACTGTAGAGGCGCCTCTTGATGAACAGCTGCAAGCTTTTCTGGATCGCCTTGCAGCCGATGATGCAAAGAAATCTGAAAAAGGTGAAATGCGGTAACAGTCACTGACAGTAGAAAGTATGCCCGGATGTATATATCAGATGATGAATCTGCGGCAGTTTGTTTTAAATGAAGGTTTTAGAATGGAACTGAAATATAAAGAAGAAATTTTCGGCAAAAATGATGGTTTTTCAAAGATAAAACTCGTCATATTCGATGTGGACGGGACTCTTGTTGATTCTGTAGGATGCATCGTATGGTGTATGCAGAAGGCTGCGGAAAACTGCGGAGTGCCGGTTCCGTCCGAAAAGGAGGTTCTGAATATCATAGGCATAACTTTAAGAGCCGCAGTGGCAAAGCTCTTTCCTTCACAGACTGATGAAAAGATTGATGTTATCACTGATGAATACCGGCATCTGTGTACCAGACGCGAGGATGAGACTCCGAGTCCGTATTTTCCGGGTACGCTTGAAGCTCTTAAAAATCTGAAAAACCGCGGCTATCTGCTGTCCATAGCAACAGGCAAGTCAAGAAGAGGACTGGAGAGACTGTTTGCCACGGAGGGAATGAGAGAGCTGATTGATTTTGAAATGTGCGGTGATCAGGCAAAATCAAAACCGGATCCTATGATGATGGAGCTGACATTGAAGCATTTCGGACTTAAGCCTTCCCAGGCTCTTATGGTCGGAGATTCAAATCTTGATTTGCGCATGGCTTTGAATGCAGGAGTTCCTTCAGCAGGCGTGACATGCGGTGTTCATGATGCGTCGATTCTTATAAAGGAGGATCCTCTGGTGATTGTGAAGAATGTGGCTCAGCTTGCACGGATCCTTCCTGACTGCACAGGTATTTTCGTGAATGAAAAGACCGTCGGGCAGAAAATCTGCGTGCGGTAGGGTGCAGACGTTCGCCGGGTAAGATCCTGCTGCGATGTATGATGATTAATTGAATTAATCATTGATTAATGTCTCATTTGTGCTACTATTACGGGCGTTATGCAGAACGTTAAGATACCAGTAACAATAGATCCGATTAGAGCCGCCGCCAAAAAGCTGGATTACGAGGGGATTATATGCAAGTCAGATTTCTCCCGTCTGGCAGACATGGTTGACGGCATTGAGAACGATATTGAGGTTCGGGTTTCCTTTTACAAGGATTTGAGCGGGCTTCACGTGTTTGAAGGGACGGCCAGAACGTCTGTTGTTATGACGTGTCAGCGGTGTCTGGAAAGTATGACCATTTCGCTTGACGCGAAATTCAAGTACTCTTCCGATGAGACGCTACTCAAGCAGTTGGAGCTGGAGGATGAGTTTGACTGTGCAGAACTAAATAGTTTTGGTGAGGTTCATCTCTATGATATAATTGAGGACGAACTGATATTGTCCCTGCCGCTTGTGGCCAAGCATCCGGAGGAGGTATGTCCCGCTGCCGGAAGAATCGGAACCGCGGGCGGTGATGATATTGAGCAGGATGAAGGTAACAACCCTTTTCGTGCTCTGGGAGATTTGATTAAGAGCAAAAACAACTAGGAGAAAGGCAATGGCCGTTCAACAGAATCATACTTCACGTTCCAAGCGCGGAATGCGTCGTTCTCACGACGCCCTGACTGCTGCAAACCTGTCAGTAGATCCAACTTCAAAGGAAGTTCATATGCGTCACTGTGTTACCGCAGACGGTTACTACCGCGGTAAGAAAGTGATTCAGAAGAATACTGCTGAAGAACAGGAAGCTGAAGTTAACGAAAATACCGAAGCTTAAAGTGAGTTTTTCAGATAGAGATCTTGTAGTCGCTTTAGATCTCATGGGCGGAGATTTCGGTCCGTCCCTGACTGTGCCTGCTGCAAAGCAGGCATTATTAATTTCAGAATCTTTAAAACTTATTCTTGTGGGTGTGGAGAGTGAATGCGAGGCTGAAATGCGTCGCTGCCGTCTCGACTCTCATGAGAGGGTTGAATTCATATCCGCGGAAAGCAAGATTCCTTCAGACTGTCCCGTTGCCTATGCCCTGAGACACTCCGGGGGCACATCGATGCGCATAGCACTCGAGCAGGTGAGTGAAGGAAGGGCGGGGAGCTGTGTCAGCGCAGGCAATACCGGAGCCCTGATGGCCATCGCCAGTCATGTCATCCATAAAATTCCTAATATCGATCGTCCGGCTCTTGCCGCTTTTGTTCCAAGCGATGCAAAGGAGGACGGGTTTTCCCTGATGCTGGATCTGGGCGCGAATGTATGCTGCAGTCCGGAAAATCTTGTGCAGTTTGCCTGCATGGGTGCAAGAGAGTACCAGATTGTGATGAACACGGCCAGACGTCCCAGGGTAGCTCTGCTTAATGTGGGTGTTGAACACAATAAAGGCAACGAATGTATCAAAAAAGCAAGCGATTTGCTTCAATTTGTGGAATTCATAGATTTTATAGGTTATATTGAGGGCGACTCTCTTTTTAACAGTTGCGCCGATGTGATAGTATGCGACGGGTTTGCCGGAAACATTGCTCTCAAAACGTCAGAGGGACTTGTAAGGCTTATCAGATCCAAGGCGTCAGGAAGCATGACAGGGTTCTGGAGTCTTCTCAAGCTTCCGCTTGCCTTGTTTGTGAAAAGCAAAATGAAAACACTGTTGCCGGATACCTACAACGGTGCAAGTCTTCTCGGACTGCAGGGCGTGGTGATCAAGAGTCACGGCTCGGCCAGAAAACAGGCCACCGTTAACGCTCTGATTCGGGCGATGCACGAGGCGGAGGCTGGACTTCCGCGTAATTTGTCGAATTTATTGAGTTGAAAACAGGCTGTAGGATGTATAGTAAGATATTGGGTACCGGCAGTTATCTTCCGGTTAAAGTAAGAAATAATGCTGATCTGGAAAAAATGGTGGATACATCCGATGAATGGATCACCAAGCGTACCGGCATCAAGGAAAGACATATAGCGGGTGAAGGTGAAACCGTGGAATATATGGCGCTTGAGGCCTCTAAGCGTGCTCTTGAGGCTGCGCAGGTTTCACCGGAGGAGATAGATCTGATTCTTGTAGGTACATCGTCATCCTCCCATGCCTTCCCGTCAACAGCAAACTATGTTCAGCACAATCTCGGCTGCAGGACGGTTCCCGCCATGGATGTGTCGGCGGCGTGTTCCGGTTTTGTCTACGTCATGGATATTGCGAATCAGTACATTAAAAGCGGAGCCTGTCGCAAGGTGCTGATTATCGGTGCGGATATTATATCAAACGCCTGTGATCAGACTGATCGCACCACGATTGTTCTTTTCGGAGACGGTGCGGGGGCCGCGGTTGTGGGAGCTTCGGAGGAGGAGGGAATAATTCTGTCCCATCTTCATTCCGACGGAAGCTACGGCGAACTGCTATCACTTCCATACATTAATACCCAGGATCCTGCACAGGAGAACCGCTATCTTTATATGAAGGGCAACGAGGTTTTCAAGGTGGCTGTCAATACACTGAGTCATCTGGTAACAGATACCTTTGAGCTTGCAGGTATAGACAAGAGCCAGCTGGACTGGCTTGTTCCGCACCAGGCTAATCTGAGAATCATCAAGGCTACGGCCGACAAGCTCGGTCTGAGCATGGATCAGGTCATCATCACTCTTGATCGTCACGGCAACACCTCGGCTGCATCCGTGCCTCTGGCTCTGGATGAGGGTGTCAGATCCGGCAGGATCAAAAGAGGCCAGCTGATTCTGCTTGAGGCCTTCGGCGGCGGCTTTACCTGGGGTTCGGCTCTTATTCGCTACTAGTTTTATCGGATGCTGCCGGATCCCGGCAGCCGGTTAATTTTCGGGAGAATTTAAAATGTCTTGTTTTTCTGTTGTGTTTCCTGGTCAGGGTTCTCAAAGTGTAGGAATGCTTTCCGATCTGTTTAATGCTTATCCTCTAGTTTCTGATATTTATCAGGAAGCCAGTGATACTCTCGGCTACGATATGGCCAAACTTATAAATGCAGGTCCTGAGGAAGAACTCAATATGACCAGCCGCACCCAGCCGGCTCTTCTGACAGCGTCATTTGCGGTATGGAGGGTATGGACATTTCTTCAGGGTCAGATGCCTTCATACATGGCAGGTCATTCTCTTGGCGAGTATTCAGCACTTGTCTGCTCCGGTGCCATGACCTTCCGTGACGGACTCAGACTTGTGGAGACCAGAGGACGTCTTATGCAGGAGGCTGTTCCGTCAGGAGTTGGTGCAATGGCGGCGGTTCTCGGTCTTGACAATGATGTGGTGGCCGCAGGATGTCAGGAGGCTGCAGGTGATCAGGTTGTCTCTCCTGTTAATTACAATGCCATCGGCCAGGTTGTTATTGCCGGTCACAAGGAGGCTGTGGAAAGAGCTTCGGCCATTTTAAAGGAAAAGGGTGCAAAGAAGATTGTACCTCTTTCAGTTTCTGTTCCTTCCCACTGCATTCTCATGAAGTCAGCCTCGGAGAAGCTTGCGGAGGTTCTGGAGTCTGTTGAGATTGCATCCCCTGTGATCCCTGTATTCAACAATGTGGATGTTAAGTGCGAAGAGGATCCGGCAAAAATCAAGGATGCGCTGGTTCGTCAGCTGTACTGCCCGGTAAGATGGACTGATATTGTTGTTGCCATGGCTGACGCCGGTGTAGAGAGTCAGCTGGAAATGGGTCCGGGCAAGGTTCTTACAGGAACCGTAAAGCGCATAGACAAGCGTATTGAGGGTGTCAGCGTCAATACTCCTGCAACAATTCAGGAATTAATCGGAATTAAGGGATAAAAATGAGTTTTGAAAACAGGGTTGTTCTTGTAACAGGTGCAAGCCGCGGTATCGGAAAGGCGGTTGCTATGGCATTTGCCGCAAAGGGTGCAAAGGTTGTTGGAACCGCAACGTCTCAGAAGGGTGCGGACGGGATCAGCGAGTATCTTGGGGATGCAGGCACCGGTCTTGTTCTTAATGTAACCGATCAGGCATCTGTGGATGCAGCCATGGCGGCGGTAAAGGAAAAATACGGTGATGTGGATATCCTTGTGAACAATGCGGGTATTACAAAGGACAATATCTTCATGCGCATGAAGGATGAGGAATGGGATGCTGTGATTGCAACCAATCTTACCTCCGTCTACCGTCTTTCAAAGGCTGTTGTAAGATCCATGATGAAGAAGAAATTCGGACGCATCATTTCCATAAGTTCCGTAGTAGGCAAGGCAGGCAATCCGGGTCAGACCAACTACAGCGCTTCAAAGGCGGGCATTATCGGTTTTACCAGATCACTTGCCCGTGAGGTTGCTTCAAGAGGAATTACCGTTAATGCTGTTGCTCCCGGCTTTATTGCAACTGACATGACAGATGCACTCTCTGACGAGGTTAAAAGCGGCATTCTTTCAACAGTTCCTGCAGGCAGACTCGGATCTCCCGAGGATATTGCCGCAGCTGTTTTGTTCCTTGCTGACGATGCAGCCGGCTACATTACAGGTGAAACAATCAATGTCAACGGCGGAATGCTGATGGATTAGTGCTTTTGAGAGTCCCGGCATTTGATGCAGTCAGTCTGTTTATTGCTCGATCTGACTGCCATATGTGTTCTTTATCGCATAAATGCTAAGCGGTGCATCATTTTGAAAAAAAATGACTATAAATAAAAGCTGTATCAATATATAATTGAAGTATAAATAAATCTTTAGGGATCTGTTTTTTTTGGCAATAGTGCTATATTAAGGAAGTTAAATCATGAGTGATATCGTAGAACAGGTAAAATCTATTGTGGCTGAACATCTTGATCGTGATAAGGATGGCATTGAGCTGAACTCATCATTTGTTGATGATCTTGGTGCAGACTCTCTGGACGCAGTAGAACTGATCATGCGTCTCGAGGAAGAGTTCGGCATTGACATTCCTGATGAGGATGCTGAGAAGATTACCACTGTTAAAGCTGCTGTTGACTATATTGAGGCTCAGAAGAAGTAATTCGGCTTCTCTAGAATAAAATGATTTTTTTCAGGGCGGCTTTTTGTCGCTCTGTTTGTTTGAAGGTTTTATCTGATTGCCGCGAATCATGCGATCAGTAATTAATTTTTAAAAGTAGAGATTTATGGAGGGTGCTTTGTCCAAGCGCAGAGTTGTAGTTACCGGTATCGGTATTCTTTGCCCTGTAGGTCTGAATCTTGAGGAATCGTGGAAGAATATTCTCGCAGGTGTGAGCGGTATTGTTCCAATAACTGATTACGACACCACCGATTTTTCAAGCAAGATTGCAGGTTTAGTAAAAAATTTCGATTCTTCAGCCTATGGCATCAGCAACAAGGATGCCAGAAAGATGGATATGTTCATACAGTATGCCGTTGCAGCTGCAAGCCAGGCTCTCAATGATGCAGATCTGCATCCTGAGGGAGAAGAGGCAGAGCGTTGCGGAACCTCCATCGGTGCCGGCATCGGCGGTCTGGGTACTATCAGTGTGAATCACGAGAATTACTTCAAGAGCGGCTGCCGCAAGATTTCTCCGTTTTTTATTCCGGCTTCCATCATCAATATGGCAGCAGGTCATGTTTCAATTCTTAACAATCTGCGCGGACCAAGCATCGCATGTGCAACAGCATGCTCGACCGGCACACATTCCATCGGTCTTGCAGGACGCATGATCCAGAATGGTGATGCTGATGTAATGATCTGCGGCGGTACTGAGAAGGCTTCAGTTCCTATGGGTATCGGAGGCTTCTGTGCACTCAAGGCCCTTTCCACAAGAAATGACGAGCCTGAGAAGGCCAGCCGTCCGTGGGATGTGGATCGTGACGGTTTTGTTCTCGGTGACGGTGCCGGCATTATGGTTCTCGAAGAACTTGAGCATGCCAAGGCTCGCGGTGCCAAGATTTATGCAGAATTCGCCGGTTTCGGCATGAGTTCTGATGCGCATCATATGACAGCACCTCCTGATGACGGTGCAGGTGCAGCTCTTTCCATGAAGAATGCGATAAAGGATGCGGGAATAACTCCTGATCAGGTTCAGTATATCAACGCTCACGGAACTTCAACTCATCTTGGTGATCTTGCCGAGATCAGAGCTGTAAGATCTGTGTTCGGTGACAGTGCAACCAAAGTTATGGTTAACTCCACCAAGTCCATGACCGGTCACCTCCTTGGTGCCGCCGGTGCAATCGAAGCAATCTTTTCAGTTATGTGTATTCATGACGGAATGGTTCCTCCGACAATCAATGTGGATAATGTGGAGCCTGAATGCGCTGATATGGATTTGTGCCGTGAAGGTGCCCGCAAGGCTGATGTTGAATATGCGCTTTCAAATTCCTTCGGCTTCGGCGGAACCAACGGATCAATTCTTTTCAAGAAGTACCGTTAATTACTTTTAAAAATCATTTAAATAATCGGCATGTCTTTCGGGATGTGCCTTTTTTTGTGCGTGTGCGGCGGATCTGCTGATTTGAACCTGAAGCTGACTTTCCGCTGTTTCAGTTTTGCCTGCAGATCTGTCCGGCGGTTTCCCTGTTTTTTATCAGCAGATTCGGCTCTGTCTATTTTTTTTATTCGAGGATCTAGTAAAATTAGGTTATTCGGATCGATAATAAAATGATTTCATTTATAAAGTATTTTTCTCTGCTTGTTTTACTTCTTGCCGCGCTAGCGGCAGGCGCTTTTTTTTATATTTCCGACAGGATCCGCTCCATTGATGAATCAGCCCTGCGGAAAGGAACTCAAATATATACTGTCGCCCACGGTGCAACTCCTCTGTCTGTGGCGATGGATCTTTCCGAAGCCGGCGAGGACAGACTGTTTTACCGTTTATGGTTCAAGCTCAATCCCGAATATACATCTTTAAAAGCAGGAACCTATTCTCTTGAGAAGGCCCGAAATCTCAGGGATGCTTTTGCCATAATCTGCGAGGGCAGGGAGCTTTCATACTATTTTCCTGTGATTGAAGGTACCAGGTTTGAGCAGATTACCGCAAGAATGAAGCAGGATCCGAATATTGCCTATGATCTGGATGAAGCGGATATTAAGAGTATTTTCACCTTCAATCCCGAAAATCCCGAGGGACAGCTTTATGCTGAATCATACAGATATACCGTTGGTGACAGGGCTAGTGATATCCTTAAACGATCTTTTGCCGATCTTGAAAAATATCTTAATCTGTCCTGGGAGGACAGAGCTGCCGATCTTCCTCTTAAAAATCCGTATGAGGCCCTTATTCTTGCATCCATAGTGGAGAAGGAAACTGCCAGCAGGGCGGAATATCCGCTGGTGGCGGCTGTTTTTATCAACAGACTCAACCGTCACATGAAACTGCAGTCCGATCCCACCACCATATACGGCATCAAAGATCGCTATGACGGAAATATCAGAAAGCGTGATCTGCAGGATGTAAATGAGTACAATACCTATGTGATTGACGGACTGCCTCCGACACCGATAGCTGTTGCATCAAAACCGGCAATCGAGGCGGTGCTGCATCCGGCTGATGTTGATTATCTTTATTTTGTAGCTGACGGCACAGGCGGTCACAGGTTCAGCAGGACTCTTTCTGAGCACAACAGGGCGGTGGCGGATTATGTGAAGCTTCAGCGCGAAAGAAAAAAGGCTTCGGTTCAGCAGACAGAGCAGATACAGAGAAAGTCTCAGGACGGATCCGCTGACGGGGATAAAAACAGCGCAGCCGGTGACGGTGATGTACAGGATCCCGGGACTGCGTCAGAAGCCGTAAAGATCGAAGGTCCGGACCGTTCCGGTTCGAAAAAGCATGCATCTGCAAATTCACGCAGGAATTCATCCGGCAGAAACCGTTCAGGACGCCGTCACGGCAGAAACTGATTAATCGACAGGAAAAAAAATGACCAGAGGCTGTTTTATTGTTGTGGAAGGACTTGAGGGTTCAGGCAAGTCGACGTGCATAAGCACCATCAGACGCGTACTTGAATCAAAGGGGATCACGGATATAGTTTACACCAGAGAGCCCGGAGGCACATCTCTTGCCGAAAAACTCAGAAGCATACTGCTTGATCCGGGTGAATCCATCACCCCGGGGGCGGAGCTTCTGATGATGTACGCCTCACGTGTGCAGCTTGTAGAAACGGTGATAAAACCTGCTGTTGAGCGAGGCGCATTTGTGATCGGCGACCGTCATGATCTTTCATCAGTTGCATACCAGGGCGGCGGACGCTGCATGGATATGAATATGATCAAGAATATAAAAAAATCAGTCCTCGGGGATTTTAAACCTGATCTGACGGTTCTTCTTGATATAGATCCGCTTGAAGGACTTTCCCGGGTGGACAGCCGGGGGCTTGGAAGGGATCGCTTCGAGCAGGAGAAGAGGGATTTTTTTCAGCGTGTACGCACCGCATACCTTAATGAAGCCGCCGCAGACAGTTCCATCAGGGTGATAGATGCATCCCGATCCCTGGAGACAGTTACTTCAGATGTCATATCAGCAGTGGAAAGTTATTTATGTTCCCGTGGTTAAAGGAATCCTGGTTCAAGTTAAGAGAGGTTCTGATAGGAAACAGACCTCCGCACGCCGTGCTCCTGTACGGAGGTGACGGTCTGGGCAAGAAGGAGATAGCTCTTGAACTTGGAAGACTGTTTTTGTGTGAAAATCCGTCACTGTCCGGATATTGCGGATCGTGCCATTCCTGCAATCTGAGTCTTTCCGGCAATCATCCGGATTATTACCATGTCAGCGCACCGGCCAGAACGAAGATTGGAATAGATGCCGTCAGAGACATAATTTCGTTTGTTGCACTTACTCCAAAGCTTGATATCGGAAAAGCGGTAATTATAGAGAATGCGGAAATGCTCACCCTTGAGGCGGCAAATGCTGTTCTTAAGGTTCTCGAGGAGCCTCAGGGCAGAACCATGTTTATTCTTACCGCCGACAACCCTGATCTCCTTCTTCCCACGGTCCGCAGCAGGTGTGTCTCCTTTAAGATCCCGTGTCCTGAGTTTAATGAGGCAAAGGACTGGATTTACAGCCAGCTTTCCGGCAGGCACTGTACTGTTACCGAGGAAATCTACCGGATTAACCGTCAGTCGCCTGTTGAGACCGTAAGATTTATCATGAACGGCTATGATGAACTGTTTAACCGTCTTACCCTGGCTTTTGCCCAGATTATGCAGGAGCCAGCCAGAGTATCCCAGCTTATTGATCTCATGACTGAAATATCTGTAAAAATTCAGACCGACGAAGCTGCGCGCAGTGAGCATTCTGCAGATGAAAAGACTTCTAAAAAAAACGCCTGCAGACTTTCTCTGTCTGATGTCTACGGCTGGATCTACTATATGCTTGAAGATATCATGCGCTACCGGGTCACCGGATCCTACGGCGGCAATCTTATACTGAAGAATACAAGAATGCTTTCCTTCTTTGATCATATTTCAGTTGAATGTCTGGATCGCAGCGTCAGCCGGTTGCTTGATATGGTCCGCAGAGAACGGGCCATGGTAAATTCCTGGGCGGCGCTGGAACTTGCCGCATTTTTTAATGAACTGATTAAAGGGTTTTAATATGTTTCTTGTTGATTCGCACTGTCATCTCGGAGATTTGAAATTCGGCGACAGCGAGATTTCCGTTGATGATGCAATGCATAATGCAGAGCTTGCTGGCGTGACGCATATGCTGTGTGTCTGTACTGATCTGCCTTCATTTCCGGCAATGTATGAAAAGATCCGCGGGTTTGACAATGTATATGCCTCGGTGGGTATTCATCCTCTTAATATCAGCGAGCCGTGGAGCGAGGATGAGTTCTTTGAATATGCATCCCGTGACAGAGTTATTGCCGTAGGTGAAATAGGACTGGATTATTATTATGAGTCTGAAAGCGCCGGGATCCAGAAGAGTATTTTTTCAAAGCAGCTTGAATATGCCCTCCGCCTGAAAAAGCCTGTTATTATTCATTCCAGAAATGCCCCCGATGACACCTGGAGCGTGCTTACATCATCAGATCCGGAGAAGAACCTGACAGGTATTTTTCACTGCTATGCGGACAGTCTGGAAAATGCCAGAAGAGTTCTTGATCGCGGCTTTTACATTTCGGTTTCAGGCATAGTTACATTTGGAAAGGCTGAGAATATAAGGGAGCTGGCCAGATTTGTTCCCCTTGATCGCCTGCTTGTTGAGACTGACAGTCCGTATCTTGCTCCTGTTCCGTATCGCGGCAAACCTAATCAGCCGGCATATGTGGAGAAGGTGGCGCACGCCGTGGCCGCGGTCAAGGGTGTTGATTATGAGGAACTGTGCGGCAGAACCTCTGAAAACTTCGAACGTCTTTTCAGAATAAAATTAAAGTAGATCGCTGACGGAGGCGGACTGATTAGTAAAACGGCGGTTTCTTAAGCCTGTATCTTAAGGGGAGGAACGTGCATGATCGCGGCGGAGCACGGTCAGGCGCAGAGTATTAACAGGTGTTGTGAATAACTTGTTACTTGTTTCCTCTCTTCCGTTTCATTCCCCTGCTTTGATGTTTAATGATTTTGCCTGTCAATAAAACTGATGCCGGAGATTTCTGAATTCAGGCCTGACGGCAGATATAGAAAACCGGTGCCGGCGGGGAAAACTGTATGCTGTATACTCGAAATTTTTTGTTTTGGTTAATAATTACGCATACAGTAAGTTTTTTGCTAAAAAACTTAAAAAAAACTTTTACAAAACAGTCACTTTGTTTATAATAACAAACGTTCCGACAATGTCTCTTATTCCCATCGTCTAGAGGCCTAGGACGACACCCTCTCAAGGTGTAGACACGGGTTCGACTCCCGTTGGGAATGCCAGTTAATCATCTTCTTTTTTTCTTTTAGTTTCAGTTATATCTTTCAGTTTAATTGTTCTTATCTGTTTCACAAAATGCCGAAGGGCAGCTGTGCGTCCGGTTGTTCCCGGCTGGTGATTGCATTATGCTGTTCCGCCTGTTCTTAATATTGCGGGAGTGACATACATACTGCACAATATAAACTCCGGATTTTACCGCCCGATCTAATGAATATTTGTTTTATTAAAGGAGGTTAATGCCTTAATTTCCTGCAAATTGCATCGTACATGAAATTATTTTGCGTATTTTAAGAATTGCGGTATTTATTTTTTTATTGATGTTTTAAGGTGGAAGTTCTATAATACGAACGTTTAAGTTTATGGATTATATATATATATTTCAGAGACTTGAAGAGACACAGAGTTTGAATTTGTTGTCAAATTTCTGTTGAGCGTTTTTTTTATTCTTCCATATTTGAAGGTTGGTAGGGTATTCTATGAAGAAGTTATTTGCTTTAGTTGCTGCTATGTGTGTTTCTGCATCTGCAATGGCTGATTGGACTTTGACTGAACAGACTGAGGATTCTTATACATTTGATGAGACAACTCTCGGTGTTCGTATGGTTGCAGGCAAACTTGGCGCTTCCGGATCTGCAGATCTTGCAGAAGTTGCTGCCGGTATTGCTCAGGCTAAGGGCTGCGAAGCTCCAGCTGCTGTAGAATTCAAGGGTAAGCCAGCTCAGCATATCGTCTGCCCAAACAATGTTCAGGGATTTGTTGTTGATGATGGTGATGATATCCTTATGATTGCTGGTGCTTGTGATTCACAGGAAAAGTGTGCTGCTATTGACACCCTCCTTGATCAGGTTCTCGGCAAGTAAGATTTAATCAAATTTGTTTATGATAAAGGCATCGCATAATCGCGGTGCTTTTTTTTGTCCTTATGATTTCCGGGATTTATGGCAGGGCGCAGTGACCCTGAATAGCAGGGAAGGACCTGTTTCTGAAATTCCGCATCTGTATGATTCTGTTATCTGTATGAATGTCCCGGAGTTACCCGGCGATACGATTAAATCACGAGCTGATCATGAGCTGTCTTTCAACTCCCTGACTGTTCAGACAGAGACTCCCGGCTCAAACGTGCGGCGCGGGGAGTTCTGAATTCTGCTGAGGAAATTCAGTTTTCGAGATCAGAACTGACTTTGAGCTGTCACGAAAAACCTGATTACACCCGCAGAGTATGGAATATCATGCTATATTCCGTCAGGAGCACTGTGGGCACTTACAGGCGGATTTAATTCTGCAGGCTTTTTCTGCGGCGTATGTAAAAAAAGAAATGAATTATCAGTGATACGGCGATGGCGATCAGATAGCCTATAAATATGGCTCTTACCCACCACGGCATTGAAAATCCCATAAATGACCATGGAATGTCCCCGCATGTGCCGGTAGGGTTGAAGAATGACGGCAGCCACTGGTCGAGAGGTATCCAGAATCTTTTAGCTTCTATAACTGCGTTGCACTGGGCGAAGATGTTTGTTTCAGCATCGATATGTTCAACAGCAATCTGAAGACTCATTACTGAAGCGTATATCCATGCGGGTATTCCGATATATTTGAGAGTCTTTGGATGAATCAGCACAAAAAGACCGATAATGAGTATGGCGGCAAAGCCTGCACGCTCATAAACGCACATCTCGCAGGGCTTAAGATCCATTACATACTGGAAATAATATCCGCATACCTCAAATCCGAAGGAAATCAGAACAACACAGAGCCAGTACAGTCTTGTGTTGAGAAGATTTCTGAGAAAATCGACTGTGAAGTCTTTAATGAAAGCAAACATCTGCATACCCTTTGATTTATTATTCAGTTATAAAGTTCTTCAGAAACAGCTTAAAATCCTCGTCTCTGACGTTGCTGCTTGTCTGAAATATTACCATTTTCTTTTCTGATACAATGATACCCAGATCCACAGGCACGGCATTTATTATACATCCCTGTACAGATGCTATTTTGTAATTGCCTTTGATTTCCGCTGAGCAGGTGATTTCACTGAGGATCTTCTTCATGGCATCGACTGCACTTTCCTTTTCACTGTTCGGCATAAGTGATACAGCGATAAAGGCGGATGACGCTTTGTTTACATACATATGGGTTCCGGGAGCGGAAACCTTAACCTCCTCATAACCGTCCGGGAGTACTATCCCGGCATATGAAGCCGCGGATATAAGCACAGCCGCCAGAAACAGCATAATTCTATTCATGATTTTTCCTTAAATAACGGTAGCCTTTCCTGTATTTTGACAAAAGCACAGCATGAAGACCCGGTTTGAACATATTACCGTGATCCGGTGAAATTATATCAAAAAAAAGCCGTCTGTATTTCAGACGGCCGCTTAATATTATTTTATCCGGATGATTGATTTACTTTGACAAAGGTGCATGGTGGATCAGCCACTGATGCTCATACATCCATTCTGTAGCGTCCGGAACAAACCATATAACTGTGATGAAGCTTATAATGCACAGGATTATGGTGTAAGGCAGCGCCATCCACATCATTCTGGTATAGGAAAGTCTGATAAGCGGTGACAGTCCCGAGGTAAGCAGGAACAGGAATGCGGCCTGACCGTTCGGTGTTGCAACGGAAGGAAGATTCGTACCTGCATTGATGGCAATGGCCAGCATATCGAAGTGATCGCGATCAATCATGCCCTGGGTGAATGCTGTGAATGTCTCATTTACATAAAGTGAACCGACGAACACATTGTCACTTACCATGGAAAGAATACCGTTGGCGGCGAAAAGCATGCCTGTTCTTACGCTGCTGTCCTGGAAACTGAAGACCCAGTCAATAATCGGTGCAAAAAGCTTCTGATCTGCAATAACTCCGATGATGGAGAAGAATACGCAAAGCAGAGCGCAGAACGGCAGCGATTCGGTAAAGGCCTTGCCGATTTTGTTTTCCGATATTACACCGCAGAAGGACGTTGCCAGAATAATAACTGTAAGACCGATGATTCCGACGGCGGCCAGGTGCCATGCAAGACCCACAATCAGCCACAGACAGCACAGCGACTGGACCACAAGTTTTGCGATATCTCCGTCTTTGAGCTTTTCGTTGTTTTCATCAACCGTCTTCTTGAGGATCTGACGGACGCTGTCAGGCATATCGGTGCCGTATCCGAAAAGTTTGAACTTCTCGACAACGAAGCACGCTGCAAGACCGAAAATCAGACATGGAATAGATACCGGCATCATGCGCAGGAAGAATTCTCCGAATCTCCATCCAGCTCTTGCACCGATAATCAGATTCTGCGGCTCTCCCACAATGGTGCATACACCGCCAAGTGCCGTACCTACGGCGGCGTGCATAAGTATTGATCTGAGGTATGCTCTGAATTTATTCAGATCCGCACGGCTTGGCTCATATACCTCTGCATCGTCCGGGCTGTTGGTGTCGCTCTGCGATATGACCTTGTGGTAGATCCTGTAGAATCCCACGCAGATTGCTATGAACACCGCAAGTACGGTCAGAGCATCAAGAAACGCCGAAAGAAATGCGCCGGATGCACAGAAAATAAGCGAGCACAGCACTTTTGATCTGATGCCTATGATTACCTTCGAGAAAACGAAAAGCAGCAGATCGCGCACAAAATGGATGCCGGCAACCATAAACATAAGCAGCAGGATTACCTCTATGTTCTGGTTTATTTCATGGAAGACATGATCCGGCGTGGTCATTCCTATGGCAACGGCCTCAAGTGCAAGAAGACCGCCCGGCTGGAGAGGGTAGCATGTCAAAGACATGGCCAGAGTGAAAATAAATTCCAGGATCAGCATCCAACCCGCGATAAACGGATCGATGGAGAACATTATGGGGTTTGAAATGAGAAACAGGACAATCAGGAGTTTGTACCAGATTGGCGCATTTCCCAGAAAATTCTGACAGAAAGCTGTCGCAAAGTTTCGTGAAATTACTACGGACATACAGATCACTTATCCTATGGTTGATAACAGCCTCCGGTTTTATACAGAAAATGCACTCTGATCTGCTGCAGAACGGCAGATCAGAATTCTGTAGAAAAACGGCGGGAATAAAAAAACAAAGGGTATTATAAACCATCGCACAGTTTTATAGAATGCGGAATTTTTAGACAGCGCATGCAGTTTGTGAAGGAAATGCGAAGCAGATCTGAATTGAATGTGACGAAGGAATGTGATTATACTGTTTATGCCTGCTTTTTGGGATCAGAAGGAAATCTGCCTTCTGTAAAAATCCTGCGGGATTTTTCAGACGGGTGCAGCACAGCCGCGTACCGTATATAATGATGAAACAGTGAATATTACCTTGAGGAAACCGCATCTGCCATGTACCTGTCCGGGAATTTCCGTCTTTTATATTTCTCTCTTATTCTCCTGATGCATCTTCTTCTCACGGCATCAATCCTTTTTCCCGATGAAAGCCGTCAGGTAAATGATATGGCTTCAGGCGGGATTAAGTCCGGCTACAGAATAACCTATGCAGGATCAGGAGATATCACACCGCGGCATGAAAACGGGCCGGCTGCAGGTGTTTCTGCGGCGGCGGAGTCTGAAGTTAAAACAGAGCGGAACACGGCGTCCCGCGAGCATTCATCACAGAAAACCGGGGCTTTGCATGAATCTCAGAACGGTCAGGATCACGCGAAGAAAGACACAGCTGTGACGGCTGTTTCATATGCAAAGAGACGTCAGTCTGATGACGGACGCGGCAACCGTCAAACTGTTAAAAAGCCAGAACAGAGCAGTGCGGCGGCGGAGGTCCGGACTGCAGAAGGGAGCAGGCTTCATGATAATAAAAAAAACTCTGAACAAAGCGGACGTAAAACATCTGCAGGAGGCGGCAGTCAGTGCAGGGAAACCTCCGGCTGCCTCTCCGGCACCGGCCGGGAGGTTTTCTCATCAGGATCCATAGCCGGCGGATCCGGGGTGGCCGCAGCGTCTCAGAACAGCGGATCCGGGGCCGGCGGGGCGGGAGGAGCATTAAGGGATATTTCATCTGTTGAACTGGTTTACCGTCCGAGATTTGTTTATCCGTCCCAGGCAAGACGATTCGGGCGTCAGGGGCAGGTCACTCTGGTTCTTCATGTTGATTCCTCCGGGAAGGTTGTGAAGGTGGATCTGGAGAAATCGTCAGGGTATGCGGATCTTGATCGTTCCGCATCCGATTACGGAGCAGAATTCAGATTCAAAGGGATCTCAGGCGGTTTCAGAGTCAGGGTGCCGGTGCTCTACCGCCTCAGATAGGCGGATCCCTCCGGCCTTTTCCGCGGGGTCGGGAAAGGCATCGGACAGATCCGGTGAACAGCACTGATTTATTGTGCAGATCCCGGATGATGAAAAAACTCTGAACCCGGATCTTCATTTCCGCATCTTCGGCGGAATGCGGAAAATGTAAGTAAGATCCGTGTTTACGCATTGCAGGATGTTCTGTTTCTTTGAAATTAGTGATACTATGAGTACAGTTTTTGTTCACGGCTCGTTTTCTGCCTGTTGAGGTGTCATATGAGGGTAGCGGCATTTATTCTGACAGTTGTTCTGTCTCTTTTCTCCTTGAATGTTTCAGCTGAAACGACAACGTACCGGGATCGTGACGGCAGAGCGCTGGGTACAGCCACCACGAGCGGCAATACCACAACCTACCGGGATCGCGACGGCAGAGTTACGGGCACTGCTGTCACATCAGGAGGCAGAACCACCTACCGGGATCGCGACGGCAGAGTTACGGGCACGGCTGTTACATCAGGAGGCAGAACCACCTACCGGGATCGCGACGGCAGAGCAACGGGCACGGCAACTTATTCCGGCGGCAGAACAACCTACCGTGATCGTGACGGCAGAGCAACGGGTACGGCAACTCACTCAGGCGGCAGAACAACCTACCGTGATCGTGACGGAAGGACGGTGGGAACATCTGAACATAAGGGGCCCGGCAGAAATTTACCTCCGGATCGCAGACGTGATCACCGCCTGAGAAGATAGTCTGCCGTATTTTTTGAGGATTTGCGGGTACAGACTGGGAATTTTATGAGCAGTCTGACGCAGCGGACTGTCTGGTTTTTTCCCTTCGGTTTAAAAAGGAGTTTTTTTATGAAGTTAACCGCACTGATTCTTGCATCTGTTCTTGCTCTGGTATCTTTGGACGCCTCTGCAGGTACAACCACATTCAGAGATAGCAGCGGCAACGCAACCGGCACGGCGTCAACAAGCGGTAATACAACCACGTTCAGAGATCGAAGCGGCAATGTTACCGGAACTGCAACGCGCGAAGGCTCCGGCTCCATAGTTTTTCGTGACAGGAGCGGCAATACCACCGGCAGAGCGGAAATTTCCGGAAGCAGGATCACTTTTCGTAATTCCAGCGGAAATGTTACAGGTTACGGAGAAATATCTGGCTCGACCGTTATTTACCGTGACAGCAGCGGCAACAGAATCGGAAGTTCGGAGTACAGCGGCGACAATGTAATATTCCGCGATCCGAGCGGAAACAGATGGTAGGAGAATAAAGACGGACTGATCCGGCTTTTGCCTGCTGATTTCATTTTCCTGTTATTCTGCCGTATCAGTGTGCAGGGTTGCCGGGCTCTTTGTTTCCCCTAACTTGCTTTTGCAGTTTTATTTGATAAAATACGAACTTGATCACATGTTTCAAAAAAAGGCGGTTTTACCGTTCTTTTGAATCTATCTAAAGTCAAATCTGTTGGGAATATTTTATGGTACTAGATTGGATTGCCCAGTTGACCCTGCTGGTAGCAATCATAAGTGTTTTTGGTATAGTTCTGGGTAAAATAAATATCAAGGGTTTTACTCTTGGTATCGGCGGTGTGCTTTTCGGCGGCATCATAATATCTCATTTTGTAAATTCTTTCGAACTGGTGGATCTTAATGCTCCAGCTTTTGAAAGTGCCAGGCACTATCTTCAGGAGTTCGGTCTTATCCTGTTCGTTTATGCAATCGGCAATTCCGTAGGTCCGAGTTTTTTTGCCTCTCTGAAGGCTTCAGGTGCCAAGCTGATTTCTGTTGCTCTGATTGTGATAATCGGCGGTTTCCTTGTAACCTTCGCAATCTTTGAACTGACTGATGTGACGCTTCCTGAAATTCTCGGTGTCTATTCAGGTGCTGTAACCAATACTCCGGCTCTCGGTGCCGCAAATCAGATGATTTCCGACGTGGCGGTTTCAGCTCCTAACGAGGTTAAGGATCTGCTTCTGAACAAGGCGGCTCTCGATGAGTTTCTCGCCGGCAATCCGGATCCTGTTGCACTCTCCGCAAGACTTCTCCAGACCACCTCGACCCTCGGCGAAGGTTACGCCGTAGCCTATCCGTTCGGTATTCTCGGCATTTTTATCACCCTGATCCTTATGAAGATTATATTCAAGGTTGATATCAGTCAGGCAGGCAAGGCTTTTGAAAAATCAAAGATTGCCGCGAAGAAGGGAATTGTGGCGATCAATGTCCGTGTAACCAACTCTCACTTTGACGGCAAGATGATTTCCGAGCTTCCTCGTATGGATACCCAGACCATTTCCTGCTCCAGAATGAAGAGAGGCAGCAGTCTTATGGTGCCTCATCATGATGATGTGGTTAGGGTTGATGATATTCTGCACCTGGTTGGCGCTCCCGGTGCTCTTGAAAATATTGCGGCGGATCTCGGTGAAAAGGTTGAAATATCCCTTTCCACCAAGGGTACCGATATGACCAGTTCCCGTGTTATTGTTACCAACAGCAAGGTTATGGGCAAGAAACTCGGCGAACTCGGACTTGACAGCAAGTATGATGTTGTTGTTTCCCGTTTCACCAGAACCGATGTGGAGCTTGTTCCTGATGACACAATAACTCTGCAGTTCGGCGATATTATCAATGTTGTAGGTTTGAAGGATGCCGTTGAAGGTGTTGCCCGTGAGCTCGGTGATTCCCACCAGAAACTTCAGCAGGTATATCCTCTGCCGCTGTTTCTCGGTATAGTTCTCGGTGTTATACTTGGCTCCATTGCAATTCCGGTTCCCGGCATTCCGGCCGCTCTCAAGCTCGGTATCGCAGGCGGTCCTCTTGTTATGGCTATCATCCTTTCGCGTTTCGGCAGTTCTCTTACCTTCGGCAAGGTCCACTGGTTCATGCCGCGCTCGGCTAATATGGCAATCAAGGAGGTGGGTATTGTTCTGTTCCTTGCATGTGTGGGTCTCAAGGCCGGCCAGACGTTCTTTGCATCTGTTGCCAGTGCACAGGGTCTGATGTGGATGTTCTACGGTGTGCTTATCACCCTGGTTCCGCTGATGATTGCGGCATTTGTTGCCATGTTTGTACTTAAGGTCAACTATCTGAGCATGTGCGGCGCGATCTCCGGTGCATGTACCGATCCTCCGGCTCTTGCCTATTCAAATGCTCTTTATTCAAGTCCTGAGGCAACATCTCTGGGATATGCAACTGTATATCCGTTTACCATGTTCATGCGTATTATGTCACCTCAGATCTTCGTGGTTCTCGCGATGCTGATACACTGCTGATATCAGAGCAGGGTATGTGTATGAAAGAGGATCCGGTTTTGATGCCGGATCTTTTTTTTGCGCTTCCCTGTGCCGGAATTTTCTCTGCTCCGGGTTTACACCGTTTATTCCGGGACAGCTTTCATCATGCTGTTTTTCAGGTTTACCCCTGAATTCTTTTTTAAAACTTCGGATCGGTCTGTATTCGGGCTTTTCACTGCTAAAAGAATTTTCTTTGCCGTATCTTTTTTTTATGTATTTCATTTGAACCTGCATGTAAGATTTCTGTGCGGACTTTCTTATCTTTCGGACAGTTCCGCCCTGCAGATGATCACGGGGAGCATGCTGCGAACTGCAGGTTTTTGACAGATCAGGCTATGCCGCTGCAGGAGGTGATCATGCGTAAAAGGTTCTCTGTTTTCCTTCTGTCAGCAGTGGTTTCATCTCAGCAGGCTTGGCTGCGGATCCTGGTTTGCCGATGTTGACAGGGCTGATATTTTCCACAAGATTTTTGATAAGAAGGTTGAAAGCGCAGCCGCGACACCCGCTTTTTCTGCATGCAGGAGAAACTTTTCCGAATTAAGCCTCTTAACGGGATGAAGAGAGGCTGATATGCGAAATCCGCTTTTTTTTTATTATCCGGAGTCTGCGGATATGGTAGAATCGTAGAGTTTGAAAGTCAGAGAATATGCTGTTTTTTATAGATCGTTTCAGCGTTTCTGATTTTGTTCATCTGCAGTGCGGCACTGTATTTCGGGAGTTGTTCACACCGGTTTTGATCATTGGATCGCTGCTGCAGTGTACATGTAGTCAGGCTTTCAAAATACTTGTCGGAGAGCCTAGTGCTGAGATCGAGAAATCGGGATCCGTGAACCTGTCGGTCAGTACCGTCGTAGGGAACAAGCTTGTCTAGGGACCGACCTTAATGTTTTTTCATGGAGTCTCTATGCAGGAAGATCAGAAAACTTCAGGGAATGAGGATCGCGAGTCCCGCGCCTTGATCAATATCAATCAGATGAAGGCTGAATGCTTTCCCCAGTCCGAGCGCATCTATATATCAATGGCTGACGGTGTCAGAGTTCCGTTCCGTCAGATTAATCTGAGAGCTCCGAACAAGCCGGTTGTTGTCTATGATACCTCCGGTGTATACGGAGATCCTTCGGCAGAACTTAATCTTCATCAGGGTGCACCGGAAATCAGATCCGGCTGGCTGGCCCGCTGTGATCTTGAGTCATGGGAGGAGTCGTATCCTGAAGATCATTTCATCAAAAAGCAGAGCAGAAAGGTTTACAGGGCATCATCCGGTGCAAAGATAACCCAGCTGGCATCAGCACGGGCGGGAATTGTAACTCCGGAAATGGAGTTTGCTGCCCTGAGGGAGAGCCAAAACCTGGAAAAGAACGGTGAGTCTGCCATTACGGGAGAGTTTGTCCGTCAGGAGGTCGCCGCGGGCAGAGCCATAATTCCGGCAAATATTAATCATCCTGAGCTTGAGCCCATGGTAATCGGCAGCAGATTTCTGGTGAAGGTAAATTCAAATATCGGCAATTCGTCCATGTGCTCGTCCGTTGCCGAGGAAATTGAAAAGATGGTATGGTCAATCCGCTGGGGTGCGGATACGGTTATGGATTTAAGCACCGGCCGCAGAATTTCTGAAACCAGAGAATCAATTATCCGTAATTCCCCGGTTCCTATCGGTACCGTGCCGATGTATCAGGCTCTTGAAAAGGTAAACGGTATTGCAGAAAATCTGAGCTGGGATGTCTTCAGAGATGTTCTTCTTGAGCAGGCAAGGCAGGGCGTTGATTATTTCACCATCCATGCCGGACTGCTGAAAAGTCTTATCCCTCTTGCTGCCAAGAGACTTACAGGCATTGTCTCAAGAGGCGGATCCATCATTGCCAAATGGTGCATGGCTCACGGGGAGGAAAACTTCCTTTATACACATTTCAGGGAGATATGCGAAATCTGCGCCGCATATGATGTTGCTCTGTCTCTTGGTGACGGTCTGCGTCCGGGCTCTGTTTATGATGCCAATGACGAGGCGCAGTTCGGCGAGCTCAAGGTGCTCGGCGAGCTTACCGCGGTTGCCTGGGAATATGATGTGCAGGTGATGATTGAGGGACCCGGTCATGTACCTGTTGATCAGATTGAAATCAATATGAAGAAGGAGCTGGAGGACTGTCACGAGGCGCCGTTCTACACTCTCGGCCCTGTGGTAACCGATATTGCTCCGGGCTATGATCACTTTACTTCAGCCATCGGGGCCGCCATGATCGGCTGGTACGGCTGCTCAATGCTGTGCTACGTGACTCCGAAGGAGCACCTCGGACTTCCTAACAAAAACGATGTTCAGCAGGGAATGGTTGCATACAAGGTTGCAGCCCATGCTGCGGATCTTGCCAAGCATCATCCGCTGGCGGCGGTAAGGGATAATGCCATGAGTCTGGCAAGAGCGGAGTTCAGATGGGAGGATCAGTTCGCGCTTTCCATAGATCCTTATACCTCCCGCAGACTTTTCCTTGAGGACTCAAAGCTCGGGGAATGCGGGCATGATTTTAATTTCTGCTCCATGTGCGGTCCGAAATTCTGCTCCATCCGCGTAAGCAGGGAAATAAAGGAAATGGTGGAAAAGGAGAAGGGACAGTGAAGGTTGTCTGGACAGTAGCCGCATCGGATTCCGGCGGCGGGGCGGGGATAGAGCGTGATCTGAAAACCTTGTCCGACTGCGGAGTTCACGGATGCAGTGTTATAACAGCTCTTACATGTCAGAATACTGAATCAGTTCTCAGAACAGAGCCGGTGCCGGCTGATTTTTTTAAATCTGTCCTCCGGCATCTCTGGAGTGATATGAAACCGGCGGCTGTAAAGACTGGTCTGCTTCCGAATGCCGGAATTGCCGGTGCCCTGATTGAATTTCTGTCTGGTCTTTCACCGGATTTGCGGCCGTTTGTCGTTTATGATCCTGTTCTTGCACCCTCATCCGGCGGCTCTATGAGCTCCCTTTCCTACAGGCAGCTTCTGGATCTTTCTTTTTTTGATTATGTTGATTTGATAACTCCGAATATTCCGGAGCTTATGCAGCTGTGCCGGCTGTTTGATCTCAAGACTGATGAACAGGGGGAGAAAGGGATCCTTGAGCTCGCCCGCGGACTTCAGAACAGACTTGATACGGCGGTTCTTGTCACAGGCGGCCACAGATCTGAAAACGGTTTTATCTTTGATCTGCTTCTTGAATCAGGTGAAGAGCCTGTAATCTTAAGATCAAAATACTATGATTCTGACTGCAAGCACGGCACCGGCTGCACTCTTTCATCCGCAGCCGCCGCCTTTATTGCCTGCGGTTATGCGGTGCCTGATGCGGTGACGGCGGCGGTTATGTATACCGGCAAGGCTGTTCACCGCGGTTATTCTGTAGGAAGCGGCGGAACTCCGGCATCGGGATTTGATTATGATGACAGGGACTATCTGCCGGCTGCCGTCTCCTCGTTTGAAGAGTCCGAACGGAGTCTGTCCTTTGCTCCTGAGGTGTTCAGAATGGGGCTGTATCCGGTAGTCGGAAGCATAGAATGGATTAAGCGGCTTCTTGAACTCGGAGTCAGAACTCTGCAGCTTCGGATAAAGGATCCTGATTATCCGGATCTTGAAAAGGATATTGCCGAGGCTGTCAGACTCGGACGTGAATACGGAGCGAGGCTCTACATAGATGACTACTGGGAGCTTGCTCTTAAATACGGCGCCTACGGCGTGCATCTCGGGCAGGAGGATCTGAAAACTGCTGATCTTGATGCCGTAGCCTCGGGGGGACTCAGACTTGGAGTTTCGACTCACGGATATTTCGAGATGGCTTCAGTGCTCAGACTGAATCCGTCATATGTGGCTCTTGGACATATATTCCCGACTGGAACGAAGATTATGAAATCAAAGCCGCAGGGTGTTGAAAAGCTCAGGCATTATGTAAAGCTGCTCGGGGATGTTCCGTCTGTCGCAATTGGCGGGATCAAGGAGAATACTCTTGATGATGTTATCTCGACCGGGGTCGGCTCCGTGGCGGTGGTTTCTCTGATCACCGCGGCTGAAGATCCGGATGCTGTTACGAAAAGGTTGCTGAAGAAAATAGATGATTAAGGTTATATATAACGGTGAAGTAAGGGAAACCGGCTGCAGTACTCTGCTGGAACTGCTGAAGGAGACCGGTGTAGTGAAGGATGATCCCAGGAGTCTTTTCGGGATAGCCGTCGGCGTAAATGATGAGATGGTTCCTAAAAGCAGGCTGGATCAGTATATTCTCAGGGAAAATGACAGAATTGAGATTTTTACCATGATTGCAGGAGGTTAGTAATGGATTTGAAGGATCAGAATGCACTTGCAATAGGAAAGTACAGTTTTTCATCCCGGCTTTTTATGGGAACGGGTAAATTTTCATCGTCAGACGTTATGTGCTCTGCTGTAAAGGCTTCCGGAACTGAACTTGTAACAGTTGCCGTAAGAAGAGCTAAATTCGGAGGCTATGATGATATTCTTCAGCCTCTTCTTAAAACCGGAGTCAGACTTCTTCCAAATACAGCCGGATCAAGAGTTGCCAAAGAGGCGGTGTATGCCGCCAATCTTGCCCGGGATGCACTGGAGACAGATCTGATAAAGCTTGAGGTTCATCCCGATCCAAGATATCTTCTTCCGGATCCCGTGGAGACTCTTCTAGCCGCGCAGGAGCTGGTGAAGCAGGGTTTTACAGTCATGCCGTACTGTCAGGCGGATCCGGTGCTCTGCAAGCGTCTCGAGGAGGCGGGGTGCGCATGTGTCATGCCACTTGCCGCGCCTATCGGAACCAACAGGGGACTTGTCACCAGGGATATGCTGGAGATAATTCTGGATCAGGCGTCTGTGCCGGTTGTTGTTGATGCAGGAATAGGAGCTCCGTCTCATGCCGCGGCAGCCATGGAAATGGGTGCCGATGCAGTGCTTGTCAATACGGCAATAGCAGTTGCAGGGGATCCGGTCTCCATGGCGGGGGCTTTCGCCGATGCCGTGAGGGCAGGCTATGCCGCAGGGAAGGCGGGTCTCGGCAAATCGTCTCTGTATGCTGTTGCAACATCGGAGGTTGATGATTTTATTGCTCATCTGGAGGATTGATAAATGAGCTTTTATGATGAACTCCAGCTCATTGATTTTGATGAGTGGAGCCGCGCTGTTCTTGCCGCCGGCAGGAAGGATGTTATCAGCGCGCTTAACGCCAGGCGGAGAACAGTGAATGATTTTGCAGCCCTTATTTCCCCTGCTGCAGCTGAATTTCTTCCTCAGATGACAAGAGAGGCTGAACGTCTTACCAGGGAGCGCTTCGGGCAGACGATTAATATGTATCTGCCGCTTTATCTCAACAATATCTGCTCCAACTGCTGCAAATACTGCGGCTTTTCGGCAAGCAACCATTTCAGGCGCCGCATTCTGAATGCCGCCGAGGTTGAGCAGGAGTGCAGGGCGATACAGAAACTGGGATATGAGACAATACTTGTTGTTACAGGTGAATCCGCCCGCGGCGGAATGGATTATTTCAGAGAAGTGATCCCTGTTGTCAAAAAGTATGCCTCCTACCTTATGATGGAGGTTCAGCCCCTTGATGCAGACGACTACCGCGAGCTTCGGGAACTGGGGGCAGACTGCGTCTGCGTCTATCAGGAGACCTACAATGAGCCGGCATACCGGGATAATCATCCTCACGGAAAAAAGAAGGATATGAGATACCGCATGGAGACTCCTGAAAGACTCGGGAAGGCGGGCATGGACAAGATCGGTATGGGTATACTTCTCGGTCTTGCAGATTTCAGAGCAGATGCCTGCATGCTTGCCCATCATATTGCCTATATGCGAAAGCACTACTGGCGAAGCAGACTGAGTCTGTCATTTCCGCGTCTGAGGCCTGCCGAGGGCGGATTTACACCGCCTCATCCGGTTTCGGAAAAGGAGCTGATACAGTATATATGCGCCTTCCGTCTTTTTGATCCGGAGCTTGAAATATCAATTTCCACCCGCGAGTCTGCAGGATTCAGAGATGCGGTTGTACCTATCGCCATAAATTCCATAAGTGCCGGATCCAGCACCCAGCCCGGAGGATATGCAGTTGACAAGCATGATCTTCCGCAGTTTGTCATTAATGATGATCGTTCTGCAGACGAGATTGCGGATCATTTCAGGAAGCTCGGTCTTGATGTGATATGGCATACCTCAAGAATAGGCGGATAGGTGGAGATAAATCCGGACTGCATCATGCCTGTTTTAACGGTATGTGACAGTCCGTATCCCTGCGGGGCGGTGAATTTTTTTTGTAATGCGTTTCACGGTTTTTATGGTGAATGATATAATAAGCACAGTTTTTGTTTATTCACATGGGAATCACAATGTTTTTTGATAAGGTTGTAGCAGCTCCTGCTGATCCGATACTGGGTTTAACAGAAGAATTTCGTAATGATCCTAATCCTGACAAGATCAATCTCGGAGTTGGCGTATATAAGAACGATGCCGGCGAGACTCCGGTTCTGACCTGCGTAAAGAAGGCTGAAAAGTTAATCCTTGACACAGAAAAGACCAAAAGTTACCTGAGCATTCCTGGAACTGCCGAGTACGGCAAACTCGTTCAGGAGCTTGTTTTCGGTTCTGATCATGAAATCTATACCTCATGCCGCGCATGCTCTGCCCAGGCTCCTGGCGGTACCGGTGCTTTGAGAGTAGGTGCTGATTTTCTTATTCAGCAGAAGATAGCCGGCAAGATCTGGATATCAAATCCTACCTGGGTTAATCATTTCAAGGTGTTTGGCGCTGCCGGTTTTGAAACTGCCCAGTATAATTACTACAATCCTGAAACCCACGGTCTTGATTTTGAGGGAATGAAGGAGTCTTTGAAGCAGGCCAAGGCCGGTGATGTAGTTCTTCTTCACGGCTGCTGCCACAATCCTACAGGCATTGATCCTACTGCAGAGCAGTGGGAGGAGCTTGCAAAGATTACTGCTGAGGCAAAACTTCTTCCTTTCTTTGATTTTGCATATCAGGGACTTGGCAACGGTTTAAATGAGGATGCCGCAGGCGTTCGCATTTTTGCAAAATATCATAAGGAATTTCTTGTTTCCAGTTCGTTCTCCAAGAACTTCGGTCTTTACAATGAGCGTGTCGGTGCCATCACCGTTGTCAGCGAAAGCAGGGAGAAGTCCGATGTCAACTTCAGTCAGCTCAAGATTGCCATCCGCTCCAACTATTCCAACCCTCCTGCACACGGTGCCAAGATTGTTCAGACTGTTCTTTCAAATCCTGAACTCCGTGCTGAATGGGAAAACGAGGTTGCCGAGATGAGAAGCAGAATCAAGACCATGCGTAATATGATGGTTCAGAAGCTGCAGGATCTGGGTGTCAACCAGGACTTCTCATTTATTAACAGACAGAACGGTATGTTCTCATTCTCAGGTCTCAACAAGGAGCAGGTTGCACGTCTTAAGAGTGAATTCGGCGTGTATATCGTAGGTTCCGGAAGAATCAATGTGGCCGGTATTACTACAAGCAATATCGACGCACTCTGCAGTGCAATTGCCAAGGTTCTCTGATTTTTAATTTTCCTAATTTGTTCATTTTGAAGAGCGGTTTATGATCGCTCTTTTTTATTTCTTTTCTGTGCCTGCCGGATGTTTTGGTTCCGGAATATTATTTTTCAGTCTTTGAACCTTTATCTTTAATCTGGCAGGCGCAGTAGGATCCGTTACTGACGGTCGCTCTGGCTGCAGTATTCAGTTCCGTGTCTGGTCGCATATGCGCGCTTTCCTTATATATTCTTCATCCAGAGGAAAATTAAAGAATGTTTTAGGATACGGCTCATTTTTGAGTGTGAAATGCCACCATTCGTTGCTGATTGGTTTGAATCCGGCTTCAGTCATAATCCTTCGGAGATATCTGCGGTTTTTCGCAGCCTCTTTTGAGAGTCCCTTATGCTCAAAATGGGAAACTTTGCCGAAATAATCAAAGGTTCCTCCCATATCCGCTTCTTTTCCGTCCATGGTAATCAGTGTCAGATCCACCGTGCTTCCTCTTGAGTGCCCCGAGCGCTTTGCCACGTAGCCCAGACGGAAAATATCATCCTTCCTGATGTCAGGATAAAAATCATTTTTCATTTCTGTTCTGTTTTTATCCTTCGCCCATTCTACGAAACTGTCAACGGCAGACTGGGGACGGTAGGCATCATAGATTTTTATGCGGTAGCCGTCGGCGGTCACTCTTCTGGCAGCCTGTTTCAGAGCCTGCGCGGCAGGTATGGTCAGTACTGTAACGTTACTTACATACCCCCTGAGCGGTTCTCCTGTAAAATTATAACTGCCAAGATATCGAAGCTCTGTAACGATGTTCCCGTCATTTACTATTTCAAATCCACGGGGATCAGTTTCGGTACTGAGAATACAGTATTTGCTCTGCTGCGAACTGTCCCGATCCGTGTCGGATCCTGCTTTGATGTCCTTTGAGGAGTGTGGATCGCCTGCAGAAGCGGATCTGTTTTCACGTGCAGCGGAGGGAGCTTTTTCAATAAGACCGGAGAGACTGTCTGAATCTTCTGGAACTGCCGCGGATGCATCAAGAGAGGTTATAACTGCAGATAAAATGAGTATAAGACGGTTTGGTGATAAATTTATCATTTCTTTTGATTTTATGTCAGAGGAATGGATGGAAAATGCTTTTTTTTAATTCAGACAAGCCGTTTTCAGCCGTCTGAAATTACGCATGTCCTAAAGGTAGTTCATTCTGAAGCGTCGGCGGAAGTTCTGTCCAGAATTGTGATTTCACTGTTTTTGAAGTTCATTCTGCATTTTTTTACAGTGTTCCCGGATGCGTTTACAATGATTATTTTTCTGCTGTTTTTCCATACCTTGAGATCCTGTGACGAGTTTCCCACATAATCGAAACCCCGATCTCCGAATTTTCTGATCAGCTCCTTGCATTTGTTTTCCCCGATGAAATTTATCCTGGCCTTTGTTCCCATGATCCCGTCAAACAGTCCAAGGTGCCTGCTGATTTTTAAAGCAACAGGAACGCAGGAGCCGGTGCAGAGATAAATTTTTCTGCCTTTTTCCTTTTCCTTTTTCAGAAAATCTATTGTTTCCTGAATGTATGGCAGATTTTTTTCATCAAAACTGAATTTTCTGCTCAGCATATACTTTGTAAATGCTCTGCCTCTCAGATGCCACAGTGCCACAAGAAAGATATTGAGAGGATTCTTTTTGATGAAACTGGTAAAAGATCTCAGGGACATGTCTCCGTAAACAACTGTCCCGTCAAGATCCACGCACAGGGGAACAAGATTATCCTTTTCCATAGCCGCCTTCAAAAAGAGCACCCGCCGGTGCTCTAGTTTTCTGAATGTATAATTTATGCCGCAAAGATTACAGCAGAATTCTGGTCTTGATTGTACCGTCGATTTCCTTCAGTTTTGCAAGAGCCTCTTCGCTCTTTTCATTCTTCTGAACATCAAGTACAACGTAACCTACAGAAGGTGATGTCTGAAGGTACTGGGCCACAACATTTACTCCCAGATCTGCAAAGACCTGGTTGATTTTGTTGAGAATTGCAGCTCTGTTTTCATGCACGTGCAGGAATCTGTTGACCTCGCCCTGTACAGGAAGAGAAACCTCAGGGAAGTTAACAGCTGTCAGTGTGGAGCCGTTATCAGAGTACTTGATGAGTTTGTCGGCAACCTCGATACCGATATTGTTCTGAGCTTCCTTGGTGGAGGCTCCGATGTGCGGAGTCAGGATTACATTGTCAAACTTTTGAAGAGGTGTAATAAACGGATCGCCGTTGGTTGCCGGCTCGGTAGGGAATACGTCGCATGCCGCACCGCCTACATGACCTGATTCAAGAGCGTCTGTAAGAGCCTGGATATCAACAACAGTTCCGCGTGATGCGTTAAGGAAGATTACACCGTTCTTCATTTTGGCAAACTGCTCGGCACCGATCATGTTCTTTGTTTCCTCGGTTTCCGGAACATGCATGGTAACGATGTCGGCCTTTGACAGAAGCTCATCAAGTGAACCTACCTGGTGTGCATTGCCCAGAGACAGCTTGTTTTCAATATCATGGTATATAACCTTAAGACCCAGGGATTCTGCAATGATGCCCACCTGTGTTCCGATGTGACCGTAGCCTACTATACCCAGAGTCTTGCCTCTTGCTTCATAGCAGCCGCTTGCATTCTTGTCCCAGCCCTGGTTGTGAGCCTTTGCATTCTTTTCAGGAACTCTGCGCAGGAGCAGAAGGTATTCACCTGTCACCAGTTCGGCTACGGAACGGGTATTTGAATATGGAGCGTTAAATACAGGAATACCGTGCTCGGTGGCTGATTTGAGGTTGACCTGATTGGTTCCGATGCAGAAGCAGCCGACTGCAACCAGTTTCTTGGCGGCGTCAAAAACCTCAGGAGTCAGAAAGGTTCTTGAACGGATGCCCAAGAAGTGAACATCCTTTATCTTTTCCAGAAGTTCTTCCTTGTCAAGTGCACCCTTGATATATTCAACATTGTTATATCCGGCCTTGTTGAATTCCTCAACAGAACTCTGAGCAACACCCTCCAGAAGCAGAATTTTGATCTTGTCCTTTTCCAGTGAATAACGTCCCATTTTTACATTGTCCTTTTTAAATATAAGCTTTATTAGCTCCGGCGCATTGCCGGAGCGGTGCTATCAAAACAGCAGATAGCGGCTGTTATGCCTTTCTTCTCTGTTCCACTGCATGTGAGAGCATGGTGATGGCGGCTACTGTATCATCCCAGCCGATGCAGGCATCGGTAATGCTCTGACCGTACTTGAGAAGTTTAGGATCTGTGCAGTCCTGACGGCCTTCGCAGAGATGACTTTCGATCATTACACCGAAAATGCTCTTGTCGCCTGCACCTACCTGCGCGCAGACATCACGGCAGACATCCATCTGCTTTTTGAACTGCTTGCAGCTGTTGGCATGGCTGAAGTCAACCATCACCTTCTGCGGCAGATTTGCCTTTGCCAGAGCCGCATCGGCGGCCGCTATTGAATCGTGATCGTAGTTAGGAGTCTTTCCGCCTCTGAGGATCAGATGGCAGTAGTTGTTTCCGGCTGTGCGGAAAATGGCGCTGTGTCCGAATTTTGTCACGGAGAGGAATGAATGCTCCGCCTTTGCCGCCTGGATTGCGTCGATGGCGATTTTTACTGAACCGTCGGTATTGTTCTTGAAACCGACAGGGCAGGACAGACCTGAAGCCATTTCGCGATGCAGCTGAGATTCGGTTGTGCGTGCACCGATTGCACCCCAGGTGATAAGCTCGTCAAAATACTGAGGAGAAAGAATATCAAGAAACTCCACGGCGGCAGGAACACCGAGGTTGTTTACATCAAGCATAAGCTTTCTGCCGATGCGAAGACCGTCATTGATGTCAAAGGAGTGATCCAGGTACGGATCGTTGATAAGTCCCTTCCAGCCTACAGTTGTGCGGGGCTTTTCAAAATAAACTCTCATTACGATATGAAGGGTATTTTTGAATCTTTCTCTGAGCTCCGCCAGTTTGGTTGCATATTCAAGAGCCGACTTTGTATCGTGAATCGAGCAAGGACCTGTTACTACAAGCAGTCTGTCATCCTTGTCGTCGAGAATGTTTTCAATATCCCTGCGTGCCTCAATAACTGTCTGGCGGGCCTTGTCGGTCAGAGGATATTTCTCTCTGAGAGCCACAGGGGGAAGTACTACCTGAATGTTCTTGATTCTTACATCATCTGTATCATTGTTATTATGCATTTCATTTCCGATTAACTGATCCGGCAGGTGCGCCGGCTGCCTTTTAGGCAAAAAACAAAAAAATAAGGGCGGATTTGAAATATTGTGCTGGATAACCCGCCGTCTGCTTTTCCTATCTGAATTTTAGCACAAAAAGCAGCTTTACTACCATAGATGAACGGATGATCAGAACCGGAGCCTTTTAAGAGGCTTACGGCAGCCGGATCCGGTAATGTCCCGCCGGACCGGTTCTGTTTCCCGGTTATGCCGTTTATTTGTGAGGCTGTACGGGGACAGAAAGAGCAAAAAAATGTAAAATACAATCTGCGGCGGAATATAGCCGGAAATTGGCGTCAGACCGGAAATGTCCGGATCTTTCCGGCGGCGCTGACGGTATGCACGGGCTCAAAAGCGGGATGGAAATCAGATGACGGAAACAAACAGTGAAAAGGTGATGAGTCTTGACGAGGTGGGCGCAAAATTCATCGACGGAGACGGTCATGCGGCATTTCTTCTTGCCTGTCTTGATTTTGCATATTACGTCCAGCTCATGAACCGCAAGGCACCTTTTGAGGACTGCCAGATCATGTGGCAGCACGGCAGGGATCTGGCCCGGTACAGTCATGAAAAGAAAAAATGCTCATCAGGCCGGCAGCTGCTTAAACTGATGGATGCCATGCTTGCAAATCAGGATCAGGAGGCATTTATGGAATGCTTCAAGTTTGTGATTGTCTCCCTGAAGAAGGATGTCAGCTTCGAGGATATAGCTGGTTTTCGCATATCAGATGAAATGCAGAAGGCTATAGCAGAGCACGAGACCGGTGAAGGCATAGAAAACGCAAAATATCAGCTTCTGAGAGTTATGCTGAAAGACGGCCGGACCTCCTCTTCTGAAAGAAAAATTTCATGGTCCGGTCTTATCAAGTTTGCCGCGCTTGTCTCCTTCTTGGTACTTGTTGGATATGCTTTCATGAGGCTCTGATCTGATGTTTTCTGGTTCTGTATCACGCACTGCTCTTGCCGGTATGCTGCTTCTTGCCTGCGGAATGTCCTGTGCCGGCGAGTCGGAGTGTCTTGACAGATTCAAGGCCGGGGATTATGTCCAGGCGATCATCGAATGTGAAAAAATACAGTCTGCCTCCGATTCAGCCGCAGTGCACGAGGCGCTCGGCTACATGTACCTGCACGGCAGGGGTACCGGACAGAACAGCAGCCGCGCCCTTGAAATGTATCAAAAGGCGGCCCAGGAGGGAAGCCCTGCGGCATCCTATACCCTCGGGCAGATATATTCCGGCGGCACCGGCGTGAACAGGGATTTGCGCCTGGCTTCATTCTACAATCACCTGGCGGCGGATCAGGGGTATCAGCCGGCAGTCATTTTTGAGGTTTCAAGACACTATCAGAGCAATCCGTCGGATGATTCCTCAGCAGCAGTTCGTGATTTCAGGCTTCTTACTGAAACTAAATCCTCGCCCGGGGCTGATTTTCTTCTCGGTGAATGCTACCGCACCGGTTACGGAACGAAAAAAAATTTAAAAAAGGCGCTTCATCACTACAGAAGATCCGGTGAGCCGGCGGCATATATCAGAATGGGTATGGTGATGGAGGAGGAAAACCAGCGGCAAAAGGCCGAGAAATACTACCGGACCGCAGTTGAAAAGTGCGTAAACTGCAGGGGTGAGGCCTATTACCGTCTCGGTATGCTGCTGGATGACTCGGCTCTTCTGCTCAAATCTCTGTCCCACGGCTTCTACCAGGCGGAAATAGAGCTTGGAAGAAAAATTATCGAAGCGGGGGAGGAGAATACAGCTGATCAGTGGCTGAGGGCCGAGAAATATCTTCTTGATGCATGCAGCCGCGATATCAGGGACGGATGCATCATGGCAGCTGAAATCTATTTCAGCCGGCTTCCGGCCGATCCGGGAAAAAATGCCGATTATCAGGTCAGACTTATGGGTGCGGATGACGGCCGGGCTTATGAACTTCTCGCCGTGGAATATCTGAGGGGAGGTCATCTGGCGCAGGATCGGGAGCTGGCACTGGGGCTGTTCAACCTGGCAAGGAGCAGAGGTTCCCTCAGGCAGTATCATATTCCCGCGAATCTTTATCTTGAAGCGGGGGACAGGGAAAAATTCAGGAGTCTGTGCACCGAGGGTGTGGAGAAAACCGGATCCCGTGAATGCAGAGCACTTCTTGCCTATGACGATCTTTCCCATGGAAATGAGGAGGGTTTATCCAGTCTCCTCAAAGCCTTCGAGGAGGGAAGCGCCGAGGCGGGCTTTCTTCTCTATTCCATCTACAGCCGCGGTTTTCATGTCGGAAGGGATGTTTCCGAGGCGGGAAAATATCTAAGGCGCGCTGCGGAGATGGGGCATCCCCGGGCTCTCGGGAGACTGTTCTCTATTTATCTCGGGGAAGGAAAGCTGGATCTGGCCAGGGAATGCGCTCTCAGGACTGTTAAAATTCTTCCTGGAGCCGGTTTTTATCAGCTGGGCCGCCTTTATATGAAGATGGAGCCGCGCAATTATTCCATGGCTCTTAAATATTTTACCGCCGCTGTTTCCGCCGGTGAGAATGCAGCGCTGCAGCCTCTGGGACGGATGTACGAGGAGGGGCTCGGCACGGAAAAGGATCTTTTCAGGGCGTGCGGGCTGTACAGAAAAGCCGGGGAGAAGCAGATGAAAAACGCCTCCACCGATCTCTCAAGATGCCTGAGCGCAGTTCACGACGGTGACGGCAGATCCCTGATCCCGTACATAGAAAAGGCCGCTGCTGACGGTGATCTTGTGTCAATTCAGAAGCTGATAGATATCTATTCTGATGATCAGGCGGGCACCAGAAATGATCGGGAGCTTGTCAGATGGGTCACTGTGGGCGCAAGGCTTGGAATGGAGAGCTGTCTGTTCAGACTGGGGGATCTTTATATGCAGGGTCTGAGGGATATTCTTGACAGGGATGAAACCCTAGGCCGCAAGTATCTTACTCTGGCTATGGAAAAGGGATCATCATCTGCAGCCTGGAATCTTTCCAGTTTCTACGAGCATGCGGGCAAATACAGGGAAGCCTGCGACATTATGGAGAAATTTGCAGGAAATTCAGATTATCCTTTTCAGCTTAATCTGGCTCTGTGCTATATCAACGGCCGGGGAAGAACCAGGGACAGCGTCAAGGGTGAGAAGATCCTGCTTGATTCCTATTCACGCAGTCAGAGCAGTGAAATTTCATTTCTTCTCGGACAGATATATTCTGATGAGGATTCCTCTCTTTACAATATCGAGAAGGCTATTGAGTGGTATATAGACGCGGCGGATCTGGGGGATACGGGGGCACTCTTCAACCTTGGAGGCCTTTATGAAAAGAATTCCCCCGAATACAGTCCGCAGAAGGCCTTTCATTTCTATCAGAAATCCATGGAGGCGGGAAATATGGCGGCCCAGCTTAAGGTTGCCCAGGCATATGCAAGCGGCTTTGGAACTGCCAGGGATCCTGTAAAGGGCTGTGATCTGGCCGAGGAGGCGGTCGGTTATTCCGTTACTGAAGCCAACGTGATCCTTGCAGACTGCTATCTTGACGGAAACGGAAGAACGAAAAATTTTGACAGGGCTCTTGCTCTGCTTCATGACTGTTCAGATAACAACAATACAGAATGCAGTCTGAAGCTTGCGGATATTTATGCCTCGGGTATGCATGTAACCCCTGACATAGCGTATGCATGCAGCTTTTACTACAAGGCGACGCTTTCATCTCAGACTGTGGATGAGATAAATAAGGCTGCGTCAAGGTTTCTTCCCGGAAATGTCTGTTATAATCATGATAACAGAACCTATGTGGTTTTGAGCATGCTCGGCAGGAGGCTTAACACCTCGCAGTACAGTCAGGAGATTTTGAAGATTAGAAACAGTCTCAAGGACAAGGAGCTCAGGGCTGCCGATGAACTTCTGAGGAGATTTATGGAGAGCGGTGATGACTAGGTTTATATTTGCGGCGGCAGTGCTCCTGTCAGGCTGCTCCTGGTTTAGCGGCTCTCAGGAGCCTGCGGCCGGTCCGGAAAAAGTCGGTATCGGACAGTGCCAGGCTTTGTTTCTTGAGGAGAAATACAGCGATGCCTTTTCCTGCTGCTCAGGACTTGACGATCCGGGAGCGCTTTACAATGTAGCATGGATGTATGCAAGAGGAAAGGGAACCGAACCGAATCTGATGAAGTCGCGAATTCTGATGGAGCGTTCCGCGGCAGGCGGATATACCGATGCCATGCTTGATCTTGGCAGAATGTATGATCTGGGCGCAGGCGGAGTTCAGAATTATGAAAAGGCGTTCTACTGGTACAGCAGGGCGGCTGAGAGAAATAACGTCTCAGCCATGAATTCGCTGTCATCCCTGTATTACTGCGGGGACGGGGTTGAACAGAATTATTCCAGATCACTGCTGTGGTCGCGCAGAGCCGCCGCCCTGAACAGCGCCGAGGGCATGTTCAATGTGGGAAAAATTCTTGATGAGAAAAAGGTGAAGGATCCCGATATTTCACCTTCTGATCCTATGTACTGGTATCAGAAGGCCGCGGAATTGAAATATCCGGAAGCAGTTTTTATAATTGCCAAGAGAAACTACGAGAAAAAGGCACAGAAGGAGCATCTGTTGGAAATAAAAAGGGCAGCCTTGCTGGGAAGTCCTTCGGCGGCGCTTTATATGGGAAACCTTGCCCGGCGCGGGGTTCCCGACCTGGATAATAAATCAAAATCACTGGTGGCATACTGCTGGTACAGCCTGGGCGAGTCTCTGGGCAGTGCCGAGGCTGTCAGACTTAAGAAAAAACTGACGTCAGGCTGGAGCGGATCCAGATTGCTGGAGGCGGAAGAACAGTGCGGGGACTAATGTTTGAAAAGCTGGCTTTATTTGCCGGAATTGCGGTGATTATATCTGGGGCGGCATACGGTCTCAACAGTGACAGTATTGATCTGAGTTCATGTCACAGCATGCCTCTTGAAAGCTGCGACACCAGATGCGCGGCTGGCTGTGAACGGATTCTGATGGACAATCCTGCTGATACGCGGGCGTACTACAAGCTTGCGGTAAGAGCTCTGAACTCCCCGGGCGGTCCGTTTATGCCTGAGGTTGATACCAATCTGCGTTTCTGCAGTTATGTGGGAGCAGATGAAAGCGCCCTGTGCGAGATTCTTTATGCCGCGATTACCGCATATCCTGATAAATTCTCCATCAAGGGCAGACCTGCAAATTCTGAGGCCGCTCTGGCATGGGTTGAACAGGCGGGTGCAAGAAACAATGCTGAAGCCCGAATGGCACTGGCCACATTTCTCGCTCTGGGAGAGGGTGCCGAATATCCTGATTTAAAGCGTGCATACAGGCTCCTGAACAGCGGTTCGGATGTAAAGCCAGCAAGACAGTTTGCTCTTCTTCATGCCATGCTGCTTGAAAACGGATGGGGCGGAACACAGAATGTTCTGGAGGCAGACTATTACTCCAAACTCGGCTATTCATGGTACAGAAATCCTGCCAGACGGAGTCTTTCAAGAACTGACAATGTGTTTCTTGAAATGATTATAAAATTTGGCTACCTTATGGGTGATGCGAAAATCATCCATGAAACTGCATGGAGTTTATCCGTATCAAAATTTCATCCTGATTCACCGGAATATACGCCGGACAATCTGGAGGATCTGCTGGATACTGATGATGACAACAGTGCTGTTGTTACAGATTTCTGCGGCAGGGAGTTTCTGGCAGTGGCCCTCGGCAGCGAGGATGCCGGTGTAAAAGCTGAGGAAATAGAAGAGATCATAAGAAAGTATGACGGTGAGGACATAATTCAGGCGGCGAAGAAGTATGCAGAAGAGCAGGCAGCCTTGATAATGGAAAACCGTCAAATGATCCTCAGACCCCGGATTGCTGATAAGAGCAGAGTTTCATCCAACCGCAAGAAGAATTCCCGCAGGCACAGTGGCAGAAAGTCCGGTCTTGTGAAATCGATTTTTAACACTGCCACAAGAGAATTCCGCCGTGCGGTGATGCGTTAGGGGATTTTTTCACCTGCCGGTCTGCCGTGGATTCTTTTTCTATCATTTTTTTGATTAACCTGTTTGACATTTTTGAACTGGCGATTTGTATGGATCTGTTACGGAATATTATTAAGGCGGCGGAGCGCGGGCGCAATCTTCTTCTTGATCGGGAAATCAGGATCGGTATTACCGGACTGTCAAGAGGCGGAAAGACTGCCTTTATTACATCCCTTGTCAATACAATATCACATTTTGGTGAATCCGGTTTTAATCTGAAGATACCGAGATTCAGATCCTATGATGAATTTGAAATATGCTACGGAGGAATAGCTCCGGCAAGGGATCTTTCAGTTGCGGCCTTTCCATACCGCAGGGCGATGGAGGCTCTTCTTTCCGATCCTCCACGGTGGCCCGAGCCGACGGATGGAATAAGTGAAATCAGACTGGAGATTAGATACAGGGACGACAGATGGCTCAGAAAGGGCGAGCAGCGAAGACTGTTTATTGACATATGGGACTATCCCGGAGAATGGCTGCTTGATCTGACTCTGCTTAATCTTTCATATGAAGAGTTCAGTTTAAAGATAAGAGAGCAGATTGACAAGGTCAGGGGTGTTGCTGATCCTTCGGCCTGGATCAGAGACGGTGAACTCCTTGAACCTCAGAACACGGTTGATGATACGGTTTTAAACCGGGTTGTCACGGGTTATACAGAGTGGCTTAAGGCCTGCAAGTCCTGCGGCCTTGCTTTTATTCTTCCCGGCCGCTTTGTTCTTCCAGGTCATCTTGAAGGTGCTCCGATTCTTCAGTTTGTTCCATGGGTATGGAAGGATCTTGGTGAATGCAGTGACGAGAGCCTCTATTGTGTTATGGCAAGCCGTTATGAAGCCTATCGCGAACAGGTTGTGAGAAAATTCTACCGTGAATGTTTTTCAAGGATAGATCGCCAGATTGTAATCGTTGACTGTCTGCAGGCTCTTATGGGCGGCCGCGAAACCTTCATGGATATCAATGATACTTTTCAGATCCTGCTGCAGAATTTCAACTACGGAAACAGCACCTGGTGGAACCGTCTGTTTTCGCCGCGAATAGACAGAGTTGTTTTCGCCGCATCAAAATGCGACAGGGCGACATATGATGAGCATCAGCATCTTCTTTCTCTGCTTAAATCCATGGTTTCACAGGCCGTAGGTGTCGCAAGGGCGGACGGTGCGCACTGCGAGTATCTTGTGCTCTCCGCCATCAGCACGACGCGGTGCATGACAGTCAGAATGAAAAACGGCGAGGATCAGCAGTTCCTCACCACTGATGATCCTGATGAAAAGCCGTTTTTCCCCGGCAGTGTTCCTGATGTCTGGACCAGGGAGAATATGGATTTTTTCAGACAGCATTTCAGACTATCAAATCTCAGACCTTTAAGTCCGGGACCCGAGGGGGTGATCAGTCAGCTTAATCTTGATGTTCTTCTACAGTATCTTATCGGGGATAAGTTATGAGCAGCGGCATGAAAAAAGGGTTTGTCCTTGAAGAGGATATAAAGACTTCAGCTCCTCAGACTGAAAAGCTTAAGAGCAGTTTTGAGTTTGAAGGAACTGAAGAGGATCTGGCACCGGCTGTGATGGATGCGGGGAATGTGGCCACCACCATTGAAATAGAGGAAGATATTCCCGAGGAGATCCCTAGGACCAGATTCTGGACAAATCCGGTTCTCTGGCTGATCCTGCTTGTTACAGCAGCCGGAGGTCTTCAGTGCTACTATTTCATCGTTGAGGCATTTCGCCAGAATACGGCGGTGGGACTTGTTTCATCCGCGGTGATTACAGTGCTGCTTGTTATGGCACTGTGGTCGGTCTGGAGAGAACTCCGTTCAGTTCTTTTTCTGAAAAGATCCGATGAGAGACGGGAGCAGATCAGGCTTGTTACAGCTTCCGGAACCGGAAAAGATGCTCTGAAGTTATGCGAGGCCATGGCGGCTGACAGCGGCATGCTGAGCAGCAGGCAGTATGAGTCATTTTTAAGCAGGGTTCAGGAGCATTTTTCACCCGAGGATGTTTTTCTGCTGTATGAAAATGAAATTCTCAGAGCCCAGGATGAAAAGGCAAGAAAAATCATTGTTCGCCGATCCAGAGAAAACGGAATAATTGTCGCACTCAGTCCCATGGCCTGGCTTGATATGCTTTTTACTCTTGCGCGATCTATCAGAATGATAAGAGAGATTTCTGAAATCTACGGATTAAGATGCGGGATCTGGGGAAGAATGCAGCTGTACAGACGGGTTGCAAGGAATCTGATTTATATAGGTATGGCAGATCTCGCCACAGATGCTGTTACGGATGTGCTGGGTGCCGGTATGGCCGGAAGGATAAGTTCGGCTCTCGGGCAGGGCATTGCCGCCGGGATCTACTCAACCAGACTCGGATATATGACAGTAAAGGCGGTAAGACCCGTCAGTATCAGCCGCCGCGTCATTACTCTGTCGGAGCTGAGGAAGGCTCTTCTTACCGAGGGAAAATTCTCTGAACTGATAGATGGCGGGAAAAAAACAAAGAACTGAAAGTAAAAGGATCCGGATTATCCGGATCCCGGAAGATATATGAAAATCAGAGATCTAACAGGTCTTTGATTTTTTTATTGCATGATCAATCTTGTACTGATTGAAGTTTGAATGTCTTTTGACGAGGCATGTCATGACATCGCTGTATCTTACGTTTTTTGAACTGAGGAGAACCGTCAGATGAAACAGCAGATCAGCTGCTTCTCCGATAAATTCCTCTTTGTCGGCTGATACTGATGCAAGAGCTGTTTCAATAGCCTCTTCTCCCACCTTTTTTGCTATGCGTGCTGTTCCGTTATGGAAGAGTTTTGCAGTATAGCTTTTTTCAGGATCTGCATCCTTTCTTGATTCCACCAGTGCTTCAAGTTCTGCAAGAAAACCGAGAGGAAGCTCCGGCTGGGTGTCAAAGCAGCTTTCTGTTCCGTTATGGCAGGTAGGACCCTCGGGATCTGCGGTAAGCAGAATGGTGTCGCTGTCACAGTCGGTGGTCAGGGCCTTAACATGCAGATAGTGCTTCGACTCTTCGCCCTTTGTCCACAGACGCTGCTTTGTTCTGCTGTAGAATGTGGCAAGACCCGTTTCGATGGTTTTATCCAGAGCCTCTCTGTTCATGTAGGCAAACATCAGAACCTTGCCTGAGCGGCAGTTCTGAACTATAACCGGCATCATCCCGTTAACTTTTTCCCAGTCAAGAAGCTCGGGATCCAGATTGAATTTATTAATCACGGATAGGTACTCCTTCCTTGCGCAGATAATTTTTAAGATCAGGTATGCTGATAATACCCTTGTGGAATACGGATGCTGCAAGCGCACCGTCAACGTCGGCCTTCAGAAACGCGTCCTTAAAATGCACCATTTCCCCGGCACCGCCTGAAGCAATGAGCGGAACTCTGGTCAGAGGCCTTACAATGTTAAGCTGACTGATGTCATAGCCTTTTCTCATACCGTCCTGATTCATCATGTTAAGGACTATTTCACCGGCACCGCGTTTCTGCACCTCTGTAATCCAGTCCGGAGTGCTCCATGAGGTGGTGCAGGTTTTGCTTTCAACGCCGGTATACTGCTTGACGCAGTAGCGGTTTGTCTGACTGTCGTAGTATGAATCGATGCCGACAACCACGCACTGTACACCGAAACGGTCGGCAAGTCTTGAAATCAGATCCGGATCGGCAAGGGCCGGCGAATTTATGGAAACCTTGTCAGCGCCGTATTCCAGAATCCTTCTTGCATCTTCGACGCTTTTGATTCCTCCTGCAACGCAAAACGGTATATCTATAACCTCGGCAACCTTGCGCACCCAGCTTTTGTCCACTACGCGCGCATCAGACGAGGCTGTGATATCATAAAAAACAAGCTCATCGGCGCCTTCTTCAGAATAGCGCTTCGCCAGGGACACGATATCGCCCATAATTTCGTGATTTCTGAACTGTACGCCCTTTACTACTACTCCGTCACGCACATCAAGGCACGGAATTATTCTTTTTGCCAGCATTCAATTGCTTCCTTAACAGTTAGTTTTCCTTCCAGCAGAGATCTTCCGATGATTACTCCGCCGACGCCCGTATCCTTGAGAGCCTCTACGTCAGCCAGGGAACCTATGCCGCCTGACGCCTGAAAACTGATTTCAGGATAGGATGATGCAAGTTCGCGGTAGAGCTCCTCGTTGGAGCCTCTGAGGGTTCCGTCCTTGCTGATATCGGTGCACAGCACATGACGAAGACCGTATTTTCTGTATTTTTCTATCAGCTCCTCTATTGTTACACCGCTGTCCTTCTGCCATCCTGAAACGGCTATGAGCTTTCTGCCGTTTATCACATTGATATCAAGGGCAAGGACAATATGTTCAGGATCATACCTGTCCATCCATCCTGCCACGGTATCAGGCGATTTTACAGCAGTTGAACCTATTACCACGCGGTTTGCCCCGGCCGACAGCAGTTCTCTGACATCATCCTCGGTGCGGATGCCGCCGCCTATCTGAACCGGAACCGGAGTATTTTCAATCAGGGATCTGATTACGTCAAGCTGACGTCTGGAGGTATCCTTTGCTCCGTCGAGATCTACAAGGTGGAGCTGCTTTGCTCCCTCGCTGACATACAGATCATATCTTTCCTGGGGAGACCAGGTGTATTCTGTTTTCTGATCATAATCACCCTGAAAGAGTCTTACGACCTTGCCGTTAATGAGATCAATTGCAGGTATAATCACTGTTACATCTCCACAAAATTAGACAGAAGTTTGGAGCCTACGGCACCTGATTTTTCCGGATGGAACTGGGTGCCGATGAAATTGCCGGATGCTACAACAGCAGTAAATTCTTCACCGTAGCTGCATTCTGCAATTGTTGAACTGTTCAGTTCCATGCAGTAGGAGTGAACGAAGTAGAAGTAGCTGTTGTCAGGAATATCCCTGAAAATCGGGTGATCTCTGATAATCCGGATCTGGTTCCAGCCCATGTGAGGAAGACGCAGATCGCCGGTCTTCATAATTCTGACATTTGATTTGATAATCCCGAGGCATCTGACTGCAGCACTGTTTTCTGCAAGATCCTCCTCTGAATTTTCGGCAAGCATCTGCATGCCGAGACAAATTCCGAGAAGCGGCTGTTTTGCAGAAACAATCAGATCCTCCAGTTTTCTTGAGCGGAGCTTTTCCATGGCGGCTGAAGCCGTTCCGACTCCCGGCAGGATTAATTTGTCAGCTTTTCGAATGTCATCCGGATCATAACTGATCTTTGCGTCGGCTTTTATTTTCTCCAGAGCTATTTTTACGGATGACAGATTGGCGTAACCTGTGTCTATGACAGTGATCTTGGGTGAAGCCATTAAAGTACTCCTTTGGATGACGGTAGTTCTGTTCCTTCTATTTTTACTGCCTGGCGCAGAGCTCTGCCGAAGCCCTTGAACAGAGCCTCAACCTGATGATGGGTATTGCCCTCGCTTACAAAGAGGTGAAGCGTGATCCCCATTGCGTCCGCCAGGGATCTGAAGAAGTGAGGCACCATTTCAACAGGAAAGTCTCCCACATGATCTCTGAGAAAATCGGCATCGCAGACAAAGTTGCAGAACGGTCTGCCGGAGATATCAAGTGCGGCAGCTATTTTTTCGCTGAGCAGCGAGGTTGAAAATCCTTCAATTTTGGCGTAGACCTCGTCCATCGGAAGAGCATATGCAAAACGGACGATGCCTCTCTTTTCACCAAGGGCCTGCCTGAGTGCTGTTCCAAGTGCTATGCCCACATCTTCAACAGTGTGGTGCTCATCAACAAACAGATCACCGTCGGCCCTGAGGATCATCTGAAATCCGCCGTGTGTTGCAATCTGATCAAGCATATGATCAAAGAACCCGACGCCTGTGCTGATGGAGCTGTCGCCGTTGTGATCAAGATTAATACTTACGGAAATTTTTGTTTCCCTGGTGTTTCTTACAACCGTGGCGGTGCGTTCCTTATGGATGATTGATGAGGCGATTTCCGGCCATGACATGGTATCCCTGTTGTAGCGGAAGGACTTTATGCCCATGTTCTCACCAAGCTTCACGTCTGTTTCACGATCTCCGATTACATAGGAGTTCTGTCTGTCCCAGTCGGTTCTTTTCAGATATTCCTGAAGAAGTCCGGTTTTCGGTTTTCTGCATGAACAGTTTTCATGAGGAAAATGCGGGCAGACAAGAATGTCGTCAAACCTGACACCCTGGGATGAAAGTACGTTCAGAATGAAATTCTGCGGTTTGACAAAATCATTCTCCGGGAATGATTCTGTTCCGAGTCCGTCCTGATTGGTTACCATGACAAGAGTGTAGCCGAAGGCCTCAAGCTCTCTGAGCGCCGGGATCACGTCAGGTTCAAATTCAATCTTCTCCAGACTGTCGACCTGCTCATCCTCCGGTTCAGCGACAAGAGTTCCGTCCCGGTCAATAAATAGATACTTCATTATTCGTCATGCTCCTTCATGAAATTGAAGAGATCATCCATTTCACTGCGGGTGCCCACGGTTATGCGCACGCAGTTTTTAAGCATCGGCTTGTCGTTAAAGTCGCGAAGAATAAATCCTGCCTTTCTGGCATCGCTGAAAAGCTTTTCGCCGTCCCTGAATCTCAGCAGCACATAGTTTGCGTTGCAGTCAAAGCTGCCGGTTACGCATTTTAATGTCTTGCAGCGGGCAAGAAAGTCATTTCTTATTCTGTTGAGTTCGTCCACGCGCTTGAGCATTATGCTTACATTCTCAGGAGACAGAGCCTCGGTGGCGACCTGAGCAACCGGTGCCGAAACAGGATACGGATCGATAACCTTGAGCAGAATACCTATGATTTCCGGATCAGCAAGAGCAAAGCCGCAGCGAAGACCTGCCAGACCGAAAGCCTTGGACAGGGTTCTGGTAATCACCAGGTGTCTGTATTCGTCAAGGAGATCTATGAAGGAATCGTTAGGGGAGAATTCTATATATGCTTCATCCACCACAACAATGGTTCTGCCTTCCGTCTCTCTGAGTATGTCCAGAAGGATTTTTCTGTCCAGTACCGTTCCTGTAGGATTGTTAGGGGAGCAGAGAAACAGAACCTTGACGGAGCCGTTCTTCAGGGCATCGAGCACCTTTGGAAGATCCGGCTGGAAATTTTCTGTCGGAGCAATCTTCACCGTGGTGATGCCATTGGTTTCCGCGGCTATGGAATACATACCGTAGGTAGGAGGGCAGATCAGAATGCTGTCCTTTCCCGGTTCGCAGAATGCACGGCACAGAAGACCTATAACCTCGTCCGATCCTCTTGCAACCAGGATCCTGTCGGCATTTATTCCGGTATAGTCGCCGTATGCCTTCAGCAGTTCGGGCGGCTGGCACTCCGGATAGCGGTTGTATGACGTCGAGTCCAGATCAAATCTTGTTCCCTCCGGACTTTCATTGGCGTTAAGATATACTCTTCCGACGCCTCCGATGCGGCGTGCGGACTGATATGGAGTTAATTCCTGCACTCTTTTGCAGGCCAGTTCGGTTATACTCATTTTGCATCCTCGAAGTGACCAAGACGGATTGTTACGGCACGCTGGTGTGCCATCAGACCTTCGGCATCTGTCATTTTTACAATGGTGTTCTCAAGATCCGCAAGAGCATCCCTGGTCAGCTCCTGCACAGTATAGCGTCTTTCAAAATCTGCCAGTCCGAGACTTGAATAGGTTTTGGCATATCCATATGTCGGCAGAGTGTGATTTGTTCCGCTTGCATAATCTCCGACAGCCTCCGGAGTCCAAGCTCCTATGAATATCGAACCTGCATTCTTAAGCTTCGGCAGAAGCGCACGGCCGTTTTCCACCTGCAGAATAAGGTGCTCGGGCGCATATCTGTTTGAAATCCTGCATGCCTCATCCATGCCGGCGCATACAATTGCACGGCTTGAAGAAAGAGCCTTTGCCGCAATTTCCCTGCGCGGAAGAATTTCCAGCTGTCTGTCCAGTGCTGCATTAACCTGCTGAGCAAGTTCGCTGCTGTCTGTAACAAGGATCACCTGTGAATCAGGACCGTGCTCCGCCTGGGACATCAGATCCGCTGCGACGAATGAAGGATTGGCACCGGCGTCGGCTATTACCAGAACCTCGGAAGGTCCTGCAGGCATATCTATTGATGCACCGCGGTTGTCCTTTGATATCTGCTTTTTGGCCTCGGTTACAAATGCATTGCCGGGACCGAAAATTTTGTCAACCTTTGATACTGTTTCAGTGCCGTAGGCCATTGCCGCTATGGCCTGCGCCCCGCCGATATTGTATATTTCCGTTATGCCGCACAGGGATGCCGCATAGACTATTTCATCTGCAACAGGAGGAGGAGAGCAGAGAACAACCTTTGAGCACCCTGCAATCTGCGCCGGAACGCCGAGCATGAGTACGGTGCTTACAAGCGGAGCCGAACCGCCCGGCACATAGAGTCCGACATTTTCAATTGCGTGGGTGTGAAGCTCGCAGGTTATGCCGTTTTGCGTATGCACGGTAACCGGCTGACGCTTCTGCGCCTCGTGGAATTTGGCAATATTTTTATACGCATGGCTGATGGCATCCTTGAGATCCTGCGGCACTCTTGCAGCCTTTTCACTTATCTCTTCGGCTGACAGCTTCAGTTTGCCGTCGGTTACATGATCAAGCTTTGCTGTAAATTCCAGCAGCGCCGCATCCTTTTCATTTCTGATACGCTCAACTATGTTGGTGACGATGCCTGCGATATCCAGTTTTGAACTTATGGCGGGACGTGTCAGAATTTCTTCGCGCTGAGCCTCCGACGCCTGATCCCAAATAACTGTTTTCATCGATCTTGTCCTTAAGCAATTATGTATTCAGTTTACAGCAGCATTTTTTCAATCGGCAGAACGAGGATTGAGCTTGCGCCGAGCTCCTTGATTCTTTCCATTGTTTCCCAGAAGTGCTTCTCCTTGGTTACAACGTGAACCGCTACAACATCCTGGGTGTGTGCCAGCGGCAGAATGGTAGGATTTTCAGCACCAGGAAGGAGCTTGATAATTTCCTCAAGATTCTTCTTAGGTGCATGAAGCATGATATACTTGCTTCCTCTTGCCATGAGCATTCCGTCAATGCGCGGCATAAGCTGATCAAGAACAGCCTGCTTTTCCGGGTATAAATCCTTGTATCTCTGGATAAGAACAGCCTTTGATTCGAAAACAACCTGAACTTCTTTGAGACCGTTGGCTTCGATGGTGGCGCCGGAACTGACAAGATCGCAGATTGCATCTGCAAGTCCCGCTCTCGGCGCAACCTCTACAGAGCCGGTCAGAAGAACCGGTTTAAATTCAATATTCTCCCTGCTCAGAAATTCACGGAGGAGGTTAGGGTAGGTGGTGGCTATTTTGGCTCCGCGCAGCATTTCAAGTCCGGTCCAGTCCTGCTCTGTCGGAATTGCAAGAGACAGTCTGCAGTCACCGTAGTCAAGACGCTTTAATGTTTTGAAATCTGTTTTAAGACCGAGAGCCTTCCTTTCAAGTCTTGTTTCTTCAAGAACATTCTCGCCGACTATACCTAAATCAACGACTCCGTCCATTACCAGTCCGGGAATGTCGTCGTCGCGGACTCTGAGGATATCAATAGCCATATTGTCCACATGTGCAATCAGGCGATCCTCTCTTTTGTTGATTTTTAATCCGCAGCTTTTCAATAAAGCCTGGGAATCCTGACTCAGACGTCCTGATTTCTGCATTGCAATACGTAAGCGATCGCTACTCATATTTAATACCTGCCGCGCGGCAGCTCCTCTGAAATTACTAACCTAAAAAAACAAATAATTTAAAAATTAAAACCCTCGGAAGTTTCAATCTTCCAAGGGTTGTCATCTTTTGTAAATGCCGGTCTGGAAGATTAATCAAGTCTTCCAGCAACCATCCTCCTGAAAGACCTTTAGGGATGGCGGTGATGATGAAAATTTAAAGTTACTACAAAATTAAACATGATTTTCATTCTTCCTGACGGCAATAACCGCGGCAGAACATGCTGCCTTCAAACTGTACGTATTATATCAAAACTGTGATATTTTTCAACATTTGAGGTTTTTTCTTTGTCTGAATTTCTGATCACCGGATTTATATTTCCGCCGGTCTCCAGACCGGCAGAGATTTTAGGTATGCAGACCGGAGAAAAACTGCAGGTGCCGGTGCTGTCAGAAAATGAGACTGATTGAAGGTGCCGGTGATGCATGCATAGAAATACAGACTTCCGTCAGCCGCGGCGTCTAGATTCCGAGGGTGCTTTTTACGGCTTAAGGTCCTTTTTATGCAGAGCGATCGTACCTGAAGGCATAATTCACAAATCAGAAACAGACGCGGCAGATCCTTGGATCCTGGTGTATAACGCGGTATGTTTTACCGCGAATTGAACAGCATCAGGTTCTGAAATTCCCCGTCTCTCCGGCAGATATGATGTTTTTAAGAAGAATCAGTTGTTAAACCAGTAGTCTATCATGTTCCTTACATCATCATAGGTTATGCCGAAACCGGGGTAGTTATCACCTGATATGGTCACTGAAAGAACGTAGTTCCATTCATAGTATGGAATAAGATGAAGGGTATACGGTGTTCTGTTCATATTGTACTGACAGTGAAAGCGAGGACCTCCGATAGGGGTGTGATCCTTCATTTTGGTGCAGGATGATGATCCGTTTGCATGGGCGACGGCATTGACTATATCAGAAAAACTCTGGTTGCGCATTGAGTAGGTTGTCATATGTACGTATACGCGCCCGTTTTCATTCTTTTGAAAATCTATGGAATTTCTGCCCTGGTGTGCTACATAAAATCCCCATGGAAGTGCACTGGCGGCTGATGAAAAAAGAGCCGCAGCTGCAATGATCAGGCATATCTGCACTTTTTTTAAATAGTTTGTCATATTTTTTATCCTTGTCTGTTCTCAGACCGCTGCCGGTCTGAGTGAAAATCGCCGGTCCGGCGTCTTGTGTACCGGTTTACTGAAAAACCCTGCGGTAATTATAACTTAATTCCTGTACTTTCTGTGTATTGCAGAGCGGTGTATAATTTTCAGCGGGTACTTTTTTTGTGACCAGAGTCTGTCTGTCGCGCAGTCGGAACTGTTAAAAGACATTTGTTTAAAAGCGCACCGAAAGTCCGGCATTTACAGTATAAAAATTCTTTTTGCCCTTAAAAAAATATTTCTCGCCGTATAAATCAAGCCATAAATTTTCAGAAAGCTGTTTTGAATAATTCACGGCTGCCATGCTTTTGTATCCGCTGTAGTCACCCCCGGTTGCAGCATAGCTTTTAAAATAGGCGCTTATCCTTCCTGCTGAACTGTTTTTAAACATTATTCCGCCGGTCAGAGAAGCGTAAATATTTGCCCCTCCCTTTTCATAATGGATACCAGCCTCTGTTTCTGCAAAGGGAACAATGCCGTGAAAGGAATAGGAAATTCCGCTGCCCAGATGTAAATCAGGGTACAGGGAGCTTCCTTTGCTGTTTACATCGGAATGCATGTCTAAACCGAAATTAATTTTAAATTTTTCATACCTTATATCCGGCAGGGAGTGAATATCAATAATGCGTAAGTTGGATATCCGGAAATGACCAGGAAACAGGTCGGCAGAAATTCTTAAAAACTGAATGTGATTAATTTTGGAGGTGTAGTGCGAATCTTCAAAGATATCACTGTAGAGCGGCAAAAAATCAAGAGAAACGCCGTTTGAATAATAGCTGTTGTATATGTATCCGATTTTAAATCTTGAAGTGGGAGGGGATCTGAGGGGATCCAAATCAAGACCTTCATCCAGATAAACCTTATCTGTGGCGGACGGTCTGATGGTTATTCCGTCAGTCAGACCAAGCTTATTAATGTGCTTGATATATTCAACGGGTGTAATGATGTCAGTGCCGGAATCATACGCAATTTCAGGATTGGCCACTGCAATGACCTTGTTTAAGCCGGTAGCGCAGTTATTGGTAAAAAAGGAATATCCGATGCCGTGAGTTTTTAATTCAAATAAATGCAAAAACAGAATTTTTCTTTCTTCCTCGGTCAGCCGGAGTTCGTATTCCCACAGTGATCTGTGCTCCTTGGAAATATAATTATAAATAGTATCGTCGTACGGTGTCAGAGTATATCTGCCGACAATACTTCCTGTTAAAAATTTAAAGATCAGCGAACCTGAGCCTTCTGTATCGGCAACAAAGCCGAAACTGTGCCTTTTATTCAAACCAATGCTGTTTATTCCTTCAATGACCATAAACACATGTCCCATTGAGGAAACAGGAGATGATTCATCCTCTGATGCAAGCACCACAGAAATTTTTTCAACATTAATGTTCTGAATATATTCTTCAAATTCAGAACATTCGGAATAATTATCAGGCAGCTTTCCAAACAGGAGATAATACCGGGCCGGAAATTTGCACCTTGATTCAGGATCCTGCTCAAATAAATCCAGAGTGCTTTCAAGTTCAAGATTCGCAGCTGTATTGCCGTATGGATTAAGGAAAAAAGAACTCCCCTGCGAAATGATGCTTTCACCCCTGTTATAGTGAAGCAGAGCTTCCCATCTGATCCTCAAATCCTCCGGAAGTTCATTATAGCTTGCGGCATAAAGAAATTCAGACCCTAGCAGTGAAAGCAGCATTATGACGGGAATAATAAAAAAATTTTTTGAATGCTTCTTCGCTTTATGTAAATTCAATATTTATTCCGTATAAAACTATTATTATCAAGGTGCCGGCATGCTGTCAGCACCAGGAAATAATTTTCAGAATTTTATTTGCAGATAATTTCAGAAAATGTCATTACTTGTTTTCAAAACTGTCTTCGTATCCTCTCGGATGAACGACGGCATCAGGATCAGTCTTGAATTTATTATGACGATCGATAATAGCTGAACGGCTGGTTTCAAGTGTCAGAACATGCGGTTCCATTTTACTGATTTGTTCGTTAAGCCACTGCTGACATTCAGGTGTATCCTTGATTTTTGGAGTTACGTGCAGTGTTTTATCGTATTTCCACGCGGCACCGGTGGAACAGTCAATGGAGGTGCTGAGAAGACTTGTCATCAGAAAATCCATTAATATAAGAGGATGAACTGAAGACTCAAACTTTTCCTCAGTTGGAAGAATGCATTCACTCTCAATAATTTTTACTGAAATAGGAGTGGTGGTTCTGTGGACTTTGAGAAGTTCGCCTGCTTTAACATCCTTGTACATCACGCGATCACGATCGGTAAGAACATCAAATTTTGCAACATTGTCAAGTTTGGTTTCTACGACATCATTATGTGTCCTTACTTGAACCTGCTGACTGTTTCCGCTGAACATTGTGGCACAGCCGCTTAAAGAGATTAATGAAGTGATTGTGATTAGAAGTGGTAAAGAACTCTTTTTCATAATTTTAAGTTGCCTTAATAAAAATATCTGAAATCCTACTGCAGCTTCAAGCTATCTCTCATTTAGCTTACAAAGATTCCGGATATGCAAAAAAGAGAGAACGGCGATTATATGTACTTTTTATGTACATGTCTAGACTTTTTCTGTTTTAATATGATCGATATCCTGCAAAATGACTGAGACTGAAGAATGTTTGTCGTTTATCTGATCTGCTGATTATGGATGGACCAAGAGCACCTGGTTAAATATACTGGAAAGTCAGAAAGCTCGTGGCGTAAAAGACGTCGGTTTCATCATAATGGATGGGGCAGGTTTGGAGGAAGGGGTTAAGATAATCTTCCCTAAGGCTATAGTACAGCGCTGTATTGTGCATTTGATGAGGAATTCAATCAAATTCATATAAAGCATTCTGTGCATCTATCAAGTCTGCATACCAGGCAAATGATGAAGTTTCTGCCGTAAATAAATTCGCGGAATTCTAAGAACTGTGGGGCGACAAATATCCAGGTGCGGTCAGAGTACGGGAAAATCACTTTGAAACAACCATACTTCAGATGCTTAAATTTCCAAGCTGGATAAGACACTGCATCAGTACAACAAACGCCGTAGAAAGCGTCAATTCAAGTAGAACTTTCCCAAATCGTAATACTATACATTCTTTTTTGGTCTGCCAGGAGATCTTTTAGTTGGTACTTCATCTTGTGGTAAAAGAGACAACTTTTGAAGTACCTTAACCTGAGACGGATTCATATTTATAAGTTGCCAGTCACCCGAATTAATTCTGGCTTGCTTAGCTCTTTTTAAAATTGACATGATTTTTTTATAGGTAAAAGTGTTCAGTAATTCAGCCTTATCAAATTTTTTAATCAATTTAAATGATAGAACAGTTGACAGGAAATTGCAGAATTCACTTCCTATGATTGAGTAATCATCATGCACTCTGGTTTCATCAAACAGACATGCATTTTTATAGAATCTCATTACAATTTCGATTTGCCACCTTTCTTTATAGATTTTGTAAACCAGCTCAGGAGGAATATCCAGGTCGCATTCAAGGATAATAGTGCCAAACTTATCTTTGCACTTTT
>JAEEOK010000047.1 GCA_016284235.1 Succinivibrionaceae bacterium
AAATAAAATAAAAAAAATAAGATCGTGCTATCACGGGAAATGTAGAGATAAGGATTTTGAGCGACGGAATATTGCTACCTTTCAGAAATAAAGGAGCTTTTCATAGGTACAGATTTCTCGATGATTGTGGTTAAAACATCAGGTGAGAGTCCGGTATTCTTGCCGGCTCAATTGAATCACTTAAAACTGAACAACTGATTAGTGGAAGTGTCTTGCGAGTGAGAGTCCGGTATTCTTGCCGGCTCAATTGAATCCAGTCAACAGATATCCGTCTTCATCGACTTCGGCTGCATCAGTGAGAGTCCGGTATTCTTGCCGGCTCAATTGAATCCCGATGCCATTGATGTTATATAGACTTGCTATCGTGTACCAGGTGAGAGTCCGGTATTCTTGCCGGCTCAATTGAATTTGGTGATTTCTACTGGGTAGATGGTGTAGTTAAAAGACGTGAGAGTCCGGTATTCTTGCCGGCTTAATTAAACTTTCTCCCCTTGAATTATTGAGGGAAATAACCAGATCCCGAAAAACGGATAGGAAGTCTGACGGATTGAACAAGTGTGATACTTCCTACCAGGATAGATTTAGGGAGCAGATATGAGTTACCCCTGGATCAGAGAGCAGAATGTCTCTGCTTAAACCAAAATCCGCATATATACAAAGAAAAAAAGCGGACAGCTGGAAAAACTTTCTAAAACAGTAAGACAGATTCTTGACAGGTGTGCATCATGGCAAGTGAAGGTAAATTTGAAGATCTGACCAATTTGAAAACCGATAGTCGTAATTTACTAAAACAGTGACTACATTAGCACTATGGATAAAGTATTTATGTTTTTGAACTTAAAAAGTAAAATTTTCTGCCATGATAACTTTTTATTTATTATGTTGATTTCAGGATCAACACTATTCCATAACAGAGCCTTTTTATCAAGATATGGAAAGTTGAAGGAGCTTCATTATTATTACTTTATAGACTTTTTTAAATCTTTTGCTGAAGATTTGATACAGATAAAGAACTGTATGTTAAATAATCGAACGGTGACAATACAGTGATTTTATTAAAAAGTTTTCTTGAATAATATTAATAATAGTGTAGAATAACTCCCGTAAGTCATTGAGCTTGCACTGATGCCTGGCTGGTGAAATTGGTAGACACGCAGTGTTCAGGTCGCTGTACCGTAAGGCGTCAGGGTTCGAGTCCCTGGCCAGGCACCACATCATTTATCTTTACTCATCAGTAATTTTCTATTTTATTCAATTCCTTTTATCTCACTGCATTTTTTAGGATCTTTGTAGATCAATTTGAAATATCTGATCAATACGTATTCTAAGTAAGCAATAATGTTATTCAGTAGTTTTTAAGGATCTTTCCAGATTCAAGCAGGAATGACGTTGACCAGACCATTGAATTCCGGCTCGGAGTGTTCTCTCCGGCAGATAAACTGCGTTTCATAGGAAACTTTGTTTATACCCTTGATATCCTTCTATGCCTAAAGGCAGGGGATTTCTACCTGTTCCCGCAGCAATCAGTATACTACTCCCGGTGTGTTCGTACTGCTGACCGGCAATACCGGTCACTTCACAGGCACTGCTATGTACCGGCCTGATTTGCCGTCATTGAGAAAGCCGAAGTCTGTCACTGTCAGCAAGAAATCTATATCTGATTTTATACCTTATCTACGTCCTAAAGGACGTGGTTTTACGGCACGATCAGATAAAACCGTGAAATCAATCGTTAGAGAATGATATGACAGCAGCGAGACACATCCTCAGCTCTGAAATAATTATTCCATGTCGATGAGTTCTGTCTGTTTGGAATAAATCATTCTGTAATACCTATTTTCTTTTATAAGATATTCCGACATTTTATGTTTTTTTTAGATCTTTGCATGGCCACTCCATTATCTATTAGTTTCATAATTTATAGGTGGTCAACTTTTACGATCGTTTAACAGCAGGAATAGATTATTGGAGAAGAGTAGAGTGACTTTAATACAGGAAACCGAATTCCTGTGTTTTTCAGTCGCGAGGCTGTTTTAAATCTAAAATTAGAAAACTTTTTACTCGGGAAATAAGAATGATTACTGCAATGCCGGTAAGGGCATTAAAAACAGCTAGAAAAAAACTGAAAGAATTATAAAAGGGATTAAATTAAAAGACTTTTTAAATGAATGGTGCCTGATGAGGGACTCGAACCCTCACACCCTACGGGCATAACCACCTCAAGGTTACGTGTCTACCAATTCCACCAACCAGGCATTAAGTAGTTTAAGAGTTTTAAACTTTTTTTGATGTCTTCTCTTGAAGACGTGACTATTATAGCAATTAACTTTTCAATTACAACAAGTATTTATTTAATTTTTTACTGACTGTTCAAAAAATAGTTAAAATGTTTGAGATGAAGTGAAATTCTAATCAGCATGATGTTTTTTTACTCTATTTAAATTGTTTGACAGGAATCAGATGTCTATTTTTTTTTGCAGGATGAAACAGATAACGATGAGATTGTTCCCTGCGTCAGACGGCTTCTGATCATGTTCTTTTTTTGTTGTCATATTAAGGATAGGATTATATAATTATCAAAAATTTGAAAGTGTGCTTTTTGTGAGCACTGTGTTAACCGCAGTATGTGATTATTTCCTTTGCGGTTTAAAACAGGCCGGGATCTGCGTGTTGATTTTATGACTCAGTGCGGATCTGCAGCGACGGAGACTGTCATGATCCGTCTTTGATAAATAAGCGGTTGTCTGTTCCGCAGTCAGAATTATTTCTGATCCAAATCGGTATTGGTTTGATAGCCGCGATTTGTAGTCGTCGGCTTTTTTTGTTTTTTTAGGTGATTATCCGAGGTTTTTTTGGCTAATATAAACGATAAACTTGCAGATATTTTGAGACCTACCGTTGAGGGCATGGGTTTTGAACTGTGGGGCATAGAGTTCCGTCATCAGGGCAGACACTCAACTCTTGTTGTATATATTGATAAGGAAGACGGTATAACTATAGACGACTGTTCAGATGTCAGCAGGCAGGTGAGTGCGGTGCTTGACGTCGAGGATGTGATTACATATGCCTATGATTTGGAGGTTTCGTCTCCCGGCATGGATCGTTTGATATTTACCCTGGATCAGATGAAACAGTTCATCGGATGTGATATGAATGTTGAACTTAATATGCCTGTGGATAATTGTCGAAAGTTTAAGGGATGTCTGGAATCGGTAGCCGATACCGTTCTTACTTTCAAACTTAAGGGAGAGACATCTCTGGAAGTTCTCTATTCCAACGTGAAGAAAGCCCGTTTGGTACCAGTTTTTTGATGTGAAGGAGAAGATCAGATGGATAGTAAGCAAATAGCCGACGTTGTTGAATCTGTTTCTAATGAAAAAGGTTTAAGCAAGGAAAAGGTTTTTGAGGCATTAGAATATGCATTGGCCGTTGCAGTTAAGCACTGTCTCGATAAAAATGATATAAATGTGAGAGTTTCCATTAATCCAAAGAGCTGCGAATACAAGGTATACCGTATGTGGGAGGTTGTCGGTGACAATGAACTGACCAAACCGATGACACAGATAACCCTCTCTGCAGTACTTCTGGATAATCCTTCCGCAAAAATCGGTGATACGGTTGAAGAGGAAATAGATGTGGATGAGGCGAAAGCTCAGCGCGCCGGATTCGGACGTGTTGCCGCGCAGACCGCCAAAAATGTGATAGTGCAGAAGATCCGTGATGCCGAAAAGGAGCGCGTGATTGATTCGTACAAGGGTTTGGTAGGAAAAATCATACAGGGCACTGTGAAGAAGAAGAACCGTGATTCAGTGATCCTTGATTTAGGATCCCGCCAGCACGGTAACAATGCTGAGGCTGTTCTGACACGTGAAAACTGGCTTAAGAATGAAAATTTTTCCATGAATCAGCGGGTGCGTGCCGTTCTTCTCCCTATTTCTGACGGCAAGTCAAGTCAGCTTTGTCTGAGCCGTACCACAAATCAGTTTTTGATAGAACTCGTTAAATGCGAGGTTCCAGAAATAGCTGACGGAGTTGTTGAAATTAAATCTGCAGCAAGAGATCCTGGAAACCGTTCAAAGATTGCTGTTGTTTCCAAGGACAAGAGAATTGATCCGGTTGGAGCATGTGTAGGTATGCGCCAGACCAGAATCAATGCGATTCTTGAGGAACTAAACGGTGAGAAACTGGATATTGTTCTATGGGATCCGGAGCCTGTAACCTTTGTGATTAATGCCATGTCTCCGGCCAAGGTGGAGAAGGTGTCAATCAATGAAGAGACTCATTCCATGGATCTGGCTGTTTTTGCCGACAACAAACCTCAGGCAATAGGTAAGAACGGTGCTAATGTCCGTCTTGCATCAAAGCTTACCGGATGGACGATTAACGTATATGATGTTGATGAATATGATCAGAAAATGTCCGGCCGAAGCAGCGAGATTATCAAGCAGTTCATGGATGTTTTGAACATTGATGAGGAATTTGCTTCTGTTCTTGTTGAAGAGGGTTTTGAGTCACTGGAGACTATTGCTTATGTAGATAAGTCGGAACTGACTTCCATTGACGGACTGGATGATGAAATAGCCGATGCCCTTCAGCAGTATGCCAAGGATGCAATCAAGGCAAATGCTGAAAAAGCCAAGGAACTTATGACGCTGGAAGGCGTTGATACATCTCTTGCCGCTTTGTTTGCAGGCAAGAATATTTGTACCAAGGAGGAACTGGCGGAAATGTCTGTCGATGAACTTCTTGATATAGACGGTATGACAAAGGACAGGGCAAGCAAGCTGATTATGGCAGCTCGTCAGGATTGTCATTGGTTTGACTAGTCGGCTTAGAATTGAGGAAATATATAAGTTATGGCAGAAGAAGAAAAGAAACCTTTGACACTTTCGCTCAGCGGTAGCAGAAAGTCAAAAAACGAGGTTGCGAAAAAGCGCACAGGCGTTAACGGCGGCCCCGAAATCCATAAAAAGAAGAGAGTTATCAAGCCGCAGGGACCTACGAGTGAAGAACTCGCCCAGATGAAGATTGAAAACGAAAAGCGTGAGAAGGCTCAGCTGCTTGAGGCGGAAAATCGCCGCAAGGCCGAAGATGAGCGCCGCAAGAAGAAGGAAGCAGAGGCTGAGGCCAAGAAAAAGGAAAAACTCCTGACTCCGGAGCAGCAGGAAGAGCGCCGCAAGAAGAAGGAAGCCGAGGAGAAATCCAGAAGTGAATCCATGGCGATCATGCAGCAGCAGGAGGAGATTGCCCGTAAGAAGGCTGATGAGGAATCTGAAGAGGCCCGCAGAATCGCTGAAGAAAATCAGGCCCGCTGGGAGCTTGAGGAAAAGGAGCGGGCAAGTCAGCAGAATGATGACTATGATTCCGGTGCCTCAAAATACGTTAAAGAGGCCGAAGAGGAGCTTGATCGCGAAGAGGAAAATAAGAGCCGCCGTAAAGGTTCTTCTGTTTCCAGAAAGGGAAGAACAACAAACGGCCGTGATGAAGAAGAACGTGATGAGCGTTTTGGCGGTTCCTCCAAGAGCAAATTCTCGCGAGGCGGAAAGCACCAGAAGAACAGCAAATTTAATCAGTCCCAGAATCAGCACGGTTTCAACAAGCCTGTTGCTCCTGTTACCCGTGACATTGTTCTGAACGGTCCTATAACAGTCAGTGATCTTGCTCAGAAGATGGCTGTGAAGGCTGTTGAGGTTATCAAGGTTCTTATGAAACTTGGTGAAATGGTTACAATCAACCAGTACCTTGAAATCGAGACTGCCCAGGTTGTTGCCGAGGAAATGGGACACAAGGTGACTGTCAAGAAAGAGAATGAAATTGAAGAGGCAGTTCTCAATGAAATTCATGATACCGAGGCTGAACTGGTTTCAAGACCTCCGGTTGTTACCATTATGGGTCACGTTGATCACGGTAAGACATCTCTGCTTGACTATATCAGAAAGACAAAGGTTGCATCCGGCGAGGCGGGAGGAATTACTCAGCATATCGGTGCATATCATGTCGAAACCGACAAGGGTATCATTACATTCCTTGATACTCCGGGTCATGCTGCATTTACCGCAATGCGCGCCCGCGGAGCAAAGACCACTGATATTGTAATTCTTGTTGTTGCTGCTGATGACGGTGTAATGCCTCAGACGGAAGAGGCTATCAAGCATGCACGTGCTGCAAATGTGCCTATAGTCGTGGCTATTAACAAAATTGATAAGCCAGAGGCGGATCCGGATCGCGTAATGAATGAACTGAGCCGTTACAATGTAGTTTCCGAAGAATGGGGCGGTGATACTCAGTTTGTAAAGGTTTCTGCAAAGACCGGTATCGGCATTGATGATCTTCTTGATGCAGTGCTGCTTCAGGCGGAGGTTCTTGAGCTTAAGGCTCCTGTTGCCGGTTATGCAACTGGTACGGTCATTGAGTCAAGACTTGACAAGGGCCGCGGTCCTGTCGCTACGATTCTGGTCCAGACCGGTACTCTGCATAAGGGTGATAACGTTCTTTGCGGTATGGAATACGGCCGCGTAAGAGCAATGCGCAATGAACTCGGACACTCTGTCGATGAGGCCGGTCCGTCAATGCCTGTAGAGCTCATCGGTTTGTCCGGTGTTCCTGCAGCCGGTGACGAGGCTATAGCCGTCAAGGATGAAAAGCGTGCCCGTGAGGTTGCTCTGCTTCGTCAGGAGAAGATTAAAACCATCAAACTCAAGAAGACAACATCTCTTGAGGAACTCTTCAACCGTGAATCTTCGGATACCAAGAAGTTCTCGGTTATCATCAAGGCTGATGTCCAGGGTTCCAAGGAGGCTATTGTTGAGTCTCTTGAAAAACTTTCAACCGACGAGGTTAAGGTTAACGTTCTTTCCTCCGGTGTCGGCGGAATTTCAGAAAACGATGTCAACCTTGCCATGACGGGTGATGAGGCTAATGCAATTATTCTCGGCTTTAATGTCCGTGCTGACGCTTCGGCAAGAAAACTGGCCGAGACGAATTCTGTGGAAATCAGATACTACTCTGTAATCTACGACTTGATTGATGAAGTCAAGGCAGCCATGACCGGTATGCTTAAACCTGAATTCAAGCAGGAGATTGTCGGTATCGCCCAGGTGCGTGAGGTCTTCCGTTCACCTAAGTTTGGTGCAATTGCCGGATGCATGGTTATTGAAGGTTCTGTGAAGAGACTTAATCCGATCCGTGTTCTTCGTGATAATGTTGTTATTTACGAAGGCCAGCTTGAGTCTCTCAGACGTTTCAAGGATGATGTCACTGAAGTTAAGAACGGTTTCGAGTGCGGTATCGGTGTTAAAAACTACAATGACGTACAGGTCGGCGATCAGATCGAAGTGTATGAGGTTGTAGAACTTGCCCGCAAGCTCTGAACCGGAGGATATCAGAAAAAATGCCTAGAGTATTCAGCAGAGCAAGGCGTGTCGCGGAGCAGATGCAGAAGGAAATAGCGGTGCTGCTCCAGCGCGAATTTAAAGATCCAAGAGTAGGTCTTGTAACTGTTTCAGGAGTAGATCTATCCGGTGATCTTATGTATGCCAAGGTGTTTGTAACATTTCTTGGAGTTGATGACACTCATGTGAATGAGGCTGTAAAGGTTCTGAATGGCGCATCCGGTTTTTTCAGAACCATGATCGGTTCCAGAATGAAACTGAGGGCGGTTCCGCATATCAGTTTTCACTATGATTCAACACTGGTCAGCGGTATGAAACTGTCCGGTCTGATTAGCGAGACCATAAGACGTGATCAGAAACTGAACGAAGAACACAGCGGGGAGTGATAAAATATATGTCTCGTCACAGGCGGGCACATGGCAGAGATATTGACGGTATCCTGCTTTTAAATAAATCTGCAGGAATGACATCAAGTTTTGCTTTGCAGCGCGTAAAGCAGATTTTCAATGCTAACAAAGCAGGTCACACGGGAGCTCTTGATCCCCTTGCCACGGGAATGCTTCCGATTTGTCTCGGTGAGGCCACGAAGTTTTCCCAGCTTCTTTTAGATTCTGACAAAAGTTATGAGGTAACAGCAAAACTCGGAGTCAGAACTGATACGTCCGATGCCGACGGACAGGTGATTTCTGTCAGGACTAATAAATCGACCCGGGCTGATATTGAAGATGCGGTTAAGCATTTCCTCGGCGACATAATGCAGGTCCCGTCCATGTTTTCCGCATTGAAGTATATGGGCCGTCCTCTTTATGAATATGCCAGAAAGGGCATTGAAGTTCCACGTGAAGCACGTCCGATAAAGATATATGACATAAAGATCCTGTCTTATGTTAATGATGAGCTGTCTCTGTCCGTCAGCTGTTCCAAGGGTACATACATCAGAACCATTATTGATGATCTTGGGGAAATGCTCGGCTGCGGTGCTCATGTGATCAGGCTTCATAGAAGCGGGGTTGCATCCTACGATCCGTCAAAAATGGTTACACTGGATGATCTCAACAGCTTACTAAGCGAGAGTCTCGAATCATCCGAGGGTCACAGAGATGAACTTGATGAACTTCTTCTTCCGATGGACAGTGCTGTATCTGATTTTGAAAAATATATTGTCGATGCCGGGAGTCTGTTTAAGATTCTTAACGGTCAGGCTGTATCTGTGTCAGACGCCGCCGGCGCCGACCGGCATGTCAGACTGTATGACAAAGAGCACTGTTTTTTTCTGGGTGTAGCTGATATCGAGAGCGGTATTCTCAAACCTAGGAAACTGGTAAGAAGTGCAGAGGTGCTCTCTCTTCTGCCGGGACGAGACATTCTGGTTTGATGCGGAGATCTTTGCTTCTTTAATCAAATATTTATAACCCGTGCGTGCGGGAAAATCGGCGGTTTGACAGTCTCCTTTCGGGTGCATATCGATAAAGCATAGACTAACATTCACAAATATGATAGTATGCGTCCGTCGGTTTTCTGAACTGACAGATACCGTGGGGCATACGGAAATTTAAGCCGTGCTGAAAAACAGGAGCAGACAATTCTCCTGGAGATCGTGCAAGCGGAAGTTCGCTGTGCAGTGATCTATGAAGCAGGAATCCCGCGAATTTTTTGCGGGAGTGTCAATGTGAAAAAATCGACCAGTTTTTGGTTCTGAAGTAGCATATTTTAGTTTCCGGTGGCTGAATTGGTGATTGGTCATCGGTGTATCTGTAATTTTTTTTGGAGTATAAAATGTCACTAACTAATGAACAGCGTGTAGCTATCATTAAGGAATATGGTCGCGATGAGAAGGATACAGGTTCTACTGAGGTTCAGGTAGCTCTCCTTACTGCCAGAATTAATGATCTTCAGTCTCATTTTGAGGTGAACAAGAAGGATCATGCAAGCCGTCGCGGTTTGTTGCATCTTGTTTCTCAGCGTCGTGCTCTTCTTAATTATCTTCGCGACAAGAATGAAGAAAGATATGCTAATCTAGTTCGCAGACTCGGTTTACGTAAGTAAGAAGGTTTGCATCTAGTCTCCTATTATTTTTTACGAACATTGCCGGAACATTATGTTCCGGTTTTTTTTGTGTTCACGGAGACTGAGGTTTGGCAGATACTGTTAACACGGACCGGTGATGTTTTTGTTCCCTAAACTCTCCCTGATATCTATCTTGACTGAAGCAGATTTATATTCTGAAATTATAATGAATTCAAAGAATTATAAGATGTCAGTTTTTGATTTTAGTCTGATATAAAACATGCACGGTATACCGGGTGAACAGGATCCGGCAGTTTGAAGTAACCGGCTGAAGGGAACAGATGTGTATTAATTGAAGAATTTCTTCCTGGAAAAAAATGAACGATATATGCCGCTTTCAGTAAATTCCGGCACGAATCATCCTGTAAACATGATTCATTGACCGAATCTTTTTTTCTCTTGATTTTGACTTTCCTCATTGTTTTGAGAAAATCTCATGATTTTTCTTTCTTTGCATTTCCCGTTGCTTTTAATTTCATCTATAATTACCTTGTTTTAATGTGTATAAAGAATATGAAGGAATTTTTAAAGTGGATCCTAAGGTAAAAAAATTTAAATACGGTCAGCATACCGTAACTCTAGAGACAGGTGTAATTGGAAAGCAGGCTAATGCCGCCGTTATGGCAAGCATGGATGATACCTCGGTTTTTGTAACAGTTGTCGGTGTCAAGGATGAGCCTGATGAAGAACGTGATTTCTTCCCGCTTACTGTTAACTACCAGGAAAGAGCATATGCGGCAGGCCGTTTCCCTGGAGGATACTTCAAGCGCGAAGGTCGCCCGAGTGAAGGTGAGACATTAATTGCCCGTCTTATTGATCGTCCGATCCGTCCTTTGTTTCCTGATGGCTTTACTCATGATGTTCAGGTTGTGGTAACGGTTGTTTCCGCAAATCCGGAAATTCCGACAGACATTATTTCGATGATCGGAACATCAGCTGCACTTGCCATTTCAGGCATACCTTTCAACGGTCCTATAGGAGCGGCAAGGGTCGGTTTTATCGGCGGTCAGTTTGTTCTCAATCCGCTTCGTTCCGAAATGGCATCAAGTAAACTTGATCTTGTTGTTGCAGGTACCAAGCCAGCGGTGCTGATGGTGGAATCAGAGGCAGGCATTCTTCCTGAAAATACCATGCTCGATGCCGTAATGTACGGTCATGAGCAGATGCAGGTTGTAATTGATGCAATCAATGAATTTGCAGCAGAGGTCAATACACCTAAGTGGGACTGGGTTGCTCCGGCTGTCAATGAGGAGCTTAAGCAGAAGGTCAAGGATTTTGCGGAGGCACGTCTCGGAGATATCTACCGCATTACGGAAAAACTCGAAAGACTCGGTAAAGTTGCTGAGCTGAAGAAGGAAATGATTGATTCGTTCCTTGCAGAGAATCCTGATGTCAATACCAAAAATGCAGGTGAGCTCTTCCATTCTCTTGAGAAGAGAATCGTAAGAGACCGCATACTTGCAGGAGAAAACCGTATTGACGGAAGAACAACCGAGATGGTAAGAGCGTTGTCTGCAGGCGTCGGTCTTCTTCCGAGGGTTCACGGTTCGGCTCTTTTTACCCGCGGTGAAACTCAGGCCATGGTCACCTGTACTCTCGGAACGGAGCGTGATGCCCAGATTGTTGATGAACTCTGCGGTGAGCGCACAGAGAGATTTATTCTTCATTACAACTTCCCTCCGTATTGCGTGGGAGAAATAGGACTTATCGGTTCACCTAAGCGCCGCGAACTCGGACACGGAAGACTTGCCAAGAGAGGCATTGCCGCCGTTATGCCGAAAGAAGAGGAATTTCCATATACTGTACGCGTAGTATCTGAAATTACAGAGTCCAACGGTTCATCCTCCATGGCTTCTGTTTGCGGTTCTTCACTTGCACTTATGGACGCAGGCGTGCCGATTAAGGCTCAGGTTGCGGGTATTGCGATGGGTCTTGTCAAGGAAGGTGATCGTTACGTTGTTCTGACTGATATTCTTGGAGATGAGGATCATCTTGGTGATATGGACTTCAAGGTTGCCGGAACAAGTGAAGGTGTTACCGCACTGCAGATGGACATAAAGATCGAGGGTATAACCAAGGAGATTATGCAGACTGCGCTGAAGCAGGCTCATGAGGCTCGTATGCATATTCTCGGTGTTATGAACAAATGTATTGACAAACCGAGAGATGACATATCTCTTTATGCTCCGCGCATTCGTTCCATTAATATCAATCCTGAAAAGATCAAGGATGTTATCGGAAAGGGCGGTGCAACTATCAGAGCACTGCAGGAAGAGACAGGAACGGTTATCGAGATCAGTGATGACGGTGTTGTAAAGATTGCGGCTACCGACGGTATGAAGGCAGAAGAAGCCATCAGAAAGATTGTTTCTCTTACCTCTGATGTTGAGGTGGGCAGAATTTATGACGGTACCGTAAGCAGAACTGCTGAATTCGGAGCCTTTGTAACAATTCTTCCTGGCAAGGACGGTCTGGTTCACAAGTCTCAGATTACTCCTGAGCGTGTGAAGAATGTGACTGATTATCTCAAGGTGGGTGATCAGGTCAGAGTCAAGGTTCTTGAAATTGACCGTCAGGGTCGTATAAGACTTTCCATCAAGGATGCCATGTATGAAGAACACGGACCTGATGCGTTTGGCGAGGTTACAAGAGCTAAGCTTTCTGAAATTCAGAACAGTGATGAATTCTCCGCTCCTGATGATGATCAGCCGCAAGCACCTGCAGAAGTTGCCGGTGATGCCGCAGCAGCAGAGTACCAGGAGCATGCAGCCGCACCGCAGGAGTCTGATGCCGGTGTTTCTGAAGGTGAAGAAGTACAGCCTGCAGAGCAGGAGACAGGTGTCGTGAATGACGCTCCGTCAGAGGCTGCAGAACAGGCAGAGCCTCAGAATGCGGTTCCTCAGGAAGAGCAGCAGGCTGAACAGCAGCCAGGAGAAGAGCAGTAATTACTGACATCTTTTTTGAATAGATGCTGAGGGTTTGCGGATGGTGATCTGCAAACCCTTTTTTATTGTTTGTTTAGATGAACTTAAAGGAGTTGATTTTGTTTGTGTTAGGATATGTGTTCAGTAGTGAAAATTTTGAATAAGTTGGCGTTTTATGAGTAAAACCACAAAAATCAATTCAGGAAAAACGTCTCGTTCTACAGTGGTGAATAGAGAGAATTCATCAAATGCGGCTGATTATACGGATCGAGAAATTCTGGATGGAAAATACATCATCAGGAGCAGAATGGATGTATTTTCCGGTGAGGCGGATCTTTACATCTGTGAAGATAAAAACAGGCGTGAATATGCGGTAAAGATATACCGTCGTGCTGATGCCATAAAAACAGATGTTCTTCGTCAGTTGAGTGAGATATCAAGTCCTTATATAGCATCGGTTGTCGATTACGGTAGCGTGGACGGACTTACGGCAACCGTACTTCCGTATTTTAAAAAAGGCAGTCTCGGCGGCAGAACATTCTCTCTTGATTATTTGAAGAGTGTGGTGATCCCGTCAATTAATGAGGGGCTTAATGATCTTCATAAATCAGGTATCATTCACAAGGATATCAAACCGTCCAATCTTATGCTTTCAGATGATGAGAAAACCGTAAGAATTATAGATTTCGGCATCAGCTCCGTTCTTGCAGGCGACGTGTCTCTTATCAGAACCGCTACAGGCATGACCCTTGGCTACAGTGCGCCCGAGACTTTTTCCGGTACCTATCTGAAGGATTCAGACTACTATTCCTTTGGTATTACACTGTATGAGATTTTTACCGGTGTTCATCCGTTCAGTCAGACGGGCGGGGATGATATGGCCGCCGCGGCTTCGCTGATGAAAATTCCGTTCAGTGATGATTTTCCGTATGAACTTAAGTCGCTGATTCTCGGACTTACCTACAAGGATCTGACCTATCGCAATGATGAATCAAATCCCAACAGACGCTGGGGCTACAGTGAGGTTTCAGACTGGCTTGACGGGGAAAATCTTCCTGTTCCGGGTGAGAATGCCGGCAGTTTGGAGAAACAGAAGTCCGGTACTGAAAAAGACCGCTGCCGTTTTTCTTCTTCTTATAAGTTCAGCCGCAGAGAGATAGATAATCTTGAAGAGCTCATAGAGGCCTTCGGACTTAACTGGAAAGACGGAATGAAACATGTGGGGCGCGGACTTCTTTCGGAATTTCTAAAGCGGGAAGGTGAACAGGAACTGGCCTGTCATGTTATGGATTGCGAGGAAGCGGGAGTATCGGATCTGACATATTTCAGACTTCTGTTTGAACTTTCCGGAGGAAGCGGAAAACTGTACTGGCACAGTGCCTGCTATAAGGATCTGCAGGAGTTTGCCGTTGCTTTGATGGCTTTTGTCAGTTATGCCGACCGTGCCGCAAGGGAACCGGCAGAGGAACTTTACGAGGTTATTACTCTGTATTGCCGTGATGATCCGAAGCAGTCAGAAATTCTAGGGCTTGTCGGCAGGTATATTTCATCCCTAGGGGAATCAAACGGGCTGGTTTCATTACTTAATCTGTGCCTTTTCATGTGGAATGGCAATCCCGATATACTTGTCAGGTACAGGTTTGCAGGGAGCAGGAGTTTTGAAAATTTTTCCGCACTCTCAGAATATTTGAGCAATTCGCAGAATACAGACGGTGAAATTTTTGATTTTTTAAGGCAGAACTATCGGCTGCTTGTGAATTGCAGATATCTTTATTCTGAGGATGCTGCCTCCGTTTTTCGCAAATTTGATCAGAAAATAACAGATTTGATTTTTAAAAATCGCTTTGATGTAAAGTACGAAGATCTTTGTGCAATGTATTCAGTGTCAGATCTTAAGAATAAGGGCGTTTTCATTGTTGACAGTATGCTCTGTACATTAAGTCAGGTTAGAACTGCCATGGCGGGAAAAAAATTTGCCATGCTGAGGCTGAATGTGCTTCCGCCGCGTTTTTTCTCTGATTATGAAGAAAAAACGCCTGATTTTGCAATCAGTCTGAGTCCGGAGGTTACCGATTTGTCCCGGATGTTTTCCGGGTGTAAAAGTCTGGTAAGTCTGCCTAAATTTGATACTTCCCATGTGAAAGACATGTCAGAAATGTTTAAAGACTGCATCTCCCTTCAGTTTGTTCCCAACTTTGACACTTCAAAGGTTGAAAGTATGAGGTTCATGTTTTCAGAATGCGGAGAACTTCCTTCAATACCTGAGTTTAATGTTCATCCGTCTGTGGATATAAGAGGCATTGCGAATGGCTGCGGGAGGATAGTTTTTTCAGGTACACTGCCTGCATTTCTGTCAGGACACTCCCGGAGTGAAATTTTTGCATCCTCTGACAGTGAGGATCAGTACCTGTACCCCGGGGAATCCTCCTATTCTGATTTTGGCATTACATCCTCGGATGAGGATTATATTGAAACAGTGTTTTCCGATTGTGTGCTTCTGCAGCGCAACACCAGGACACTTGTTCTCAAACAGGGAGGAGCGAGTGATCTTGACAGGGAATACCGGATCCGTGAAGCATTGCTCAATGTTGCAAACTCATACGGCAGGGTACGAATTTCCTCATATTCCGGTGTAGTTCTCTTTAATGCTCTTGTGCAGAATTTAGACAGAATTGATTTTAACGTCACTGTTGATGATACTGTGACATCTCTGGCAGGTATGTTTGAAGGCTGCTGGAGTCTTGAGAGCATCCCTCTTTTTGATACATCCAGGGTAAATGACATGTCAAGGATGTTTTTCGGCTGCAGCAGTATCACAACAGTCCCTCCGTTTAACACATCCTCTCTTGTCAAAGCAGTTTCGATGTTTGAGAACTGTTCTTCACTTGCTGAACTGCCGTATATGGATACATCAAAAACTGAGTATATGGATCGTATGTTCTGCAACTGCTACAAACTTCCGTATGAAATGAACTTTTCCCGCCAAAGTCTCAAATCTGCAGTTGATATGTATGCAGGATGCTTTGCCTTGTCACTTCCGAATGACAGATATTATGTTTTTGGAACAGAAGGCAACAGACGCTACTATTCCATCAGTCAGGGAATAAGCGAAGGCACAGTGATACCGGAATACAATATTCACCGCGGTACCGGTGATGGTCTGACGCTGATGTCTGTACTGAAATTCATACTGGCTTTTTTTATTATAATGATTATCGTCGGTGCCTGCAGCGGAATGAGGTGATATGCGGTTCCTTAAGATGAGGGTCTGTCTGTTCTGTTTTTTTTTGGATCCAAAATAACTGTAAAACTGTTATAATGTGCACATATTAATGATTTTTTTTCATGTTTATTATTGGTAAATAAAGAGGTCTTTTAGATGGCTGAAATTTTGAAAATGGCTGATCTTGATCTTGCTGGCAAGCGAGTTCTGATCCGTGCTGATTTGAACGTACCTGTTAAGGAAGGCAAAGTAACTTCTGATGCTCGTATTGTTGCTACTCTTCCAACCATTAAGCTTGCTCTTGAGAAGGGTGCAAAGGTTATGGTAACTTCTCATCTTGGTCGTCCTAACGAGGGTGAGTATGATGAAGCATATTCTCTGAAGCCTGTAGTTGATTATCTGAAAGATCACCTTGACTGCCCTGTTCGTCTTGTCAAGGATTATCTTGATGGTGTTGAGGTTAATGCCAACGAACTTGTTGTTCTTGAAAACTGCCGTTTCAACAAGGGTGAAAAGAAGAACGACGAGGCTCTTTCCAGAAAGTACGCTGCATTGTGTGATGTGTTTGTAATGGATGCTTTCGGTACAGCTCACCGTGCACAGGGTACCACCTACGGTGCAGCTCAGTTTGCTCCTGTTGCATGTGCCGGTCCTCTGCTTGCTGCAGAGCTTGAGGCTCTTGGCAAGGCAATGGACAATCCTGCCCGTCCAATGGTTGCAATTCTCGGCGGTTCAAAGGTTTCAACCAAGCTTACCGTTCTGAACACTCTTGCTGACATTGCAGATCAGCTTGTTGTTGGCGGCGGCATTGCGAATACCTTTGTTGCAGCTGAAGGAAACAAAGTCGGTAAGTCTCTCTATGAGCCGGATCTTATCGATGAAGCAAAGAAAATTGCTGCTAAGACTTCTATCCCTCCGACAACTGATGTTGTGGTAGCGAAGGATTTCGAAGGTACAACCGGTGTTGCAACCAAGAGCGTCAAGGATGTTGCAGAGGATGATATGATCCTCGATATCGGTCCTGATTCAGCAAAGGCTATCGCAGATGTGATCATGAATGCGAAGACTGTACTCTGGAACGGCCCTGTAGGTGTGTTTGAAAACGACAAGTTTGCAGCCGGCACCAAGGTTCTTGCAGATGCAATTGCCAAGACTGAAGCATTTACCATTGCAGGCGGTGGTGATACTCTTGCAGCTATCGACAAGTTCGGTATCAAGGATCAGGTATCCTATATTTCTACCGGCGGCGGTGCATTTATGGAATTCGTTGAGGGTAAGAAACTCCCTGCTGTTGAAATTCTTGAGAAGCGTGCTGCTGAAAGCAAGTAATTGAATGTGTGGAAGGATCATTATGATCCTTCCTTTTAATTTTATTTATATGGTGATTAAATGACTAAAGTTCTTGATGTCGTAAAGCCTGGTGTTATCGCTGGTGCTGATCTCGGTAAAGTTTTTGCTGTAGCCAAGGAAAACGGTTTTGCTATTCCTGCAGTTAACTGCGTAGGTACTGATTCCATCAACGCTGTTATCGAAGCAGCAGCCAAGGCAAAAGCTCCTGTTATTGTTCAGTTCTCTAACGGCGGTGCACAGTTCATTGCCGGTAAAGGTCTCAAGCTTGAAGGACAGAAGGCTCAGATCCTCGGTTCTATCAGCGGTGCGCTTCATGCCCGCAATGTAGCAGAAGCTTACGGTGTTCCTGTTATTGTTCACACCGACCACTGTGCCAAGAAACTTCTTCCTTGGATTGACGGTCTTCTTGATGAAGGCGAGAAGTACTACAAGGAGCACGGTGTTCCTCTGTTTTCTTCTCACATGATTGACCTTTCAGAAGAATCTCTGAAGGACAATGTTGATCTGTGCTGTCAGTATCTTGAGCGCATGTCAAAGATTGATATGACTCTTGAACTTGAACTCGGCTGCACCGGCGGTGAAGAGGACGGTGTTGATAATTCCGGAAAGGATGAGTCAGCTCTGTATACCCAGCCTGAGGATGTTTACTATGCATATGAGCGTCTGATTAAGATCAGCCCTAACTTTACTATCGCTGCTTCATTCGGTAATGTTCATGGTGTTTACAAGCCTGGCAATGTTAAGCTCAAGCCTGCTATTCTTCGTGATTCCCAGAAGTATGTTTCTGAAAAGCTCGGTCTTGCAGAAGGTTCAAAGCCTCTTAATTTCGTATTCCACGGCGGTTCAGGTTCTGCTCCTCAGGATATTGAGGATGCGGTCAGCTACGGTGTTGTAAAGATGAATATCGATACTGATACTCAGTGGGCTACCTGGGACGGTATTCTGCAGTATTACAAGGCCAAGCAGGATTATCTGCAGGGTCAGCTGGGCAATCCTGAAGGTCCTGATGCTCCTAACAAGAAATACTACGATCCACGTGCATGGCTGCGTAAGGGTCAGGAGTCTGAGATTGCACGTCTGCAGATTGCTTTCGAGAATCTGCACTCAGCAAACACTCTGTAATATTCTGATTTAATAATTAATAACAGAAAGGCATGATCTTCGTGATTGTGCCTTTTTCCTTTTG
>JAEEOK010000048.1 GCA_016284235.1 Succinivibrionaceae bacterium
TACATCAGCGGTGTTATGTGCGGGATTGTCGATAACAACCTATCAAGCTCCATCGGCTTTAAAGGCATCTGCCGTAAGGTGATTGTCTTTATGCTCGTGGGCATCGCCACCATTCTGGATACGAGGATCTTTCAGACCGGTAGTGTACTCAGAACCGCAGTGATTTTCTTTTACCTCTCAAACGAAGGCATCAGTCTTCTTGAGAATGCATCACACCTCGGTCTGCCGATACCGACTGTGGTCAAAAAGGCTTTAAACCAGTTACACGATAAATCAGAAAATAAGGAGAGTGAAAATGGCAAATAGTCCATTAGTGAGTTACACCAAATTGAGTCCGAACCATTCCGGTAGGAGAACCTGCTCCATCAGCAGAATTACACCTCATGCAGTCGTCGGACAATTGCGTGTCGAACGAATCTGCGACTGCTTTAAGGATAGCAGCAGACAGGCAAGCTGCAACTACTGCATCGGGGCTGATGGCAGAATCGGTCTCTGCGTTGATGAGCAGAACCGCTCCTGGTGTTCATCATCCAGAGACAACGACCAGCGAGCTGTCACCATCGAGTGCGCATCAGATCTGACTGAACCTTATGCCATGAAGCCGGAGGTGTATTCCGCACTGGTAGAACTGTGCGTTGATATCTGCAGAAGGAATGGCAAGAAACGATTGGTGTGGATTGCTGATAAGGATAAGGCTTTAAATTATGCGGTAAAACCGGATGAGATGCTGCTTACGGTTCACCGCTGGTTTGCAAGGAAATCCTGTCCGGGAAACTGGCTATTCGGGAAGTTGGGCGATTTAGCTCAAGCGGTGAATAGCCAACTTGGGGAATAATAGACAAAAGAGCCAGTAGTGATGAAGGTATGCTGGCTCTAGAAAATTATCAATCTTGACCAAGTAATTCGGTGTAATCATCCATAATGACATCAGAGAATGGAATTCCTTCAATTACTCGACTTTCAAGTAAATCATGCATATCGGCGTACTCACCTAATAGCACGTATTGCGGATCAGTATTACACTCACTTTTTCTATAAAGTCCAAAAAGCGCCACCCTTCCATCAGGAAGCATAGTATCTTTTTCGTTATACATAGAACCAGTATGTAACCTATATTCTGTTCCATGAAAGGAAAAATCAAGTCCGTACCAATGACCATCTGACGGTCCCCACTCCCCAACATATTGAGATGTAAACTCATCAAGTGATTTATACTCATTTATTCTCATTTCAAATTAAACTCCTTTTTAATCCTATTGGCCAATTTTAATTCCTCCGGAGTTGGTGATATTCCAGGATCATTCTTGTTATGACTCATATGAACGTGCCTATGAGGCTGCACTTTTTTATGAGGATGACAAAAGTCAATACTAACAGCTTGTTGATGCTTTTCATCATAATAAGCAAGATGTTTTAACACCCCGTCCTTAACAACGGCATATACACGTCCGGCAGTATGAGAAAATTCCGGTGCCTTTACACTGTTAGAATCCTGATAAACAATGATAACGTTAGGATTTGTGGATAACACACCTATTTTATGATAATGCTGACCACCTTCAACAAAATCAAAACTTTCTAAATCTATAAAAGCGCCTCTTGAACCCATTTTACTTTCCCTCCATGATGGTGAATACTTTCTCATTAAACAAAGAAATTTGTTCATACTTTCTGTTAAATCCATCAACATACTTAAAGCCGATAAAAGTACCAAACATACCTTTTATCATATCCCCATATACAATAATCAACGAGGGATTAATTCTTGCCATCATTTGTTTAAACCCCATAAGAAAGGCATCAATATTTGAATGGCATCCTAATGTAGAAATTGCAACTACAGAACCGTACTCTATTCCCTCAAAACACAAATCATAAGTATCTGGTAAAGCCCAAGCGACAGTTGGTATAACTTTGCATCCGTAATTTTGCCATGTTCGTCCTAGCCATCTTGACATATAAATGTTATGCCTTATGTCATTAATGTTCATAGATGGATAAACACTAAAATCCGGTGAACATACTGCTGCAAATGATTGCCAAAGACACACTTTTTTCAACGGATTGTTCCATAATCTCAATAATTCCTTATCATAGTTAAACATCAGCAATAAAGAATTTTTATTATTTGTATTAACTGAAGCATTTTTTAAGTTTGTTACTTTAATGCAATTCCAATTAATATCTGCGATATCAATTTTTCTGATAATAGGTCGCTGGTAAGCATCCAGTTCACAACCGCCCACTATCGGTCTCAGGATTTTAAACTTTTCATATTCCGATAATCCTTTATTCATAAAATCTCCTAATTTTTATGAAATTGTAAACAAATAAAGAGTTCGGAAATGCAATGCTTGAAAAAATAGGCGTAGATAGTCTACAGTGACTAACATCACAATAAAACAAATTGACTTTAGAGTGATGTGTGCTAACATGAACTTGTCCAAGGTTTGTGTCAGCACTCATTGCTTTCCAAACTGCTTCGAATGTGCGACAGGTGACATCTGTCGCTTGTTGTGCATTCGTCCCATGTCACGGGATCTTGCGTCATGTACTACATGGTTAATTCTCCATATTCTTTACTACCAATTTATTCAGCCCACTTATAGTGTACCACCTTGCTTGCATAGTCTGCCCACTCCAGAAATTCATCTTTCTGAAGCCGTCCTAGCACAACGTATGGCTGTACTCCAACATCATGAGCGAACAATTCTATCTCTTGCCATGTCGGCTTTCGCCTCAGACCAATAAATGCTCTATACTTCTCTGGTGGGATCAAAAAATCTCGTGCCCATCTGTCTGCTTTGAACTCAATCTCACTGTCAGATGAATCAAAGTCAACCGAGCGGTTTTCATAGTCTTTATGGAATATATGTGCAATTTCGTGGAATAACGTAAACCAGAAAGTATCTGCTCTACCACCTCTGATTGTCAGACAGAGTATCAGTTTATTATCGTCTGTCTTTTTTATAAAACCCTGAACGGGAGCACCTCTGAAGTGTTTAACAACATTAAAGGCAATTCCGCAAGGAGCTAAAAGTTCCTTAAGTTTACGGCATCCATCTTTTAATTCATCGAACATTAAATGCTTAATTTCATTTAACTTCAATTTCAGTAAATCCAGACTGAGTTCCGAATTAACGAACTTTGTATCTGTTGTCAGTTCGCAAAGATATTGCCACCCGAAAAGTACGTATCTATCAATCTTTACGTTTGTTGCCAGTTGTGCTCTGAAAGCAGCTCCCTTACAAGGTAGTTTGGGAATTAGTGTTAAATCACTGATTTTCAGCATCTTTCTTAGCTCTAAAATTTTATCTATGTTAGATAAGTTTGGAGCTAACATTCCAATTAGAATCAAATGATTAATAATGTCTTCTAAGTAATCTAAGGCCCTGATTTCTTCAGTCGTAATATTGTTTTTTTCCTGTTCCTCTAGTATGAAAATATCATATTTATTTTGCAGATCTTGCCAATATCTTGCCTTATCTTTCGGCTCATCAGAATTAATTTCGTCAACATGAAAGACATACCCTAGTTTTTTGGCAAAGCTTGTGGTGATGTTTCTTTCTTTTGAAATTAATGTGTTAATATGTTTTTCAGTGACACCGGTTCTGGTGGCTAGTTCTTTTCTAGTCATTCCTGTCTTTTTGAGCATTTGCTCTATTATCTTTCCCGGATGTTCACACATATCTACTGTCCTTACTACCATAACATATACAGTATAGTACCATATAAGAATATACTGACACAAGTGCACCTTGCACCGGATTGGTATAAAATTCTTGGTAGTGCGATTTTAGCTTTTACGGTATATAGTATATAACATATTTATCATACCACAACACAAGAATAATGAAAAATCACCTATTTTTTAACAAAAAAGTCTAAATTTATTAACCATGTCACATTCATGAATTGTGTTGTTCACCAAACAGCCAATCAGCCACATTCCCAAAAATAAATCCGCTCAAAATCGCCCTTCACGTCCAGTAGATTGTAGGAGGTAACGATTTATGAACGAGTTAATGACAGCACCTACAACTGACGAAATAATCCGCAACGCCCAGTACCATCAGGCACAGAGAGTAGTGGAGTTACTGCTTTCCAAGGGACTTATCACCCCCGTAGAGTACGAGAAAATCACAGACATCAACCGTATGACGTATCACCCTTTTCTTGAGGAAATACTTCCAAAACAAGTTGATATAAGTGTTGGTTAGAGTGATTTATATACAAGGGAGGACGAACAGTGAAAACAGTAAGAAAAATAGAACAGAATCAGTCAGTTCAATGCTCCAGACTGCGAGTGGCGGCATACTGCAGAGTATCCACTGACTATGATGCCCAGCT
>JAEEOK010000049.1 GCA_016284235.1 Succinivibrionaceae bacterium
CAATAAGATCAAAACGATGAGAAGAAAGGCATATGGATTCAACGATGATGAATATTTCTTTCTAAAGATTATTGATATTTCGAAATAAGATTAATGATTATTTCCAACTTATTTTTATGGAGAGCCAGAAAAGAAAACTCAAAAGTATCGAATTCGAAGTAAAGTTAGAAAAAAATGTTGACTCACTGCTTTGGCCTCTTTGGATTTATCAGAGTTAGCGTTTGTAAACTAGAAGAGTACTTCAAATGTTACGGATATGAGCGGTATGTTCAGTGGCGCAACATCCTTTAGGCAGACACTAAGCCTCGAGGTGTCGAATAGATTATGTTGCTAAAATAATCACCTCTCCACCACAGATATGAAACAATTGAGGTCTGCAGAATAATAAAAACTTTTCGATAGCTTCTATTCATATATGGAAAGTTACCTATAAATTGGAAATTGTTATATCGATTAAGGTGATTTGTGAAATCAATCGTATTATTTAAATAAATTTTAGATTATTCTACTAGACAGTTCATTGTCTAACTGACTTTTGTTGCATTACATCAAGTCATATTTTGACATATGTGCTACCAATGAAAGTAGATACTTGAAATATTTGTTGCGCTACAGGTTTACTGTCATCTTGGAATATAATTATGATCTGTGACATATATAAGAGACATCAGAATGCAGTTCTGACTTTTGCAAAAGTATTTTAAGTACCAGCAAAACAGAATCACACATAAAATTAAGTTATTTGTTTGAATATCAAAGGAGTAATCTGTGGCTGAGATACATATAACCGGTCAAAAAATGCTGAAGACCATTAATGCAGAGTTTCAGGAAAATTTTCCGTATCTTTGTTTGTATTTCTATACATTAGAAAATTGGAACAAAACAAAGTTAGGTGGTAGATGGCCTACACTTGAAGCAAGTAAGCGTCTTTCTGAAGTGAGAACTAAAAAGGAAACAGCTGGAGAATTCAGCATACATGGAAGGACTCTCGTTAAGAACATTGAGCAAAATTTCTACAAAATTTATGGAATCTGCTGTCAGGTTGGCTGGAATGAAAAAGATGGTAATCGCTACTACACAAGTGGCAGATATGACGATATGAGTCTTACCCAGCTTAACAAAGAATTTGAAGCCAGAGGATGCATAAAGAATCCTAAATAATTAAGATAAGTGGATTTCAAGAAGAGTTATTTTGGAGTGGCTACTTTGTTTTTTTGGCATTTATAATCAAAAAATTAAGGGAGTCACGGGTATTAGCAAACAAATGTATTCATACCGGAGGTATATTACAATGAAGGTAAACGGAAGAACAACGGTTGCAAAATTTAAATCAATGTTCAAGTCTGAGTTCGGAGTTTCTGTTCGAGTATACAAGGGCAATCATTTTGCAGATGAATCTGATACTCTTGCTTCAATTAAAACTGTCAAAGATCCGACAAATGGTGATTTTGAAATTCATGGTAACTCCAAAGTTGGAAATGTAGAGAAACTTTTCAAGGACACGTTTGGAATTCAGATTCAAATTGAAGATAAGACCGGCAATTTAGCTGATAACAATGTAACTATTGCATCCCTCAAGTAACCGTATCAACAAGTAACCGTATCAAACAGACAGGCTCGGACAGAAATATTCCTTGAGCTTGTTTTTTTATACGCAATTACTGACTAAAAAAATAAACAGTATCATAAACCTATTTTGACACCTTTCCTTGTTCCTTCGATAGTAACGCATAAAGCTTAATCACTGTAGCTGTAGCAAAAACTCCTTACCGTTAATGATGAATTTCGGTTCTTCGCTGTTTTTCACTATGTCATATTTAAAGTTCTCTGATTCTGGATCCCTTGCATAACTTCTAAATGCCTCCTTCAGAAAAGCTATTTCCTGGATATCAAAAAACGATCTTTCAATCTCACCATATCCTTTTACCCTAAGACATGAAAGAAAATCAGTTCCCGATTCACTTTTACTCTTCTGTGAGCATTCAAACCATCCTTTAATTTCAAATTCAGCATCTGAATCATTAATCTGAGTATCGAATTCATAAGCGAAGCGCGTGTCATGATCTAAAAAGTTCAAAAAATTATCCCTATTCAAAGCAGATCGCCCGATTGCAAAGAACGGAGAAGTTCCGCTCTTAAGCATAGTCTCATCCAACTTTAAGCCAGTTGTTTCGGCGTTAAAATCCAATCCGTCAACATCAAAGCTGCGGACTGCATTTTTTAACAGAACTCTTCCAAATGATAATTTGGTTTCCTGATCAAACCTGCCTTTTTCATCGATCTCTGAAAAATCAAAATAAACTCGCGATTTTTTTATCTCAACTAATGAATCTGATTCTTTATATCTAATCGCCCGCGCATGAAAATCAACTCCGTTCGTGTCAATTTTAAGCTTGAGCTTTTCAAAAGAAACATCCGTGTCAATATCTTTATACGCCAGTTCACCGAGTTTAAACCGAAGTCGTGCATAGTCAGGATTCGATTTGGAAAGATCATCAACAAGAATCGTTAATTTACCTTTTGACCAGGAAAAACCACCGGTCGATCCAGGATCTATTTCGTATGTAACTGACAGGTCATCAGTAATTCGATTGAAGTTGACAGACAAGCCGTCCAGCGTCTTCATCGCCTTCTTTTCTTCATTATCATATAAAGACAAGGATCCGCTTAATGATACGGCGCCAAAGCTGATCAGCAGACTGTAATCAAAACTGTAATCAGAAATTTTCACAGATATCGGATACCGTCTTTCAGTAAAACTCAAAGACTCTCCCTCACCTAAAACCACTGATACATCAGCGCCGGGAAGATGAAAATCTGCTGCCTTGTTAAAGTCAGAAAGAAATTTTTCAAAACAGTGTTTTGTATAGGCTACACATCCGCACCAGCCTCCGCACAGCAGCGCTACGCCGCAAAGTCCAGTAGCAATCTTAAATACTGTTTTCATAAACCATCCAAAAAATTTAAGTTTATATCAATCTATTTCAGCCAAATTGCCCTTGGTTTCAAGCCAGTTTTTTCGATCCTCGGCTCTGGATTTATTGAGCATCATGTCCATAACTGTGAATGCATCCTGCTCATTATCAGGAAGAACAAGTTTGACAAGTCTTCTCGTATTGGGATCAAGAGCAGTTTCCCTCAGTTGCTCCTTGTTCATTTCGCCCAGGCCCTTGAAACGGGTAATTTTGAATGAGTTTTCAGTCAGTCGCTTGTTTTTCTTCATCAGACTGGCAATAATGCTTTCCTTCTCTGCTTCATCCTCAGCATAGTATGATTCTCCGCCCTTTGTATTAACAACAATTCTGAACAAAGGGGGGATAGCGACATAAACATGACCATCTCTGACAAGTTTCGGGAAATGACGAACAAACAATGCGCACAGTAATGTGGCAATATGCAGGCCATCAGAATCAGCATCCGCCAGAATACATACCTTGCCATAACGGAGAGAATCCAGATTGTCAGATCCTGGATCAACTCCAAGCACCTCAACTATATCTTTGATGATTTCAGACTTTAAAAAGTCATCCTGCTCTTTATCCCACGTATTAAGAATTTTACCTCTTAACGGCAATATTGCCTGATTCTGGCTGTTTCGGGCCTGATTGGCGGATCCTCCGGCGGAATTACCCTCAACCAGAAACAGTTCCGAATGAATGGGATCTTCACCGTAGCAGTCTTTAAGTTTTTCCGGAAGAATTGGACCTCGCGTTGCTTTTTTTCGGATTACAGTCTTTGCACTCTGTACACGTTTCTGCGCGGAAGTCACGCAAAAATCTGCAATCAGTCTTCCCTGCTCAGGATTGGCATTGAGCCAGAGGGTGAAAGAATCCTTTACTACGCTAAGTACTACACCAGCACATTCACGCGATGAAAGTTTTTCCTTTGTCTGACCGGAAAACTGAGGATCTGTCATTTTTACCGAAAGGATATACGTGCAATGATTGCAGACATCATCCGGAAGCAGCTTCAGGTTTTTCGGAAGCATATTCTGAAATTCGCAGAATTCTCTTATTGCATCAGTAAGGCCCTGTCTGAAACCGTTCACATGAGTACCGCCCAGAATCGTCGGAATAAGGTTAACGTAGGATTCCGTGACGCTAACATTATCCTCCGGGAGCCATGACACTGCCCACTCCACTTCAGTTGTCTCCTGCTTAACCTTTCCGCAGAAAGGAGTCTGGGGATAGGAAAGCATATCTTTGACCGCTTCAGTAAGATAGTCACATAGACCGTCCTTAAAGCACCATGTTTCCGTTTCACCGGTAATCTTGTTTTCAAAACTTATTACCAGATTGGGACAGAGAACAGCCTTTGCCTTAAGGACATGCTTAAGACTCTGCACATTGAAATGAACACTGTCAAAATATCTTTCATCAGGCCAGAAACGAACATTGGTACCCCTGTTGTTTTTGCCGCATGTACCGATTTTCTTCAGTTCCTCTGTCTTTTCACCGTTATTGAATGCAATGGAATATACTGTTCCGTCGCGTCTGATAACAGCTTCCACTCTAGTAGAGAGTGCATTTACAACAGAGACGCCGACACCGTGAAGACCTCCTGAAAATTTATAACTCTGCTGATTGAATTTACCGCCGGCATGAAGACGGCAGAATATGAGTTCTACACCGGAAACCTTTTCCTCAGGATGTATATCAACCGGCATTCCGCGACCGTTATCCTCCACCTCAAGTGAATTATCTTCATGCAAAGTTACCGAAATTTTGCTGGCATAACCTGCAAGAGCCTCATCCACAGAATTATCTATAACTTCCTGTGCCAGGTGATTCGGTCTAGTCGTATCCGTATACATTCCTGGTCGGCAGCGGACCGGATCCAGTCCTTTAAGAACCACAATATTTTCGGCGTTATATTCTTTTTCCTCAGCCATTACACCACCTAAAATTCTTATGCACCCCGTAAATGCATTCTTATGTGTCCATACAATAAAACGGAGTCTTGAAAGACCCCTTAAATATCAACAAAGCCGGTGCAGTATTCAACATCGCACCAGACAGAATCTATCTACCCAGAAGATATGAGGCTATTTCAGGGCAGAGATCTGCAAATCCGAAAATCCTATGAGTCTCTCCGTGAAGAAGTCTGATATCGCATCCTGCAAAAAACTGCTGAGCCACAGTATAATCCAGCACCTCGTCTGAAGTTCCAAGATAAACTCTTAAAAGTCTGACATCCTTATCATCGCGTTCAGCTTCAGCACCATGAATACCGGCAACCGTTTCCTCGGTAAGAGTAAAAACCTCTCCTGTAGAGTTATTTACATGCCGGCCAAGACGCGATTCCAGCAGTTTATCAGCTCTTACTACAGGATTAAGAAGCACGGCGGGTATATCAAGATCCCTTGCCAGCATTCTGGCCCAAAAACCTCCCAACGAACTTCCTACAACTCCGGAAGGCTTATTTTTGTCCTTAAGAAAATCTTTTATGGATTCAAATGCTTTGAGAGGATCATTATCTATATTCGGAGACAGAAGTTCAACATCAGGATAGGACGACTTGAGATAATCCCTGAAAATACAAGCCTTCACCGCGTTTCCTCCAGAAAGAAATCCGTGAAGATATATCAAAGTTTCATTCATAAAAATCCTTTTATAACTATTTACAGACCTAACTGAAGATTCTTTTCAAAATCTTTATTTTATGCCGGGCTCAAAACAAGTATGATTTTCAGCAAAGTTATCAATAACCTAAAGAGGCATAATCAGGAACATATAGTCCTGAATGAAGACGTTTAACAGTTGTCTCGAAAGATCCGTCTCTATGAAGAGTAAGTTCCCTCCATCCCGGTTCGGCACTGTCAAGCCCGAAAGAGTCACTGTCAGGAAGAAACTGAATGCTGGTGGCCGGAGAGGAAATATAGCGAATATGATCGTGAACGACATCCGTGACCTGATGAACATGACCGCATAAAACGCAGCGAACATTCGGATAATGATGAAGTACCCCGGTAAGCTCATCCGCATTCTTTAGGTAATGCTGATCAAGCCACGCGCTGTTCACGCGGAAGGTATTATGATGAATGCATATCAATGTATTCATGTCGCGGTGACTCTCCAGACACTGAGTCAGAAATTCAAACTGATCAGCAGGAAGGTAACCGCACGGATTGCTGTAAACCTGGGTATTAAGCATCACAATCTGCCAGTTGTTACAGAAAATCTGTCTTGCAATTGAAAGACCCAGATCCGGAAAAATTCTGTACATCAAAGGACCGTCGTCATGATTACCCGGCAGCCAGAACATCGGCTTTTCCACCTGACGCATCATAGATGCAAAACGACGATAGGAACCCTCTGAATAATCCTGTGAAATATCTCCGGTAACAAGGATAAGATCCGGTTCATTGTCACCGGTCATAGCAGAAATTTCATTCAAAACAGCTTGAAAACTGTCAGCCGTAACGACACCAAGCAGCGTACCGTTGGGATCGTCGAATATATGCAAATCAGTCAGCTGAACTATCTTCACGATATCAGAATCAGCCGATTTCACACTGGCTGTTTCCCTCATTTGGATTTTACCTGCTTTCTGAAAATATCAAGGTGAGATGCCAGATAGTAGACTGCTATCAATGCAGTGGCATTACAAATTCTGCCATCATCAGCCATTGCCAAAACCTCACTGAATGGAATTACATGTACCTTTATATTCTCATTCTCATCAGCAAGTCCGTGAATTCCTCCTGCTGTGGAGCTGTCAACTATTCCTATGTAAAGATATATGGTTTCTGATGTTCCGCCGGGACTTACCAGATAATGAGAAACAAACCGCAGATTATCCACAGATACTCCTGCTTCCTCCAGTGATTCACGAACCACAACATCCTCCGGTTTCTCCCCCGGCTCATTAATCCCTGCCACGATCTCATAAAGCCACGGATTCATTTCAGCGGCAAGAGCACCTATTCTGAACTGCTCAATCATAACCACTGCATCAGCCGACGGATCATACAGCAAAACGGCAGACGCATGTCCACGTTCAAACAGTTCACGGGTGAATTCTCCCGACATGGTTCCGTCATAAAGACGATGTCTTACAGTATAGCGATCAATTTTGAAAAAACCGCTGTAGCAGTTTTCTCTATTTACAACCTCTGCATCACCGATATTAAATTCCATACCCACCCGTAAACAGATCGCACCAAATGAAACAAGAAACACTGTTGTCAGGCTGTGCCAAAACTTTTTTACAGCAGCCGTAAATAAAAACGTCCCCGAAAACTTCACGAACCCAGCAAAAGTCTTCGCATCTACAGTTTCCAGGGCTTCAATGTTTCAAGGAAAATCCCAACTGTTATGAGACTCCCAGCAGTTTTAATTATACCATGAAATCAGATTGCCATATTTCAAGCCATCCCTCAAAATCCAAATATTGACTAAAAAAACATCACTTTCTTAAAAAATTGTGACAAAAACGTCATTATGATCGGCAGACACTGTTCAGCAGAACGCAGGAAAACTACCGGCAGATCAAGCAGCTCCGGTTTTAAACAAGTAATAATTCAAGATCATTCTGCTTCATGTCTGCTCTGCACCATCCGTTCATTCTGCACATTCAACCACATTCGCACTACTTACCGGCAGTATCTTATACTTATGCGACCTCACAAATAGAATTTTCAGAAACAGTAATAAAATCAATGAACCTGTACCTTTCTTTAGCATGATCCGAAAAAAAATAATGTACAATTTAAACTAAAGACAGACTATGAAGCAATCTTCTCCATAATTTTAAGAAAAACAGAACATAAAAGCATGATAAGAAACGTAACAATAATCGGACTTGGCGCAATTGGACGCCTGGTAGCAGCAAATATCATAAAAAAAGGAATATCATGCCGGTTCCTTGACAGCAGAGTGAACAAACAGCATACAGAAAACTTCATCTACAGATACGGAACAGACGAGTATGAATGCACTGTTAGGCATAAAGACTCTTCAGAAACAGAGGATCTGTACATTCTTACACTTAAAAGCTACCTTAACAAAACCGTAATCAGCGAACTTCGAGGCAGGATTTCCAGTTCTGTTCCCATTGTTGTTCTTCAGAACGGAATGGGAAACTGCGAAACAGTAGGAACTCTGCTTCCGGACAATCAGATCATACCGGCTTCAATAGAAGCCGGAGCATACCGGACGGATAATATTACCGTGCATGCAGGTTCAGGCGCGATTTTTTACAATGCGTTTGAAGATCTCAGCAGCATGAGCACAGATCATCTGCCGTGGATAAGAACAACGGAGATAAAAAAAATGATGCTGATGAAACTTGCTGCCAACTCCGTAATAAATCCTCTGACTGCGATACTGAAAAAAAATAACGGAGCACTAATTTCCTACAAAGACTTAGTGAAAAACATTATACTGGAAATATATAATGTAATCAGATGTATTGACTGCAGTATTGACATCGATGAATTGGAAATTTACATTTGGAACATAATCCGCAAAACAGCAAATAATCAGTCATCCATGCTTTCAGATATAACCTACGGAAGAAAAACAGAAATTGACTGCATAGCGGGATATGTGATTAATCAGGCTGAGGAGTACAATATTGCAGTACCGCTTCTCAAAAAAATATATTCTCAGGTAAAAGCATTGGAGGAAAACAAATGACTAGAGCTATCATTGCCGTAGCCAACGGCTGCGAGGAAATAGAAACGCTTGCAACGTATGATCTTTTAACACGTGCCGGGATCGTGACTACACTTGCCGCTGTTGATGAGTCTGATGTTGTTGTAACAGCCGCCCACAAACTGAAGTTTATTGCAAACTGCACACTAAGTCAGAAGGTAACAGAGGACTTTGATGTTATTGTTCTTCCCGGAGGACTGCCTGGTGCTGAACATCTGAGAGACTGCAACATTCTCATCGAAATGCTCAGAAGGCAGAAAAAGTCAGGCAAATGGATCGCTGCAATATGCGCAGCTCCTGGATATGTGCTCGGCACTCACAACCTAACCGGTGAAGCAAAAGTTACAGGATATCCAGGTACCGAAGGGTGCTTCAAGACCGCAACCTATGTAGATCAGAAAGTCTGCGTTGATTCTAATGAACACCTGATAACAGCACAGGGACCTGCATACACCAATGCATTTGCTCTAGCTATAATAGCAAATCTCTGCGGTACTGAGATAATGAGAAAAGTAGCTGATGCTGCCCTCATTACAGCTTAATTTCTTTTTTTTTAAATTGATCTATTTATTGAATAAAAAAAAACACTATAATGACCGAATATAACTAAAGAATTTTTGATTATTCTACGATACCAACATAATAATATAATCAAAAATTAAGCAAAGAGGATAAGAGATGGGTTTTTTTGATAAAATTTTTAAGAGCGTAAGTACGCCGGTCGATCCGCTCCACAAGGTGACAGAAGAAGATCACCGAAACGCTATGATAAAAGAAAGAATGGATCTGTGTTCCAGCATATATAATACGCCCAAAGCAGAAACTGTTCAAAGAGACGGGGGTCGGGATATTACTCTTACCGGATGGCAGATTTGTAATGTAGAGGAACGCGATACAAGACATGATAATCGTCGTATCGGATATCTTAAGCTTTTTAAGACCAAGAATGACAAATTCGTATGCCAGCGCATGACTCTGATAGACGACGAAGAAAAGCATTATTACGCATCAACGGTTGAAGATATAGTTGATATTAAGAATTTTTTCGGCAACGACGGTCTCGGAGTTGCCATGATTCTCATGCTGGATCGTATCTCAAAGGAATGGTAGTCATTTAAACGGCAGTAAAAATTATATCAGGGGAGTTTCGACTCCCCTGAATCGTTTAAAAAGCTGCCATGTTTGAATTTTCAACTGATAATTTCGACTCTAATGCCGTACGGTTCAAATTATTAATCTAATCATCGTCCTTAAAAACGCGTCCAGTTTGTTTTGCAGAGTCATTTTGCTGCACGGACATAAAGAAAATCCCAAAACCAAAAACAGAGCCCGACGGCTCCGCTTATGGTTTTATCAGATAATTTCAGACACGTACAAACGGCTTATTCAAAGCAAAGACAGCTTTAATTCAGGATCACAAATTTCTAATTTTTTTTATTATTCCTGTAGTTGAGCACCCTTCCTTAAAAGGAAGGATCTCTACCCTGCCGCCATTAGCGATAACCTCTTTCGATCCTGCTATCTCTTCAACCTTATAATCGCCGCCCTTGACAAGAATATCAGGCAAAATCTCAGAAATAAGCCGGCGCGGAGTATTCTCCTCAAAAGAAACAACCCAGTCGACACAGCCCAGAGATGCCAGAACCTCCATACGCTCCTTAAGGCTGTTTACAGGTCTTTCGTCACCCTTCAATCCCCTGACTGACTCATCAGTATTAACAGCCACAATCAACCTGTCGCCAAGCGCTCTTGCCTGTCTAAGATACTGGCAATGACCAGAATGGAGTATGTCGAAGCAGCCGTTGGTCATAACAATTACTTCACCGCGAGACTTAGCTTTAGCGACAATTGCTTTTAGTTCAGCTTCAGATACAACTCCTAAATCCTTATCTTGCTCGTCACCAAGTTCGGCAACAAGCTCCGGAACCGATACAGTTGATGTACCGAGTTTACCTACTACAATCCCCGCTGCCACATTGGACAATGCACAGGACTCTTTAAATGATCGACCTGTTGCAAGCGAGGCCGCAAGAACAGCAATAACAGTATCACCGGCACCAGTTACATCATATACCTCACGGGCATTGGTCGGAAGATGAAAATCCTCCTCACCGGATGAAAAGAGTGACATGCCCTTTTCCGATCTGGTCACAAGCAAATTAGACAGGTGATATCTTGACATCATATCTCTTGCTCGGGATGCCAGATCAGCTTCATCAGAAACTGTACCTGCAACAGCCTCAAATTCAGACATATTCGGAGTTATAACTGTTGCACCGTCATAGCGCTCAAAATCGGTACCTTTAGGATCAATCAGCACAATCTTTCCGAGTGACTTTGCGATTTTTAAGATATCCTGGGCGTGCTTTAAAACCCCCTTACCGTAATCAGAAAGAACTATAACCTGATACTCATTGATACAATCCCTGACCACAGCCATCAGATTTGATGGCTCGACATCGGTAAAATTCTGTTCAAAATCAAGTCTTATAAGCTGCTGATGACGGCTGAGAACCCTTGTTTTAGTTATAGTAGGATAATCCTGGATCTGAATAAAACGGCAAAAAACTCCCTTCTCAACCAGCATTGACGTAAGCTCGCTGCCTTCGCGATCAATCCCGACATATCCGACAAGAGTGCATTCACCGCCCAGGCTTGCTATGTTTAACGCAACGTTGGCAGCACCGCCCGGTCTGGATTCCTTTTTCTGAACTCTTACAATGGGAACAGGCGCCTCCGGCGAAATGCGGCTTGCCGGTCCCGAAAAATAACTGTCAAGCATAAGATCGCCGATAACCAGAACCTTGGCTTTTGAATAGTCGGGAATATTCATCTTCATAGTTGAATCCTATTTTTTTCTGTGCAGATTATCTGCATCACTGTCATAGTAACTCGGATCTGTCTCATGAGGTCTGGTTTTAAACCGGCAATGAACCCACATATACTGCTCCGGAGCCTCATTTACTGCATCTGCGATAACCTTATTGTACGTGGATGCATCCTTTTCAAGATCGCCTGTCGGATAATCATTCAATTTTGGAAGAACAACCAAACGGTACTTACCGCCGGGAATACGAATTGCGTAACTCGGAATGCTGACAACATTTTTTATTCTGGCAAATGTCGACGGTGCTGTAACAGTCGGACAATCCGGTACAGCCATAAAAGGAACAAAAACACGACTATGGGTACGGTAATCCTGGTCAGCTGCATACCATATCGGATTGCCATCCTTAAGAGCTTTTATAATACCTCTAACATTGCGATGACTTACCATATATTTATTTGTACGGGTACGACCCTCCGTCTGCTTGCGCTCTATGACAGGATTGCGATTAGGTTTGTAAACACCTACACCAGGATGAAACATTCCATACATTCGAGCCTGCATTTCAAGATCAAGAAAATGACAGGTCAGCACCAGCTGGCCATGAGATGCATTATCCATGATATTTCTGATGCTTTCATCAGAAACCTCCATATGACGCCGTATCCGTTCATCAGACCAGTACCACGCCATTCCGGTTTCAAAAACCGCCCTGCCCATAGACATGAAATTCCGTCTTAGCAGAACCTTTATTTCACCCGCAGATTTTTCCGGATAGCACAGTTCAAGGTTCCTTTTGGCGATACCGTAGCGTCTGCGGAGAACAAGAAGCATAATCAGCCCGATAATATCACCGAGAAGATAGATAACAGGCAACGGCAGGAGAACTATAATGCGAAGCAGAACAAATACAGTACGTATCGGAAGATACCGTATATCCCACCATGCAGGATACTTTTCCTTTTCATCCATAATTACCAGATATCCTTTCTACGGCGATGTGGCTTTGGAATATAGACAAGAATCAAACCTAGAATGACACCTATTCCGATAAGAGTCGCCCCGACCTTTGCCCAGTGGGTCTGAACCTGCTGTTCAGAATTTTCAACCTGGTTCGTCAGTTCTGCATTTTCCTCTTCAAGAGCTGTAATCTTCTTCTGCTGCTCCTGAATGGTGGCACGGGCATTCTTATTGTCTTCGTAAAGAGAACTGTACTTGCTCTTAAGTGCCCTCAATTCTCTTGCCTGCTCAGAATCAATATTGGCAAGTTTTTCATTCAGCTCGCTGTTTAACTTCTGCAGACTTGCAACCTGGACCTTGTAGCTTTCATGTGCCTGAAGATTCTTTGTTTCAATCCACTTCTGACGACCTTTGAGATCCTCTATCAGACTGAAGCCGTTTGATTCATCAAGAACCTTTACAGGATCACCAGAATTCACACTGCCCTTCTGGGCAACACTGTGCTTTGGAGAACTGCGAAGATAGTAAAAGGCACTATCCGTCACATACATGATCTTACCAGGTCTTGACGACGGAGCAGAACTTTCATTTCCAGTCTTTGCCCCTGCTTCAGGAGACTTGACATCCTTATTTTCACCTTCCGCCATAACAGAAAAAGGCAGACATAAAGCCAGCAACAAAGCTATATAAGAAACTTTCACTGAATAATCCTTTCTTGCTTCAAAAAATCACAGTATATTTATCTGCACCGCTGCATAATAAAAACTTAAGGACCGGCCGTAACGAAACAGCAACCTTTCCGCACCACTTCCGAGAGCGAGAATCGCCTGCCCCAATATGGAAAACAGCATCCTTCATAACGGCATAATTATGCAGAGCCAACATATCCTGTCATTGTACCATAAATGAAGAAGTTGTTAACCTGTCGGCAAAACAGCTATTCAGACGGACACATCAAAAAAAATTTTTAGCACTACCAAATTTAATTTATTCTGTTAAGAAAAAAAATTTGATTATTTGTGGATAACCTAACATTATTGAAATTTAAAAATAGATCAGCATAGCATGATCAAAGATCTGTACTGGAAATAAACTGATATATACGGTTAAATGGTAGCGATGATAGAAATGTTGCCTGCGGAGGTTCCATGTTTACAGAATACGCACTAACAAAGCTCAACAAGACACGACAACTTAATGCCGGCAAATTGGAAAAAATCAGCATGATGCTAGACGCAAGAGAGGCACTCCTGCTGAAGTACTGTACCCTGCTTGATCCGATAGTCGAGGGAACACAGCAGGAATATCCTCCGAAAGACAAAATATCAGACTTCTGTCAGACTCTTATAGATTATACATCCCGCGGTCATTTCGATATTTATCCCCGGATTGTCCAGATAATGGAAACAATGTCAGGCAAACGTCTGACCATAGCAAAGAAAATAATACCAAAGATATTAAACAATACAGAGCAGATTCTTTGTTTTGATGATAAATACGGTAATGAGGCAGACCGTCCGACCTCTGAAGATTTAAATGAAATCAAGGCGGATCTCGGAAAAATAGGTCAGATTCTTGAAACCAGGTTCACCCTTGAAGATCGACTTGTTGTGGTTCTCCAGATGATGGATGATCTTATGCAGGTATCAACTCCGCAAGAGAAGAAAAAGTAAGGTTTCCGCACATGATTAATGACAGACGCCGATTCAAGCGCGTTTTCTTTGAATCCTTCGCCCGCATATCAGATGACAATGTATCCTGGCCGACACGCGTAAGGGATCTTTCATTGAAGGGTGCACTGGTGGATCAGCCTGAGAACTATATGGCGACACTGCAAAGAAATGTAGTTCTGGAAATCGTGCTTCTTCCGGAAACAAGCATATTCATGGACTGCAGAGTGGTATATGCCAACGGCAAAACTATGGGCCTTGAATGTATGCAGATTGACATTGAAAGCATGACTCACCTTAAACGCCTGATTGAACTGAACTCTGATGAAAGTGAATTCGTTTTGAGCAGAGATCTTAAAAATCTCTCTGACATTGATGAAGAGAAATACCCCAACTCTACGGACAGCGAAAAATCATGAACTGTTCAGAGTCTAAGTATGTTTCATAGTTTACACCTCCTTGTTGTATGGGGATATATGTCTAGGCATATATCCCTTCTTGTTTGCCGTACAGACTCAGATCAGATCAACCAGCTGCGATACTCTTGTGACGGGTATGATTTCCATCCCCGGAATTGCATGACTGGCCGATGGAGCGTTATCCTTTGGAATAACGGCCCTTTTGAATCCGTGCTTTGCCGCTTCTGCAAGCCTCTCCTGTCCGGACGGAACAGGTCTGATTTCACCTGATAAACCGACTTCACCAAAACAAATCATATCTCTTGCTATCGGATGATCCCGGTAACTGGAAACAAGAGCTGCCAGCAGCGGCAGATCTGCACTGGTTTCTTCAACCTTAACTCCGCCTACTACATTGATAAAAACATCCTGATCATTCATACTGACGCCGGCATGACGGTGAAGAACAGCCAGAAGCATGGCAAGACGGCTACTGTCGGTGCCAACTGTGAGACGGCGGGGATTACTGGATTTGGTGGAATCTGCAAGAGCCTGAAGTTCTATCAGCATAGGTCTTGTACCCTCCCAGATCGCCATAACACAGGAGCCGGAGCTTATATCCTGAGAACGATTCAGAAATATCGCCGACGGATTGCTGACCTCTCTCATTCCGGTTCCTGTCATTGCAAAAACTCCGATTTCATTTACAGCACCAAAACGGTTTTTCAGGCAACGGAGTGTTCTGAACCTGGAATCACTGTCGCCCTCAAGCAAAATTGAACAGTCAACGCAATGCTCGAGAACCTTTGGACCGGCCAATGTACCATCCTTGGTTACGTGACCAACCAGGAAACATGCTATTTCCTTAGTCTTTGCCACTCTTGTAAGCACAGCTGCACATTCTCTTACCTGTGATACCGAGCCCGGTGCCGAGGAGATATCATCAAGATGCATAACCTGAATGGAATCAATAACGACTATCTGAGGCTTGAGATTCTCAATAAAGGCACAAATATTCTCAATGGACGTTTCAGAAACGACATTAAGCCTGTCAACAGGAAGCTGAAGACGCTGAGCGCGCAGGGCAACCTGCTGCAGTGATTCCTCACCTGTTACATAAAGTACATTATAATTCAGCGAAAGACGGCACATTGTCTGAAGCAGAAGCGTGCTTTTACCTGCACCCGGATGTCCTCCGACAATCATGGCGGCTCCAGGTATGATGCCACCGCCAAGGACTCTGTCAAATTCCCTGAAAGTGGTACTGAACCGGTATTGCTGCTGAGTACTGATTTCACTCAGTTTCTGAATTTTTGAAGTGAGAGCACCCGCAAATCCGAGTCTATCCTGACTGCGGGACGTGATAGAGCCGGAATTTCTTGAAGGCTCCTTGGGAAGTCTGAACTCTGTTATGGTATTCCACTCACCGCACTCAGTACACTGACCCTGCCATTTATTGAATTCTGCACCGCAGGAATTGCAGACAAAAGCGACCTTTGTTTTGCTCATGGTTATCTTTAATATCTTAAACTGTCAATTTACATCAGATCTTTCAAATGGGATTGATTCCAGATTTTAACCTCTTGCACAACTACAAAGAAAGGTATTTATTCATCTGTGATAAAATACGCGTTATGCGAAGCTGAAAACACGCAGGAATAAAATACTATCCCCCTTAGAAACAGGATCTGAAAATGTTGTATGCTATTTTAGCTATAATCATAGGAATTGGAGCTCTAATCAAAAGTGCGGATCTTTTTGTTGAAGGAGCATCCGGCACTGCAAAATATTTCGGAATGTCGGAATTTCTAATCGGTATGCTGATTCTTGGTTTTGGCACCTCAGCTCCTGAACTGCTTGTATCCGCCAGTGCATCACTCAATGGAAACGGCGCTCTCGCCCTTGGCAATGCATACGGATCAAACATTGCGAACATAGCACTTATTCTCGGTGTAACAACAATCATCTCGCCTGTAATTGTTCAGCATAAAATTATAAAGGGGGAAATGTTAAGACTTTTTGCTGTTACACTACTTTCATTTGTTCTTCTTTGGAATTACTCGATATCAAGAATCGATGCGAGCATACTTCTCACTATTTTTTTCGCAGTCATAATCTATTCCTTTAAAACAGGCCAAAAAAAACCGGATGAAAAAGAAAAGACGGATGACGAAAAAACAATAGTCATATGGCGTGAAATCATTAAGCTTCTAATCGGTCTGGCAATTCTTGTCGCCAGTTCCAAACTTCTGGTTTGGGGAGCTGTAGAAATCGCTAAAATTCTCAATGTCAGCGACCTGGTAATAGGGCTGACCATAGTTGCAATAGGAACTTCACTTCCTGAACTTGCCTCGTCCGTCACTGCTGCAATCAAAGGAAACAACGATATGGCCATAGGTAACGTTGTCGGCTCAAACATGTTCAACACACTGGCTGTTGTCGGCCTTGCCGGATCAATTAAGGAAATAAATGCAGAACCTGCAATACTGTACAGAGACATCAGCGTAGTTCTGATACTTACTCTTCTTCTTATAATTTTCAGTTATACAGCAAAGAAATCAGATAAATTGCAGGGAAACGGACTTTTATGCCGCTGGGAAGGGATTGTTTTTACAGGATGCTATGTAGGATATACAGCATACCTTATTACTTCTGTTCAAATCACCGGACAATAGTCGACATACCGCAGCTAGTATCGGTTATTCCCACATCTGAAATCCGATTGTTTTTTAAGCAAAAAACGGTTGTTTTATTACATCCTTCACCAAAAAGTTTCTACTGCCGTTTGTTGATCCATGATTAAATAAAAGATTCACCTGGGTTTTACACCTACACGATCAAATCTAATCTGAAAAAATCTTAAAGTTCAAATAGTTAGGATATACTTTTTAGTAAAAATAAATTTATTTATATTGTGCGACAAATGCAACGGTAGTATAATATAC
>JAEEOK010000050.1 GCA_016284235.1 Succinivibrionaceae bacterium
AAAGACGTGGCAGACCACCAAAGACTGCCCTTTAGTTATGGGCATTATCTACAATTTAGAATTGTTTAAATTTTATTCAATCATAGAGAATAATGTGGGTATAGTCCTAAAATTTGTGAATCTTTTACTTAAACCGCATCAGGACAGAAATGACTGCATATACTTCAAAACTAGTTTCTATCTGTACAGTTCTCTTCAACTTAACTCTGACACTGGTGTTTTTAACTCCGGGTTAATAAGTACAGACAAATCATCGACCGTAAAGTTGTTCTGCTGAGTGTAGAGAGCCTTTTTATTTGATCTTAAATCACCCTCTTGTTATTAAATCTGTCAGAAACAAGTACTTGAAAACTGGATCAGTTTAATCGGATTTTTTCCAAAAATAGGTGAAATAAATTAATTTTGATATGATTTGAAAAGAAACAACCATAGAATAAGGGAGATTGCGGTAGTTCCAGGGTTTGTGAAAATTTTAATCAATAATTGAAAATCGAATTTTAGAAAAAATCAATTACTTAGAAAATACACCCGATAAGTTAAGTTTAACGAAACTTGAATGAGAATGACCATCTTTTAGATGATATAATCTTTCTCGGGTCTGACTATAAATATTTGATTTAAGACCATGTGCTAAATTTTCAATGCAATCCGGATAATTCAACAGAATCAACTTTAAGTATGACCAAAAAACTCAGCAGACAGCAGGAAAACAGAATAATAACAAACAAAAGGAAAACCCTTGAACAATTTGACATAGAACCGGGAGCTCTGAAAAAAGGCATCGTTATATGTCGCTACGGCAGTCAGGCTGATATCGAAGACGATGATAGAAAGGTTCACCGCTGCACCATAAGAAGAACTGTATCTTCTCTTGTTTCCGGTGACGAGGTTTTGTGGTTTGAGGATCAGGGTTCTTATGAAAATAACGGTATTGTCGAGGCTGTTCTTGATCGCCGCAGTGAACTTCTCCGTCCGGATTTTTACGACGGTCTGAAACCTGTTGCCGCCAATATAGACTGCGTTGCAGTAGTTGCGTCTATTATCCCGGAACTTTCCACCAATATCATAGATCGCTACCTTATATCATGCCACCATGCACAGATAACACCACTGATTGTGATTAATAAGATCGATATGCTTGATACCGAAGAGCAAAACCGTCTGAAAAAAAGACTTAATTTCTACTGCGATCTTGGATACGAAATTTTTTATACGAGCACAAAAACAAAATCAGGAATCGACGAGCTTAAAAACAGGATCTCCAGCTCAAGCATAATACTTGCAGGACAGTCCGGAGTCGGCAAATCATCACTGCTGAATGCTCTTATGGAAAATGATATGGCGGCCACCTGCAGTATTTCAGAAAATTCAGGACTTGGACAGCATACAACCACATGTACCCGGCTTTTCCATTTCGGTGAAAAAGGAATTATTCTTGATTCTCCCGGAGTAAGAGAACTAGGACTGTGGCATCTGACACCTGACTATATTATCAGAGGCTACAGGGAATTTATTCCATATATCGGAACTTGCAAATACAAGGACTGCCAGCACCTTTCAGAAGCAGGCTGCAGCATAAGACAAGCTGTGCAGGAAGGCAAGATAAACCGGGAAAGATATGACAATTACACTCAGATAAGAGCAACTTTGGATCTTCTGGAAAGGAAAAACAAAACAAGACGGGCAAATACAGACCGAAATAAAAATTACAGTACCAAAAACAAAAAAAGGAAAGAAGTCCCGCTGCCGTGATTTTACATCATCTAGATTCAATCAATTTCTGAAACATCACGCACTGTGGTAGAATCTCACTGTATTGCTTGCTACCAGCGGCAGAATTTTTGACATCTGCCTAGTATTTCATTAATTACCGGAATTTCTACTATGTCCAAGTTTTCGGAATATGTTTTTCTACTTTTTCAGCATACTGCACCAAAGCACCTGATTACAAAAGCTGTGGGGGTTCTTGCCGACAAACAGCTGGGATGGTTCACGACTTTTGTTATCAAACGGTTTATCAGACATTACGGCGTTAATATGGAAATTGCCGAAAAAAGCAATCCGTCCGATTATGAAACCTTTAACAGTTTTTTCACCCGCGCACTGAAACAGGATGCAAGAGCAATAGACAGCAGTGACGGTTCGCTGGTATTTCCGGTTGACGGAACAGTAAGCAGATTAGGGAAAATTGAAAGTGGAAGAATAATTCAGGCAAAGGGGTTTGACTACAGTATAAACACTCTTCTCGGAGGAGACAGAAAAGATTCTGATACATTACGTGACGGCTCATTTATAACAATATATCTGTCACCGAAGGATTATCACAGGGTTCATATTCCATGTGCGGGTAAGTTAAAAAAAATGATTTTTATTCCCGGCAAACTGTATTCTGTCAACCCTCTCACAGTTTCACACATAAATGATATTTTCGCCCGGAACGAAAGAGTCGTATGCGTCTTTGAGACTGATTTCGGTGATATGTATATGGTACTTGTAGGAGCAACCGTCGTAGGCAGCATGGAGACGGTCTGGGCCGGAACAGTCAAGGGAAAAACAATAGAAACATGGGATTATTCTGACAGGAATATAACGTTCAAAAAAGGTGATGAAATCGGACGTTTTAAGCTTGGGAGCACAGTAATCTGCTGTTTTCCTAAAAATACGGTTGAATTCGATAAAGAAATAAAACCTTTCTCATCAACCATGATGGGAATATACATGGGTACGGTTACAAAAAGTATAGAGTAAGTCGTGTACAATAATAGGAACGACGAACAAACTGTACTAAATAAACATAAGAGCGGGATCAAATATATGTTTGATAAAAATAATCTGGTATGGATGGATCTTGAAATGACCGGTCTGGATCCTGAAAGAGACAAAATTCTGGAACTCGCTGTAATCATAACAGACAGCAATCTGAACATTATTGCAGAGGGTCCGACCATAGCAATATATCAGAATGAAAATGATCTTGCGCTTATGGACAACTGGAACAGAACGACTCACACCAATTCTGGACTGCTGGACAGGGTAAGAGCAAGTGAGGATACAGAATTTACCTGCATGAACACAGTTATCTCCTTCATGCAGCAGTACGTTCCAATGGGAGCATCACCTCTGTGCGGCAACAGCATATGGCAGGACAGAAGATTCATAATCAAACATCTGCCCTACATAGATCGATACCTTCATTACAGAAACATAGATGTAAGCAGCATCAAGGAACTGGTGAGACGCTGGGATCCTTCGGCAGAGTTCAAAAAAGAAAAAAGACATGAGGCTCTCGCCGACATAAGAGAATCCATAGATGAACTCAAATTTTACCGAGCAAATTTTTTTAAACTCTAACGGAACAGGCGAATCGTACAAAACTCCATCATCAATATTGCAAATAGTAAAAAAACACTTGCAATGTTCTGACTTTCATTTATAATTGCCTACGTTGTTGAGCGGGAATAACTCAGTTGGTAGAGTGCAACCTTGCCAAGGTTGATGTCGCGGGTTCGAACCCCGTTTCCCGCTCCAAACATAAATTCTCTATGCGGGAATAACTCAGTTGGTAGAGTGCAACCTTGCCAAGGTTGATGTCGCGGGTTCGAACCCCGTTTCCCGCTCCAAGTTTCCTTTCCATATCGCAAGTAGCGTATATATTTTCTAACGAACCTTTTAAAAATATTGATTTACTTTTTAAACATTTATCTTGTCTGAACCTCTGACACATAATAACTAAAAAATTTTTCCCTAAAGATTGTCGTATCCCGCACCTGCTGGCTGTTCACACAAAACAAAAATTTTAAAACTTCTGACAAAGAAAGAGAAAAAAAAATCACGGGGCTATCAGCAAAGAAAGCTGGTTCTGTTTAACAAAGGCTTTGATCCTGTCAACTTAACAAATTATCCTGAAAATACAAGATCAACACTATTCAAATAACAGTGAAAAAAATATCAAACAAGAAAAAAGGATTCAGATAAAAAACTGGAGCGGGAAACGGGGCTCGAACCCGCGACATCAACCTTGGGAAGGTTGCGTTCTACCACTGAACTACTCCCGCAGAACATGAAAGAGTCATAACTCTTAAAAGACGTAACAATGTTAACCACTATCAAATTATCATGCAAGTAAAATTTACCGAAGACATGGTAATTTTCAGCTGTGACATCATTTTTTCATCAGCCTGCTAATCACTTCCCCGACTAATCCTTTAGCAAAGGTTTCAACAAATCCATAAAGCACCTCGAGAAACGGTACACAACAAAAAAGAAATATAAGAAACGACCACGTCACAAAAACATTAAGAAAAAAAACATAAAAAAACAAATAATTACGTTTTTTTGTCATAATGAATCCGTCTATTGTATTTCACAACCAGGAGTTCATATGTCCCTTATCGGAAAGAGCGTAATTGATTTCAAAGTACAGGCCTATGTTGACAACAACTTCAAGGAAGTTACAAAACAGGATATTCTCGGCAAATGGAGTGTCTTTTTCTTCTACCCTGCCGATTTTACCTTTGTCTGCCCTACGGAACTGGAGGATCTTGCAAACAAATATGATGAGTTCAAAAAGATAGACTGTGAAATTTACAGTGTTTCCTGTGACTCGCACTTCGTACACAAAGCCTGGCACGATGCCTCAAAAACAATCCAGAAAATAAAGTACCCAATGCTAGCCGATCCAACCGGAACTCTGGCCAGAAGTTTTGACGTAATGATAGAAGAGTCAGGAATGGCGGAACGCGGAAGTTTCATTGTAAATCCTAAGGGAGAAATCGTAGCCTATGAGGTTATCGCGGGAAATGTGGGACGTAATGCGGATGAACTTTTCAGAAGAGTCCAGGCTTCACAGTTTGTAGCCGAACACGGTGATCAGGTATGCCCGGCTAAATGGAAGCCTGGTGCTGAAACACTCAAACCAAGTCTTGATCTTGTAGGTTTAATCTGATTTTTTCTATTTTTTCTGGGGGACAGAAGTCTGTCCCTTTTTTGTTGGAAGACATGTCATGGAAACTGATAAAAATTTTTTTGATGTAGTAATAATCGGCGGAGGGCCTGCCGGACTTTCCGCAGCGATCTATGCAGCAAGAGCAAGATATCGCACGCTGGTTGTAGAAAAAAACCGTATAGGCGGTCAGATCACAATCACATCAGAGGTTGTAAATTACCCCGGAATTGAAAAGATTAGCGGAAGCGATCTTACAGAAAGGATGAGACGCCAGGCGGAAAATTTCGGAACCGAATTTATGATCGCTGAGGTAACATCTTTTGATTTATCCCAGGACATAAAAAAGATAAAAACAACAAAAGGAGAGATATCAGCCCTTGGCATTATTATAGCAACAGGAGCCAATCCAAGAAAAATAGGATTCAGCGGTGAAGCCGACTTTCAGGGAAGAGGCGTTGCCTACTGCGCAACATGCGATGGAGAATTTTTCACCGGAAAAGAGGTCCTCGTCGTAGGAGGCGGCTTTGCTGCAGTTGAAGAAAGCATGTTTCTATCCAAGTATGCCAGCAAAATAACAATTCTTGTCAGAAAAGACAGGTTTTCATGTGCCCAGAGCGTCGTAGATAAATTAAATGATTTTCCTAACATTTCAGTAAAATTCAACACTGAAATACAAGAAGTCAGCGGCGATCAAATGCTCAATAAAGCGCTTCTGAAAAATAACCTGACCGGAGAGACGTCATACTATACCGCCGCCGGCAACGAAAATTTCGGAGTATTTGTATTTGCCGGTTATGTACCGAATACTTCGTGGCTTCCGGAAATCATCAGCAGAAATGAAGGCGGATACATAAACACAGATGAAAATCAGAAAACAAGTGTTGACGGAGTCTATGCCGCAGGTGATCTGTGCATAAAAAATCTGCGTCAACTCGTAACTGCAGTCTCAGACGGAGCTATAGCTGCAACATCTCTTGAAAAGGATGTTCACAATCTTCATAAAAAATATCAGATTGAAGATCTGACAAAATATTCTCCGAAGACTCAGAAGCAGGATGTCTCTGAAAGTTCAGATCATGAAGATAACGGATCAGACAGCGGCAAACTCCTCAATGATGCAATGATTCAGCAGATAGCAGGAGTATTCGGGAAAATGACTGATCAGGTTACAGTCAAGCTCTGGGAGAACGGCAGCCGGCTCTCTGGAATGATGCACAGTTTTATGGAGGAAATTGACGGAATTTCTCCAAATCTTAAAACTGAATATGCAGATGATGCAGAAACAATATCTCTGGAAAGACCTGTAATGGAACTGAAGAACTCCGGCGGTCCTTCCGGCATTTATTTTCATGCTGTTCCGGGCGGGCATGAGCTTAATTCCTTTGTCATAGGCGTCTACAATACCGGCGGTCCGGGTCAGGCAACAGATGATGAAACAAGAAACAAAATTGCATCCGTTGCAAAGGATGTGAATATAAAGGTTCTTGTATCTCTTTCCTGTACCATGTGCCCTGAAACAGTTATGTCTGCGCAAAGGGCTGCTTCCATCAACCCGAAGATCACGGCCGAAATGTTTGATCTTGCACATTTTCCGGAACTTAAGGAAAAGTACAATGTTATGAGTGTACCATGCATGGTTATAAACGATACAAAAGTTGTATTCGGCAAAAAAAATCTTCAGGAAATAGCATCTCTTCTTGAGAAGGTATAAAGTCGCAGCATATCAGCACTGATGGATCTTAAAAATTCATATAGTGATAAACGTTTAAAAAAGGATCTTTCTGAAAACCGGCAGGTTTGGAGGATCCTTTAACATTGAATGTTTTACTCCCTTATCCTGTGCTCAAAGGATCAATGGGAGTTTCTTTGATGAATGGTTAAACAAACAGACTTGACTGCAGCTCAAGAGAAAACACAGTTTACGGCAATAAAAAGCAAAAATTTAAGAGTTGACACTCCACACGAATAAAGTCCCGGAATTCAACGCTTCACAGGCCGCTTCATATAGCGAGCTGCGTCATACACGATTCTCTTGAAGAAGATCCTACTCCGGCTTTTCAGCACAGGCTTATATTTCCGTATAACCTCTGGTATTTGTCAGTTCAGACTGCTGACAGACGTGTACTATCTCATACATATATGATATTTCAGTCTATACACGCTAAAAAAGCTGGATATCATCATCACAGTTGAAACCGAGAGTTTACTCTCCCGCAAGGGTTATAAAGCTGATGCTTAATTATTTGTTATATACCCCGTATATGCTGTTTTTTTTATTTTTAAAACACAACATATTTTGGTAAAATTCAGAGACTGAATAATTGTTTTTTACTTCTGAATATATATTTGGAAGCTTTTTTAATTTTGTCAATCTTTCATTAGGAGGAAGAAGTGGACGTAGTAAAGGCTGATGTCGCCATAGTCGGAGCCGGCGGTTCCGGTCTTCGTGCTGCCATTGCAGCTGCCGAACTTAATCCAGATCTTAAGGTAGCCCTCATTTCAAAGGTTTACCCGATGCGTAGCCATACTGTAGCAGCAGAAGGCGGTGCAGCAGGTGTAGCACGTGATGATGACTCTCTGGATTATCATTTTCACGATACCGTAGCAGGCGGTGACTGGTTATGCGAGCAGGATGTTGTAGATTATTTTGTACATAACACCACACGTGAACTCTACCAGTTGGAGCATTGGGGATGTCCTTGGAGCCGCAAGCCTGACGGAAGAATCAATGTCAGACCTTTCGGTGGCATGAAAGTTCCACGCACATGGTTTGCAGCTGATAAAACCGGTTTCCATATGCTGCACACACTGTTCCAGACCTCCACAAAATATAAATCCATCAATCGTTTCGACGAACATTTTGTCCTGGATATACTGGTTAAGGATCAGCAGGTTTACGGCGTTCTTACACTTGATATGCAAAACGGTGTAGTACGCATGATTCAGGCTAAGTCCGTAATTATCGCCACCGGCGGTTCAAACCGCTGCTACCGTTTCAACACCAACGGCGGCATCGTAACAGGTGACGGTATGGCTCTGGCATACAGACACGGAGTTCCTCTTCGTGATATGGAGTTCGTTCAGTACCATCCGACAGGTCTACCGGGATGCGGTATTCTGATGACAGAAGGCTGTCGCGGTGAAGGCGGCGTTCTGACAAACAAGGACGGATACAGATATCTGCAGGATTACGGTCTGGGTCCGGAGACTCCTCTTGGTAAACCTAAATCAAAGTACATGGAGCTTGGACCTCGTGATCGCGTATCTCAGGCTTTCTGGCAGGAACAGCAGAAGGGTCGTACCATTAAGACTCATCTGGGCGATGTGGTTAACCTTGATCTTCGCCACCTGGGCGCTGATTATCTTGAAGAACGTCTGCCTTTCATCTGCGAACTTGCAAGAGCATATGTGGGCGTTGATCCTGTCAAGGAGCCGGTTCCTGTACGTCCAACCGTTCACTATACCATGGGCGGTATCGAGACAAACGGCAAAACCGGAACCAGAATCGCAGGTCTCTACGCAGCTGGCGAATGTGCATCTGTCGGTATTCACGGTGCAAACCGTCTGGGTTCCAACTCTCTGGTTGAAACAGTGGTATTCGGCCGCGTAGCAGGTGAGGAAGCAGCAAAATTTGCTGCTGAAAACGCTCATACAGATACCGCACCTCTAGTTAAGGTAGCAGAGAAATCTCTGGAAAATGCTCTTTCTGTAGTAGGCGGTGAACGTAATGAGTCTGTTGCTCAGATCCGCAACGAAATGGGCGACGCAATGGAAGAAGGCATCGGCATTTACCGCACCGAGGAATCAATCAAGAAGACAATTGAAAAACTGACCGTTCTTAAGGAAAGATACAAGAATATCAAGGTAAATGATCAGTCCACAATCTTCAATACCGACTGGCTTACAGCCATCGAACTCGGATTCCTTCTTGGCAATGCGGAGGCAATGGCCTACTCTGCACTGAACAGAACGGAATCAAGAGGATCACATCAGCGTCTTGACTATACCGAGAGAAACGATGAGAAATTCCTCAAGCACTCTCTTGCCAACTACAATCCTGAAGGTGCTCCAACAATCACCTACAGCGATGTAAAAATCACAAAACTTCCTCCTGCAAAGCGCGTATACGGCATTGAAGCAGAAAATGCGGAAAAGGCAGCAAAGGAAGCCCAGGCACAGAATGCAGCAAACAACGGAGGTAAGCAGTAATGGCTGACAAGATGAAAATTACAGTTCAGCGCTATCGTCCAGAACAGGATCAGGGACCTTGGGATCAAAGTTTCGAGGTTGAGTACACAAGAGAAACATCTCTGCTTGAAGCACTGAACCAGATCAAAGACACTCAGGAACCAACCTTAAGTTTCCGCTGGTCATGCCGTATGGCTATCTGCGGATCTTGCGGAATGATGGTAAACGGTGTACCTAAGCTGGCATGCAAGACCTTTCTGAGAGATTATGCCGGTCAGGAAATGAGAATCGAGCCTCTGGCCAACTTCCCGATAGAGCGCGATCTTGTTGTAGATTTGTCTGACTTTATTGAAAAGCTCGAGCGCATCAAACCATACATCATTCCTAAGAAGGATGAGCCTCAGCCGGGAGAACAGAGAGAGTACATCCAGACTCCTGCTCAGCTTGAGAAGTACCGTCAGTTCTCCATGTGCATCAACTGCGGCATCTGCTATGCAGCCTGCCCTCAGTACAAGATTAACAAGGAGTTTCTTGGACCTGCCGCTCTTACCCTCATATACCGCTACAACGAAGACAGTCGCGACGGCGGAAAGGAAGAACGCATGAAACTGGTAAACCAGGACACAGGTGTATGGAGCTGCTCATTTGTCGGCTACTGCTCCGAATGCTGTCCTAAAGGGGTAGATCCTGCTTCAGCAATTCAGCTTGGAAAAGTTGAAAGTGCCAAGGATTATCTCATCTCAATGTTCAAGAAGGGAGAATAACGATGGATCTCGAAAAATCAACTAGCAAGCCGATGACGATGGATCTAGAAAAATCAACTCGCAAGCCTTTCGTTCGTCCCGTAGAAGCAAACTGGTGGACCAAGAAAGGGTTTTATCTTGCTTATATGCTGAGAGAAGGCACATGTCTGCTGGTACTTGCGTTTGTGCTTGAAATGCTCGGTCTTTATATTATGACAGCGTTGCACATTTCCGATATTCAGCATATGAATCAGGCAGGCGCCAAGTCTCTGGTAAACTATATTGAATTTCTCGGTCATCCTGCAATGATCGTTTTCAACGTTCTTGTGCTTATAGCTGTGCTCTACCACGCATTTACCTGGTTTCCTCTGATGCCGAAGGCAACCAGAGTGATAATCAAGGATCGCAAATCAGGGCTCTACAAACTGCTTGAAGGAAAGTATCTTGTTGCTCTCCTGGTTCTCGCTTTTGTTACAGTGACAGTAGCCGGTGTTATATTCTTCTACTATCCTCAGTTGATTGCCAAACTCCTTACTCCTCTGGGACTCTTTGAAGATTCTCTAAAGAGCATGTTTGGAAAGGGACTGCCTTTTTAACTGAGTTTAAAAGAGGAATATAATAATGTTTAAGAATACAAATTTTGGATTACAGTAATAGGAGACCAAAATGTTTAGAAAAGATCGCTCTGACGAGCCTATTTACTGGGGATTGTTCGGTGCCGGCGGCATGGTTGTTGCTATTGTGCTCCCAGCTATCATCATCGCTACGATGGGTCTTACCCACAGTGTGTTTGATACAGCAATGTTTGCCAACGTGATCCTTTCACCAGTTTTCAGTCTGGCATTTATCGGAATCATGATTTTATGCACATGGCATGCACTTCACCGTATTTATCATACACTCCATGATCTGACCATCCATGTCGGAACACTGCACCATATCATAATTTATGGTCTGGCACTTCTGATATCACTGGCTTTCATCGGATGCTACCTGATAATCCTCTTTAAGAATTTTTTCTAAGAGAACAGTTTAACCATAATAATCCTGGCTCCCTATGGGAGCCTTTTTAATACGCAGGAGACAAAATGAGAAAGATTATCCTAATCAATGGAATGATGTGCAAAAAGTGCGTGGCACATGTGCAAAAGGCTCTGGAAAAAATTCCTGACACAAAGATAATCAGCATATCACTGGAAAATGGTACCGCTGAAATTGAGAGTCTGGCCGATGATACAGTAATTAAGCAAACTCTGACAGAGACCGGATTCGCATGCACCGGAATTGAAACAAAAAACTGAACAAAATTTTTTCAAAAGCAAAAAATCAAGCTAGTCAGCCTGATAGATTTCAGTACGGATTTTTAGCTGTTCTGAAAGTTCCCCTGGATCAAGAGCACAATTTGCATTTCTGATCTTCAGGATCCACGGTTTGTCAGGATCTATTTTTTCCCTGTAAAAAGCTGACGAAGACATACTGATCTGACGCGATGCATCATAATTTCCCAAGAAGGATGTAGGGATCCATGATGCATAAGCCGGTTTAATTACGCTTAATGTTCCGTTATGAGACTGAAGTTCAATTTGAAGATCCGCATAAAAAGGAAGAATCGACATGGAAAGATCTTTAAAATTTCTGAAATTAGAACCGTCAAGACACAGCGGTCTGATTTGCCCTAAAACAGTTTCAACTGTTTCCACCTCAACTGTTCTGCCGTGATGAACACCGTCTGAACGAATAGTACATTCATAATCTTTGTTTGATCGTGAGCATGATGATACAGTAAATAACATCTCCTCCGGCATCGCAGATCTTTTCCTGCAGTTTACATCCACATCGCATTCCCGGCTTTTTTTAACTGCAGCAGTCGCATCTGCAAGCCCGAACCCGTACCACTGAGAAAAACGATAGCCTGTACTATTTACAATCCATCCCGGATCTATAATAAAACCTGAATCAGTTCTAATCGGTTCATAACTAAGAGATGAAATATTTAAATCATTTCTTGCAGAGGATGCCAAAATATACTTGACCTGAGGAACTGTGAAATTTCTGTCAATCTGCTTAAGCAAAGCTATAATTCCCGTAATCTCAGGTGCAGCTGCTGAAGTTCCCTTCATCTTTGCCGTATACATGCAGGACTGATCACCGAATGTTCTCCATGGTGATCTGTCACCGTCCATATCATAATTATTATGAGCACAGTCATAGCTTGATAGAGTAGAAACAACTCCTGGGGAATCATTGTGAACAATGCTGTAACCGTCTTCTCCTCCCAGACCGGAAATCCAGAGATTGGGACTTGAAGATGAATAGGATGATTTTCGCCCTTCAGCATTAACAGCAGCAACATTGATTACATATGCAGATCGAGAAAGATGTCCGGTAACTGAACTTCTGCAATCAGCTCCTATTTTCAGGCATTTTTTATTTATCTGAACACCGTTCCAGGAGGCTAATTTATATTCATTTCCGGAAGCATGCACCACCGGTATATTGAGATTGTATAATTTTTGCAGAAGATTCTTACTTTCATCATTTTCTGCATAAAGATCATATCCTATGCTGGCATTCACTACATCTGTATCAGGTGTTCTGAGAACAGTCTGCAGTGCATGAACAAGTTTAACTGATCCCTCCTGTTTAACGGTCTCCTGTGGAGATGAAATAGCATTTACAGAATAAAATCTGCTTTTATATGCAATACCGCGGATCCCCCTTCCGTTGAAACCGTCAGCTGAAATAATTCCGGCAACGGATGTTCCATGAAGTTCCGCACCTCTGGTTTTATTGAGATTGTTGATGATAACACCAGTATTTACAGATGAAGGATCCAGAACATTTTTCGAACTGTCAACTCTGCCGGCAAGATCCTCATGCTTAATATCAGCAGGAAGATCAAGAACAGCAACAGTGACTCCCTCACCGCTTAGAATTCTGCCTGTGCTATCTGTATCCGACCATACAGGAAGTAAATTTAAATCTATACCCTTTACCGGAGATTTAGATGCTCCAAAATAATTTTTCCCGTTGTTGTATATATGCCACTGATAACGAAGCAGAGGATCCTGCTCATACAGTCTGATGCGTCGAGAAAACTTTTTCCCCTGCGGCGTTTCATACGTGAATTCATCGACAACAGGAAACTCCACGCTGCGATGATCTAGAAACTCACGATTGAAAATATAAATGTATTTCGACTTTTCTGTTCCCTTTTTTACAGTTCCCATTGCAGCATGTATATTTACCGCATTTTCTGATGTCAGGGTATAAGCTCTGCCTGTCCAGACATCGCCGTCCTCGCCCAGGGAAATATTTGCCCAGTCGGACACAACATCATTAGATAAGCAACCACTGAGAAAAGAAAAACAGAAAGATGTAAGATAGGTATGCAGCAGCAATTTTTTCATGACAATCATCAGACTAATTTTATTAACGCCGGATTACAGGCCATGAGACTCACTGTCTGAAAAGACAAGAACTGCAGTCAGTAAACAAATATATCAACCGGGGAAATTTATACAGCGACTGCAGGTTATACGGAAACAGAACAGAGTACTCATATCAGGCACTTACCGGATATAATCACACACCATATATACAGACAATAAAACATGCCGCTGACAGCATGTTTTATATGCATTCTTCAAAATTAAAATCACTTTTTATCAGCCATGTGATACTTCTGATTAAACTCCTGTTTAATAACCTCCAGACGCTTAGCGTCTTCAATTCTTTTCTTACGTGCGTTTTCCTGAATATTTCTGGTTTCCTCAATGCCGTTTACAATTGTACGCCATGTTGTTTCCAGGGTTTCTATCTTAACCGAACTTCCTGATGCCAGCATAGTTGTCATCTTAGACTGGTCAACAGTATTTTTGGCATTTCTGATTAGAAGTTCATTGGTCTTTGCATCAAGAGCCGCCATTGATTCAGCCTGCATTCGCTGACGTTTGAGCATAATGGCCTGAGCTATTGCCTGCTTGAAAACAGGAAGTGTAACAACAAACGCAGAATTAATTTTTCTGACAAGATTCATATTTGAAAATGCCATTGTCTTTATCATAGGAATTGACTGCATGGCCACGCTTTCCGCCATTCTTAGATCCTGGGTTCTCTGCTCCAGAAGCATAAGGCACTGATTCAAATTATTTATTTCAAACTGGATTGCACCGTCACCGGTAGTCTCTAAATCCTTCTGGCGCTGCGCAATGTACTCTTCCAGTTCCCTGCAGCCCTGCTCACCCGCAAGAATATACTTTACGAGTTCATGATAGAAATTAACATTGGCATCAAACATTGACTCCAGTTTGCGGTTGGCCTGCTTAATTTCAGATTCGTACTGCTTCAGCTGAACATAAATCTTGTCAACCTCATCCCCGAGGGTATGATATTTTTCAAGAAGGTGATCCAGCTTTTTGCGAAGATTTCCGAAAAGTTTGTCAAAAAATCCAGATTTATCCTCTTTAAGCTCCTCAATATCAAACTTCTCCATTATTTTAGCCAGAGTAGCCAGCATCTGATTTGAGTCATCAAGCTGAGACATATTCATACCGTTGAGAACGACATCAGATGCTTTTGATATTTCCTCCGCAACATTTGCCCCGAAACTGACAATAGACTCCATATTATTGACTTCTATTGTACTTACAATAGCATCAACCTCCGGAGAATTAACAAGTTCCGAATTCATCTGATTTCTGTCTGCTACAATATCGTAGGACTTTACAACCAGCTCGCCCTGCTCGACCTGCGGATCAGCAGCCTTTTCTCCTATATTCGCATCTCTAACAGATGATTTACTGAAATCGAGACCCATATTATTTCCTCCACTTAAAAATAAAATCAAACCAGGATGAGCGATTATTCATATCAGATGAAACCTTATTAAAATTCGGGAGCTTCAAATCAAAAACATATTCTCCGATCTGATGCTCCTCCATTAAATTACGGTTAAAATACCGCTCTATGCACTGATAACCGGTAGGTACAAAAAACAGAATATCAAAACCAATCTGATTAAGAAAAGCCGCACTTATCGTATCCTCCAGTGACAGCATAGTTTCACCGGCAATAATATAAATCAGTTTCGGATTCTTTTTTGTAAAATCAAACTTTTGAATCATTCTCAAAATATCTTTGTCAAGATTCAGTACAGTTGAAACAATAGTATACTCAGTGCCGTTTTCAAATGTACCCTTTATTATTTTCTGATCTATCAAAAGCTGAAGTTTATCAAGAATGTAATCCTGTATGTTGTCCCTGAGGAAACTGTACTGATAAACCTTATGTGATTTGATTTTTGATTTCAGCACTTTTCCGTTTTTGAAAAACTCTGTAGCATACTCCTTTACCGGATTCGGTGTGTCGGAAGCAATATTAGGAATGGTTGTTACGACAGCCGTGTCCTGTGTAATCAGTTTCTTTATACTGCTCCAGTATGCAGTCAAATCATTATCCTTTACGCCGCTTATTTTGGCAAAAATAACAGGAATATTGACAACTGAATCAACCGTGCTGAAATTTGGTCTGTATTTCAACTCCTGATCCCAAAGCACAGAAATCTCTTCATACATTGTCTGCAGGATCACAACAGCCGCATGGCTGTACTGCTGGTTTCGGTAAATTCCTGTATTCTCGTAAACCATTGTGTCCAGATCGCGCTCAGCATGATAAGCCACGGTACCGACCCTCAATCCGGAGTTTTCTTCAGGATATTCGGAAACCGCAAGCGATTGATCATAATTAACCTCATACAGAAGTTCATCCTGGAGGCTGCACTTATGACTTAGATCCGGATTGAATATAACAACATCCACAGGGAGTCGGGCAAGAAATCTGCAAAAAACAGATTCATTATTATTTCTACATCCGCCCATATAGAAAAATACGGCTATCTGAGGCATTTTCCAGTCAGAAAACAACTGCAGATGGTAGCGTTTGAGCCAGCACAGCATATATACAGCCATAGTAGTCAGCCGGTTGATATTCATACCTTCGACCCGGCTTTCCTCAAGCATAATATCTACAAAAGTTTTATTTGCTATGCGTCGAAGCTCCTGACCGAACAGAAAGCTCAGATTCGATGACAGTTCAGAAATCATCTGACTGACATCTTTATAATTACTGCGGCGAATGCTGTTTATTTCTTCAGGAGAAGGCGGAACAATTTCCCTGTTCACTATAACTATTTTACGCTGGGAATGTTTTAAATCCTGGGACAACTGGTACAGCTCATTCAAATAGGTTACCTTGTCTTCCACACCCGTAATTCGACAGAAGCAGTTGTAAAAAAAAGAACTGTCGCTACCTCTTGAACTGAATTCCTTTCTGATATCATCCCCTAATTTTCCGGTTATCCAGGCATTGGTGCAATTATTAAACTGCGATCTTACACCGTATAAGCGCTCATTGTTCAGGGATGTCAGTATATCCTGCCTTATACTCTTTAAACTGAAATCTGCAGGGAAAGCAGTCATTCCGGGAAGCTTCAAATCGATTGATCTGGAAGAATCTGCGTCAAGTTTCAGATATTCATCATCACCGCTATACTGAAGAAGAACAATATCACATCCGGCCGAAAAAAGAACATCCATCAGAAGAAGTTCATAACTTCCTATATTTCCTTCGTAAAGAATTTTCGGTAATTTCTCTTCCCCCAGATGACTGATTATTCCTTCAAACCTGTAATACAGCCAGCACATGAATTTTATATATGCATTTTTCAGCATATTATCATTTTTTCCCGACTGTTTTAGCTCATTAAGAGTGCTGCATATAGAAGACGCCAGATTTTCTCTCTGGTGCATAGATATACGCGGAAGCCATTTCTTCAGGCTGTCTTTTATAAACTCGGAATTCAACTGAAAATCAGAGCCCATAATCTCATTGTAATAGGCAAGGTTGTTCCTGTCCGGATTATTCAGTTTACCTTCAATAACAACTCCGCATAATCTGGTAGCCTCGTAATACCTGCGAATAAATTCACGAACCTGCAGATTATATCCGTTTATACGATAGAAATACCCGCACCTGTTTCTGCGTTTTCCAGAATCAGTGAAATAATCGTCAAGTTTAGATATTTCATCACGCCTTAACAAATTCCATATCTCCCATGTTTTTTCTGATATTTGCTGATTTTACAAAAAACAAGCCGGAAAAATTTTTCCCGACCCAAATAACTTCGCAAACAGACTGTCCTGTCAATATATCCGATACTGCCATCAGACCTGCAGAACAATCAGAAGCACCAGCAAAACATCCGGTTCTCTAACACAGCGGCACATATATGCAAGCCCTACCCCAGTCCTGTTCCAGCATCAAAATTGCCGTTTTGATACAATCCTTCATGACCGCACCAGGGACATGTTAGTTTGAATGCGGAACCGCCGGAAACAAACTCAGCCCTGGTCGGATCACTGCAAAAAACTTTGCCACATGAACAGTTTGTCAGAATAACCGGATTATTGCAGTGAGGACAACTGCTCATACCTCCCGTAATACTGGATGTATCAATTGTATCACCGGAATTCTTGCCTGCAGTCAATTTATCATACATTTCCTCATCCGGCATAACATAACAGCCTTTTTCTCTGTAATTGCGGCCTTCCCGCGTAAAAAGCTGAACATACCGTCTGCTGGTTTTAGAACACTTGCCTATAATAACTTTAATATCATTATTGGAAAGAAATTCACTTCCACCTGCATTATCCTTTTTCAGATTTATACGGTGTACTGTCTCATCTTCATCCGGTACGGCATCGCTGCCGGAAAGGTTCTTTCCGTCGCCAATGGCAACACTTGTTGTTTTTATGGAAACCGAAACCCACTTAGCCAGATCTTTAATCGTTTTCTGATCTATGCTGTCTATCAGGAACAGCTGCTCAGTAATCATTCCTAGAATGGAATAATCAAGCTTTGCTGCCAATGATATACCGATAACGCTAGCATTTTTTGCATATGACGAATCCCATTTCTTAAAAGCAGACTTGTACGAAGACGATGTAGGATTACCGTCGGTGAAGAAAAAAATCAGAGGTTTCCAGTCTCCCTTCTGCTCCCGTGATGATTTCACTACATTTCTGTCAATCTCCCTCATCAGACAGTCAAATGCCTCGCCATAATCAGTGCCACCGCCAAGCGGCAGCTTAGGGACAGTGAGAGTGTAGACTTCCTGCAGATCATTAAGAACCATAGCCTTACCGGCAAAAACTATAGTCGATATAAATGCTGTTTCAAGGGCATACGGATCTGAATTAAGTTCTCCGAGTATCATCTGCAGACATTTATCAACATTCTCAAGACCACCCACCATTGACTCAGAAACATCAATTACAAAAAAAATCGGAAGTCTTCTCATACAGGCCTCTACTGCTAATTTGACACAATTTGTACGACACAAAGTCGGGAGGAAGGATCTTTTCCAAATAGAATTTTTCTTCCTTCAGTTAAAGGAACACTTGTCCCAATTGCAATCTTTTTGTGATTATTGGCATCACTTACATCATAAAGTTCTTCCATGGCACGATTAATCAGGATCCACTTTCCGTTATGCAGATGAAAATCGCCAACAGGCTTTTTATCAGCATCTGACAGTTTTTCATTAGGATGAATGTTCTTATCAATATGCCATTTGTACAGGGACTGCTTGCTGAATACCATAAGCCGGTAGTTTTCATACCGGAATGATTCCGTCGGGCGCGGTCTGTAATAAAAATTAAGAATCGGCAATTCACCCTTATACGGGGTTCCACAGAAAGGACATTTCGGCTTTTTGGTGTTGTCAAAAACAAAATACTTCTCACGGCACTGGGGATTCTGACACGGCTGTATCAAATCAACAGTTTTTATAAGAGCCTTTTCCCAGTCATCAGCAGAAGGACGCTTTGAAGGATCATGAAGCCCGTCAATGAAAGCCTTTTCAAAAAGGACAGATAAGAACGGACCGCACAAAGTGTACGGAAGCTTGGTTACATCGCCCTGAGGAAGTTCAAATTTATCCAGATTTTGTATTTTGGGCCGGTTTCTTTTATCGACAGGATGTTCTATAAAAAGAGCCTGACTGCCCATACTCAGTTCCTCATCCTTTGCACTGTCATCCGGATCGCACACCATTCCTCCTCTTAAAGGATGGCGGTATAGCAGATACATATAAATCAGAACAGCAAGAGCATGTCTGTCCGTCAAAATGGAGGGAACCTTCTTTTTCGGATCTTCTTTAGGAAGTGAAACAGTTTCCAGAACCTCCGGGGCAATAAAATCAGGTGTTCCAACAACATCAGGCGGAAATTTTCCAGGAACCACAAGTCCGTCTATGTCTATGATACATGCATCACCCTTGAGAGGATCAACTAGAACATTTTTGTAGGATAAATCTGAATGAGCCAGACCAGCGGCATGCATTCTCTTCACGGCCCTGGCAATTTTGATACAAATCTGCAGATAGCTCAGCCATGTACCCTTCTGATCATCCTCAAGCATTTTATTTCTGAGTTTCGAAGATGCAAACCATTTACCTTCTTTCTCTAGTCCCTTGTATTTACCACCTGAAAAAAAGAAATTAGACCGGTATGTCGGAGCTACCACACCCAGCTTATGAATACCATTGTGATCCCACTCCACAATATGCGTTGGCCAGCAAAATAGCTTCTTTAAGTTTTCTCCGCCATCCTTCTCAAAAAGCTGCTTGGCATAAGTATCAATTATTTTCTCAAGTCTCTCTCTTGAATTACGATCCTGTTCCTTTCGGAAAAAACCTACAACATAGGACTTATCAGGGCTGAAATAAACAGCTTTCATAGCTCCTTTTTCGTTACATTTAGCTTCTTCAAACTGAATCTTTGTACCATCAAGAGCGGTCAAACTAACAATATTACTCTTACTCATTTCTATACATTACCACCAGTGTTCTGTCGTCATGATTGCCTACGGCCCAGTAATTAAGCCATTCCAGAAGTTCCCCCTTCAAGCTTTCCGGAGAATTAGTCAGATTAATTGCAGGAGAATCATCACCACCTTTTTCAGTCAGATCCTTCCAGAATTCATCCCAGTTTTCCTTGCTCGTCATGCATTCCTCAGTCTCAAACTTTGCATCGGAAACACCATCGGTCATCAGCATGATTGAAGTAAAATTCTTCACAAAATGAACAGAAATTCTATTGATAAGATCCGGAGCCATGAACAGACTTTTCATAGTTAAAAATCTTGTCTGACCTGCGTATTCACCAGAATCAGGAGTATTCATTAGAAGAGTATTGGACGTATAAACACTCTTACCATCACGAACTATTCTGCGTCCGGGATTATCTTCATCTTTATCATATACAACAATAGCTCCGTCCCCTATGGAAAAAGAAACAACAAGATAACTGTCTCCAAACTTTCTGACAATAACAAACAGCAGAGTTGTTGAAAAATCCTTAAGATCGGTCTGCTCATATGTACAATTTTTTGCTACAGTCTCTATTTCTGAAAGCGCTTTTTTGACCAGAGGAAGTAAATGACTGTAAGAAAGAATTTTAATATCCTTCAAATCGGACACTTCCAGCTTCTGCTTGGTTAAAACAATTTTTTTCAATTCTGTGTTAAAAGGATCATCGCTTCGGGAAAGCTTTCCTGTAAGTTCCCTAGAAAGAGTTTCGCATGCTATCCTTGAGCCTTGTCTGGAATATTTCGCAGATCCTGCACCATCGGCAACAATAAGTACGTACCAGTCTTCCTTCTGTGTCTTTGCAATTCTAAAATCATCATCACGCGGCTTTCCGATATGAGCGTGAGAGCGGCCTCTTTGACTTGCTCCGAAAATTTTTAAATCTCCTGAAACAGGAAGACAGTCAGAGTCTGATGAATCCTTATAAAAAGGGATATCCGGCGGAACAGGAAGATTTTTCCAGAGAGTCCGAGGATTAGGCCGGACTTTGACCTTTTGCTGTAAATCTGCAGCTTTACCCTGATCTGCTGTTGTCTTTCCATCATCAGCAGACAAAGGAGAAATATTCGGTGATAATTTTGTATCTTCGGAACTATGCTCGTCAGATACAGATCTTTCTTTCTTCATCCCTGCTAATTCCGTCATTTTTTCTGGACTGACAACATTCTTTTCAGATCCGGCGGTAGCATCATCATTCATAAATTCTGTTTTTTTATCCGAAACTGAATTATTATTTTCTGATTTAGCGTTTTCCTCTCCAGCAACAGGAACTGGTAGATCTTCACTTACGGATTTCTTGTCAGATCCGGCTGTCTCATCATTTATAATTTCAGAATTTTTGTTCGAAACTGAATTTTTATTTTCTGATTTTCTGCAGTCTTCATCAAATACATGCTCTGTTCGATTTCCGCTGACAGCATCAGAAGAAATATTCAAACCGGACTGCGTTTCTATCGAATTTTTACTGCCGCTGAAAGGACTGTAAGACGAATTGTTATCTGTTGTATTGTTTTCTCCTGTATCACCGCCAAGAGTATGAATCTCTGGCTCTTTTTCTGTTTCAGAATTTTTTTCTGACGATGTCCTGGTATCAATATTCGGAGAAATATCATCTCCCTTTAGTAAGTCTCTGTTAACACCCGAATCAACGTTCTGACTTTCATTGCAAAAACAAAACGTAAAAGAAACAGAGGCATATCTGTTATTGGAACCATTATTACCTTTGACTTCAAGTATCTGACTGAGTTTTACTTCTCCGAAATTGTCCGCATTTACTGTTACTCCCTGTTCTAACACATCTGAATCATTATTCCGGTTTGGAAACGATGTTTCGATTTGAACCTTGCCGGACTCTTCAATATTTATTTTTCCACTGAAAAGTGACAAAAATTTTTTTATATCAGCAATTTTTTTATCACTGCCAATCTTTGACGAATTGCGATTATCTAAATCATCTAGCTTTACATCATGTTTTAAAAGATATTTATCAAACAGAGAGTCATTAAAATCAATAATAGATTTAAAAATATCTTTAACATCGAATTTAAAAAAGCAATTTTCTCTGAGAGCCAGCCAAATTTTCAACGACAAACGGTATTTGCGATCAGAATTACTTTCTTTATCCTTATTATCCATAGCAGGAGTCCTGTTCTTAAGATCAGCCCGGTTGCACAGCAGTCACAGCATGCCGGACAACATTATCAAAAAACCACAATTTCATCAGGAGGAGGAGGAAGAGAAGTTTCAACCCCTATACCCTGACTTTTATTAAATTCATCTATGGATGACGAAACCCACTGAAACAGCTTTATGAATGAATCACTGTCAAGATTTTCCAGCTTATATACCTCAGATGTTAATTTTTTAAGAGGCTCTATCTTTGCCAAAGGACCGGCGGCACAGGCTATCACCCTTCCGAATTTACGTTTTGACAGGGCTTCACACATCTGCGAATAAAGAAGGACATCAGACGGTTTACCATCAGTCATGACAATAAGCACCGGCAGCCAGTCACCTTTCTGCGTTGGTGAATTCGGTATAAATTCCTGACTGATTCTCTTATTGAGAAGCTCAAGAGCGGCTCCGAGATGAGTAGGCCCGCAATCGGGAGTTGTAATATCCGGCAAATCAAGCTCATCAACAGCCGTTAATGGAAACAGAAGATTAACATCCTTATCAAAGGTTATCAGTGAAAGGTATACCGACTCCAGTGCAAAAGGATCATTCTTTAAAGTCGAAATCATTGAATCAATTCCGACCTTCACTGACTCTATCGGTTCACCCTTCATCGAACCGGAAGTATCAATTAAGAGATAAACAGGAAGTCTTCTCGGCATAAGCATCTCCATTTCATCAATTTAATCGGGAGATTCAAATCTCCCGAAATATTTCTTGATAATAAAAGTTCTCACACAACTATGTTGATTTCATCCGGAGGAGGAGGAAGATCATCCATACCGGAGCTCTCCTGACCGCTGTTCTCAATTTTCTGACTTCCCGTACTGATGGAAGCTGAAACCCACTTGAAGAATGCTTTTATTGATTCACTGTCAGTAGAGGCAAGAGAAACAACATTCTCTGTAATTTCCTTAAGAACATCAGTATTGGCGGCTGTTCCTGCAGCACAGGCAACAACAATACCTGTTTTAGTCTTTTTAAAACGATCAAGGCCAAGCTTGATATTATCTGTCGGTTCGCCGTCAGTCATAATAAACACCATCGGCTTCCAGTCACCCTTCTGCTCACTGGAAGATTTAACAACCTCCCTGTCAATACAGTCTGACACAACCTCAAGAGCCTTGCCAAGTTCAGTACAGCCTCCTGCAGAAAGAGAAGGTTCATTAACAGAATTGATTTCTGTCAGAGGAACAATCTGCTTAACATCGCTGCTGAAAGTAATAACACTGATATATGCAGTCTCAAGGGCATAAGGATCACTTTTCAGAGCAGAAAGAAGAACACTAACTCCGTTCTTAACCGCCTCAATCGGCTCACCATACATAGATCCGGATGTATCAAGCATCAAATACACAGGTAATCTTCTCATTCAATTGACTCCTTTAATCAGACATAACATTTTTTTATTCTGTTGATTGTTTCACAAAGATTGTTATCTTGTGTCGCCTCACCTATGGCATCAAAAGACCATTCCTGCCCCGTACGAACAAGCTTGCCCATTACCATGGATTTTTTTCCGGAAAAAGAAGGATCTGAAGATACGTTATACATGGCGTGGACAAAAGCAACCTTGTCCGGTTCACCTTCAAACAGTCTGATTGATGCAAAAGGAATTTTGGAAAAATCACAGTCATTATTACCGTCATCAACATAATTCAGAAAAAAGACTATTGAGGATACTTCAGGATTTATTCTCTTCGTATCTACAACAATTACTTCATTATCTGAATCACTGCTGCCGCCCTGGCGATCATCACCGCTGTGCTTAACTCCGCCGCACTTTGACACGAGCTTACCCATCGGATATCCGTAATGCTGCAAAAATTCCTTCAAATAATCAGGAGAATAGATCCAGTCGACCATCTCGCCGCTGCTGTTAAACATTACGCAGCTCAAATCAAGATCTATATTCTCATCAGATGAAAAAAGACCGAACACCTTTTTTACTTTGATTTTTCCCCATTTGCATCCGACACAAAAACGCTCTATGCTGGAACCGCTGCCTGCTCCTGCATCATCTTTCTTCAGATTAAATCTGCCACCTTTTTTTAAATTTATCATAATAATCAACCTGCATATTTATCTACGAGATAATCAAGCTCCTTCCTGTAAGCGTTGCCCATGGCCTCAAATTTCCACGAACTGCCGTTACGAACAAGCTTTCCGAATTCTATGAGAGTCATGCCGCTGAAGTCATCCTCAAGCTGATAACGAAGAATCTCCCTGCCTGTATCCTGATCCACAATTCTTATGTAGGCTTCTTCAACCTGACCAAAATCCTGCTTTCGCGCCATACATTCGTAGATTGACACAACAAAAATTATTTCCTTGATCTTGGGATCAACCTGCTTAAGCTGTACAGTGAGACTCTCGTTATCGCCGTCTCCGCTGCCGCCGGAGCGATCGTCACCGCTGGATTTGACCGAACCGTCAAGAGATGTCTGATTATTGTAGAACACAAAGAAAAGATCATCCGGAATCTTATGATTATCACCCACCATAAAGGCTGATGCATCCAGATCAAAATCAAAACCGGAGCTGCTTTCCTGTGCTACCCATCCCAATCCCACAACTGCATTGGAAATACCGACATCAGCTGTATTTCCCTTCTTAAGATTAATTCCCATAAATGCGCCTCGTTCCGAATTACTGAACAAATCTGACAAAAAAACAAATTCAGAGATACTGAAAGAATAATTGAATATCAACAAAAAAAAAATGATACAATTCACATTACATTCAGATATAACACGATATTTTTAGCCATATTTACTACAAAAGTAACGTCAAAAACTTCTATTCACTGAATTTTATTATGCAATAAAAGCTCAGAACAGCGTATCCCAGGCATTCGAAAAAGGGAAAACACTCTGTAAAAAAATGCCATCAGGCGGGCATATAATTGACAAAAGAAAGACTAAACCTAATTTTATGTCTTATACCCACGCCCTAAAGGACGTGGTTTTACGGCACGATCAGATAAACGTCATCATCAGATTCAGATTTATTAAAAAAAACAGGCTGTCAGTCAACACCGATACTGATTCCTCCGGAACGCTCAGACGGCTGAATAATTACCGTTACAGGCTGACCACCGTGCCATTCGAATGAATAGGATTCTCCGGATGCCTGACCAATAAGATTTTTCCAGTTTACATCCGTTTTAATGCTTGGATCACAGTCCCCCTGTCCTATCCAGCATATTACAGCATCAGGATCAACAGATATTGTGTTTTTAGTTTCAATGTTGCTCAAAACCAGAGGATTTCCGTCAGAAAGCACCGCCACATATGCATTTTTTCCTTTTCCGACTAGCGTAGATGTAGCAAGTCCCTTCTGGGAGAATATACCGGAACCAAGAAAACGTACACTGTAATCGCAATCCTGGGTAAAGGCCAGAATATTTTCTGATTCAACCGAGATCCTCTCGCCCTCCTCCAGTTTATAAATAACTACGTGCTGACCGAAATTGGCGTAGTACGTTACAGAATCACCCTCCATCATAACCTTCATAAGCGGCAGATTCTCTCCGGTAACTCTTCTCATTATCGATCCCATCAGTGCTCTGCCGATACCTCCCTCCGGACCTAGAAGAAGTTTTTCAAATTTGTAATTTTTTGTCGGACTGTCACCGGCAATAAATGATCCTGCCTTTGTAAACAGAACATCTCTGCCTGTACATGTTACCTTCAAAGTTAATTCATTCATTGTTTCAAAAGTGAGCATTCAGCTATCTCCTCAACCTATTTCTACTCCATAAACGGCGCACTGGCCCGCAAGATCCCTGTTAACTCCGTTGCCGACAGGATTAAACTTCCACTGTCCGTTATACAGATATAATTCACCTATCGTCATGGATGTGACATTCTGATAATATTCCTCGAGACAGTAACTGAAAATTTCCTGTCCGGTATCTGCATCGAGGAGCCTAATATAAGTGTCCTTCAGCATACTGAAATTAAGATTTTTCTCAAAGGCCTCGTGAATTGTGACTACAAAAACTATTTTCTGAATGCTTGAATTGAGCTTTCGCAGATCAACATGGATAACTTTCCTGTCCATACCGCCGGTATCACTCGAAAGAGAAACACTGCCGTCAGGACTTTTCTCCTGACCATAGAAAACAAACCAGTCATCTCCCGGAACTCTGCCATCCGCCTTTACAAGAAATGCCGAAGCATCAACATCGCATCTTGCATCCCTGATATTCCATCCGAAACATGCCTTTATCCCGGCTATATTGCGATCTAGAGAAGGAAGAGATGTCTTCTGCCCCTTACGAAGCAGACGGTGCATTGCAGGAACCGTCATGTCAGAAATTGCAGTCTGAGAAACCTGATTTAAAGATCCCGGTGACTGCTGAACACCAGAATTTGACGATGGCACACAGGAGGTATTTCTCTGCTGCGCCTGAACGGGCGCTGAACCAGAACCGTGACCTGACTTGTTAATACTGCCTATGGTATTTTTAGAAAGCGGTCCTGTGTGTTTGGAATTCAACGAGCCGATATTAGCTCTGCATAAAGGAGGAGTAGTCTTGTTTGGAATATTTATCATTCAAAATAACTCCTGAAAATAAATCAGTAATTTGAAAAAAAGATAGCGATAATGACCCGGTTCGAACCGGACGAAACAGGAAACCGGTAATGCGTCAAAAAAACATCCGCAGAACTGACACAATCAGTATCCTGGAAACTGCCATTTATTCTAACGAAATACCCGGAATTTTAAAATTACGGCAATATATCAAAGGTCACAAAAACAGAAGAAAGTTTAAAAAGGAAGTATGCAGACATCATCCATGCATTTACTGAATGATGTCCTTTTAATCAGACATCGGAAAGTTTTCTTATAATGCCGCAAACCTTGTAATTTCCAAGATCAACCCTGCTGACTTCGCATGTAACATTTTTTTCTTTCGCCAGCTGATAAATATGCTTAAGCTCAATCGATGATGCATATTTTTCATTCACAATCACCTTCCACGGGATCCGGCGAAGAAGCACTCTTGTAGCCTCCCCGATTCCGGGCTTTATAAAGTTTATATCATCGATATTGTATTCATCTGCAATATTTCGAACCACCGCAGATCCGGAAATATTCATCCCCGATATTGCGGAGTCACTCCCGCAGTCCGCATTAAAATCAAAATATTTTTCGATACAGTTTAAAAACTCTCCGGACAAATCCTCGGAAATTAAATTGTCATAGTATGCTGCACCGTGAAAATCACCAGGGCCTATGATATCACTGCGCAGAAATGTTCTGCTGATCAGTCCGGTAACTGTGGCATTCAGACAGGATGACGGGATCAGAATATCTTCATGGGTTCCGCTCAGTGAAGTCAGATTTGCAGGATCCGAAACAACCCCGAGTTCCGAATCAAGTCCCGGATAGTCCTTTAGTGCATCTCTGAGCTGGGTGAGAATAGCCCCCTTTCCAATCCATCCGTCTATAAACTGAACAGATTTTATGTCATGACGGCTTAGAATATAATCAACGGCATTGCAATCTATACCCCTGCCTCTGATTATGGAAATCGCATAATGCCTGCAATTGATGTGATATTTCCGTTTTAGATACCGTTTTATAAGAATTCCTATGGGAATACCTGCTCTAGCAAGAGAAACAACAGTAAGGTCCGAACCTTTTTTCTGATACATTTTCTCTGAAAGGATGGAAACAGCTCTTGCTGTAGCCTCTGAATAATTCAAAAGAGAGCTTCTGTATATTTCCATATACTTTTCAGAAGGCTTATACTCAAGCGGAAGCATTTCACAGTAATGAACCCCCTTCTGAATAAACTCCTCGCGAATGTGTGCGGGAAGAGGTTCAACCAGACCGCTGATATCTTTAAGAAGCAGTTCCACATCATCAGCCGCATAACTACTCCGCATTATTGAAACTCCCCCACTGTATCAGCGTAATATTCTCATTTCCATACATTTCAAGAGCAGCCACCAGACTGTCAAGTCCGCTTTTACCGGCAGAAGCATCAGTAACAATAAGAACCAGATCATATTTATCAAGATTATAGATGAAGGTTCTTCTGTCATTATCATACATGCTTGCAAGAGGATGGCGGCTGTGCAGCATATAACCGGGATCCCGTGACACTTCAATGGGACTCCGGGTTGTCGCATGAAATCTGACATTTTTTTCAGGCCACTTCTTTTCAATTTCAAAACCGATCATCATGCCCGGAAACATAAATTCCTCTGTCCCGAGGATCAGTACACTTCCCGCCTTTTCTATACTTTTCAAACTGTCAATTACAGAAGACGTAAACTGATCTGTTCTTGATCTTATATCGCTTACACTGGCAAGAAGTCTTGAATTCCAGTAGCCGTTTTTTCTTAAGGTATTAACTGATGTATGAGTCTCATAGCTCGGATCCTTTTCCGGCTTCACGTAGGAATGCTTTTCAACTGAATCAATACGAAACTGAAACGGAATACGATAGAGAAAATCACAAAAAATATTCTGAGATTCAAACCCGGCGAGACGTTCATCCGACATACTGTTCAGAACGGAAACAATGCCGAACTTCAGTAATCTGCTCCGGTATCTGTTTTTCAGGATCCTTATTATATTTTCTATGGTATTGCCCGTCGTAACCTCATCCTCGGCGAACACAATTCTGTCAATTCTGTCCAGTATGTCATCAAAGCCATTGACGGCAAGTCTCTGCTCCGTTGCGTGACTGTGAGCTTCGGTGAAAAACAGATACTCCGCACCGCATATTTCTTCGCGGCTGGTGTTCATATAGTATTCCACATTGCTCGAACGGTATGCGATAGATGCACCTATGGCAGTTGCGGTTTCTGCAAAACCTATAAGCAGGAGCCTCTCATCAGGATACCTTTCTTCGATTTTTTCTGTCAAATCTGAAAACAGACTCATAGAAGCGGAGGGGGATACAGGAATATGCTTTCCCTGAACAGGATTCACATACAGATATTTCCTCTTTGTATTATTCTCTCTCTTCGCTACCGTTATCAAATCTTCCAACTTAAACATATCCGCTACCTGATTCCGTAAATCTCTGACAAAAGAAAAATTTTTTCAGCCCAGTTGTAATTTGTTCTGACCTCGTTCATTCTTTCCCCACCGTAGCTTTTTCCCACCTGAAGTCCGCTTTTATCCCAGTTAAGAATGGATTTTGCGTCCTCAAAATCCTTTCTTGTAACCTGCAGCATTTCATTCACAACAGGGATCTGCTTCGGATGTATCACCGTCTTTCCGATAAAACCGTTTAATATATCCATCTTTAATTCTTTCTTTAAACCGGATTTCCATTCATCATCTGCACTGTCAAAATATTCCCATACCGGACCGGAAACAACATATTCCCTGGAAAATACTGTCAGAATATCACCGAGGAGCTGACTCAGGGGAAGAATGTCATATATTGTTTCATCATAATGTCTGCGCGCCGCAAACTCGTTGGAAAAATCATTTCCGCCTACGCGGACATTGAGAACCAGCTCCCGCACTGAATCAATATGTTCCTTTATTGAACCAAGAACATCCGTTCTTGTTCTGAAATCAATGATATCCCTGCTTTCGAGAATAGGCATCATATAAATTCTGTGCTGCGCCCTGTCATTAATCCTGCAGAGCGTTTCATTATAGGCAGCGGCATTGGTCACAGTATACTTTGGAAAAATAAAACCGGTAAAAATTTTCTGATAAGGAATTAAGGCATCAAAGACTCTTACCATCTGTTCGGGCTCTCTGACCCTGACAAAAAGACGGGGGATAAAAATATCATGATTTTCCGAATACTCAAATATCTGTCTGAATGTAGCCTGAACCTGCAATTCTGCAGCTGTCACCAAATCAGAGGAAATTGTATCCTCAAGACAGACTGTCAGAGAATACAGACTGCCCCAAACGCCGCTTATAACAGAATTCGCAACCTTGGCATTCAGAGCCGGAGAATACAGAAGTGCTCCTACGGAATACTTTTCTTTAATATTTTCTATCACTCTTTATTCCTTAACAAAATCTCATTTTGAATTTCTTCAAGTCTGCTGCACACATTATCAGAAAAAACGCCGGTACAGATCATTTTTCTTCCGGAGGAAGCAAAATCTGCAATTTTCTCCGGACAGATACAGATATCAGCATTCATCAGCATTGATACATCAAACTCACTGTCACCTGCAGCTATATACTTATCATGACCGAAGCGCAGTCTGTATCTCTCTGCAGCCTCCCCCTTGCTCAAAGAATTCGGAATACAGTATACCTTTCTGGAATCCCTATATATGGAAACATGTTCCGGATCCGCCCTGCTGGAAAGAAAGTCATAAATTTTTTCTGCTTCATCAGTCTTCACATAGAACATAAACGGATCAACGGCAACCACAGTGCCGGGCGGCACAATACTCCTGACAAGGCAGGACATGGAGTTGTATTCCTCCCTGTCCTTTAAAGACAGATCAAGAGATTCTCTTGTCCAGTCTCCGTCCTCGGCACCGTTTCTGAGTAGAATAGAACCGTTACATATCAGAGCATCGTTCCATCCAAACTCGGCAAAGGAATCAGCAAGACGAGCATACTGACTTAAAGTTCTGGTCGTAAGCGGAACCGTTTTCAGCCATTTCTGAGTTCTGTAGAACCGATGCGTCTTCTCGGTCATAAAGCTCTGCTTTCTACCGTTAAGAGACTCAACCCAAATTACAGGATCTCTGTAAACATGACGATGAGAATAAATTACCGTATTATCCAGATCTGTAAACTGCAGCATTGCAATCCTTAAAAGCATTCGTAATCAGAGAATTACAGGAATCTCGACATGGGATACAGCTCTATCGTCCATGCAGATTTTCCATTCCTTTTCTATTCCAATAAGTTTATTTACAGCAATACTTGGAATATTCACGCCGCTTGCCAGACATGCCATCTGAACACCACCTGACATTCTCGTATTAACCTCGAGAAAATACGGCACACCATCCAGGTACTTGAACTGGATATTGCACGGACACTCAAGTTTTACAGCATTGAAAAGCTCCCTGGTTTTCAAAAGAATATCCTCATTAAAACACAGTCTCTCAACTCTTGTGGTGTTCTTTATTCTCGGGATCATAATCAAACCGCTGGCGGTATTAAGGCAATCGACACTGACTTCATCACCGGACAGATTCGGCATAACCATAAGAGGTGAAAATTCATCTCTTTCAGAAAGAGCCTCATGGATGGCATCATATGTCATTCTTGTATTCTGCTTCTTGAACAGAGCTGCATATCCCCTGCGGCTGTTGTCTATCAGACGATAGCTTTTTCCGCCCTCGTCATGAACAAATTTAATACAAACCTCACGGTATTTTTTACTGAGATCTTCATATGCCTCTTCAAAACCCGCAAGATTGGTCACAATATGATATTCTGGTATTGTACTGACTCCCCTGCGGACCAGTTCACGATACGCCTTATCCTTGTAATTCAGGATATCAACAATTTCATAATCATCGACCATTACCTTTACACCGGCGGCTTCAAAATCTGCTTTTCGTCTGGATATTGAAAGCATTTCTCGCCTCGGCATAAAAACATTCACTGAATGATCCCTGCAGAAATCAAGACAGAAATCAACATAATCATTGCCTTTAACGGCCGGCTCCACGTACCATTCATCGCATATCGTCGACAAAACAGAAAGCCTGTTCTCATTTGAACCGATGATATAAAAATCAGGATTATCCTGCTTTATCAGACTCATAATGTTATAAGCCGTACTGAACCAGTGATTGAACCAAATCCTTACCATCGCCACCTCCGATACGCAGCATCCACAAACAAAAGAAATAACAGCAGGCCTTTCTGACTGAAAGCACAGAATCACGAGCCGTATTAAAAACAAATTAAGGAAAAAATAAACAGCTGATCAAGATTAATTTTCAACTTCAGTCATAATCAGGAAACAGATACGAATGATATCAGATTTACACGGCTATGTATCTGCAAATGAGAGCTGTGCACATCATGAATACACTATGCAGAAAGACAAGACATTGTTATACAAAGGATTGTTTAAAAGCAGCAAAACATAAAAAAGGAAGGAGTACCCGTCACCTGAAGGAAACGGACCTGAACTGCACCGAGTACCTGACCGTCATCCAAACAGTTTATTTCCACGCGGTGCAGATACACCACTCCAAATACAACCGTCGTCAACCTGTAACCGTAATTTTACAGCAAACCGGCGTAATTGATTATCTCTAAGGGAGCACAGATCTATTTCTGCCACTCAAAAGTAGCGTTTAGCAAGATCAGTAATAGATCCGTCTTCCGTACCCTGACCCATGGCATTAAACTTCCATTCACCGTTATAACGGTAAACTTCGCCGAAAATCATTGCAGTTTTTCCGGAATAATTCTCAGTCAGATTGTAAATGCATAATTCGTTGTTATTTCTCGCATCAACAAGTCTGATAAAAGCATTCTTAATCATGCCGAAATGCTGCTTGCGGGAATGAGCACTGTAAATATTTACCGCAATAACAATGCGATCATACTGAGCAGGAACAGAATTCAGATCAATTACAATCTGCTCGTCATCACCGTCACCGGCACCGGTAAGGTTATCACCCATATGCTGCACAGAACCGCTAGCGTGCCTGAGATTGCCGAAATAGACAACATCAGGATTAGATTTCAGTTTACCGCCCTGAAGCAGAAGAGCAAAAGCATCACAGTCTATATTCTGCTTGCCGCCGGAGAATGAAAAAAATCCTTTCTTCTCCTGCTCAACCTCATCCCAGCCGAGACCCACAATAATCTTTGACAGACCTTCACTGCTTTTTGTGAGACTAACCTTCTGTCCTTTTTGAAGATTTACCGACATTCAGATAACTCCTCGTCATTTTTCCTCTCAGACGCACAGAAAACACTCCGGCTCTGAAACAATAATAAAAACACAACACACTGTAAAAGCAGAAAGCATACCGTTTTCTGAAGATCTAAAACTCAAATTAAAGCAGTATGCTTTCCTTTTATCAGATGAAACCGCCTGACTTATTCCGCACTAATGCCGTAATGGGCACAGAGTGCAGCAAGACCGCCCTGGAAACCGCTTCCGATGGCATTGAACTTCCATTCACCGTTGTTTTTGTAAAGTTCACCTACAACCACGGCTGTTTCAATGGAGAAATCCTCTCCCAGATCGTAGCGTACAATCTCCTGATTGGTTGTCTGATCTACAATTCTGCAGTACGAATTTGTAACCATTCCAAAATTCTGCTTTCTATTGTCAGCTTCGTAAATAGTTACTGTAAATGCAATCTTGGAAAGATTTTCCGGAACCTTGCTCAGATCAATATCAATCTGCTCATCATCACCATCACCGGAACCGGTACGATTATCACCCTTATGCTCAACGCAGCCGCTGCTGTGCTTGAGATTACCGTAGAAAACAAAATCGGAATCAGATGTGCACTTACCGCTGGCATCAGTCAGAAAAACAGATGCATCCAAATCAAAATCAACGCCGGAATCAAAAGCATTCACATCCCAGCCGAGACCAACAGTAATCTTAGAAAGACCCGGATTATTTTTTGTAAGACTGACCTTCTGACCTTTAGATAAACTTATAGGCATAACAAGCTCCCGCTAATGCTATATTTTATAATTCAAAAATTATCCTTGCCGGTTAATTCTGAGCATCTGCTGTCAACAGAATCAAAACACACCAACAAAACCAAGTCTTAACGAACGCTGCAACATACGAAACCGGCAATCTGAATCCTAGACAAAAACAGACACTGGTAAAATCCGGTATTCATTCCCCCGTGCACAAAATTCATCAGAAATATTCTGCAATAACAATGAAAAGATCTGCCGGCGTTTTATGAAAACTTCCTCAGCTACAAAATCTCTGACATTGTTCAGTATTCCGTTAAGTTGAAACATTATACTTACAGTAAAAAAATCTTGTCAATTTAGCGACAATGATGCAAGATCAAACTTTGAAGTTAGTTGCAAAATTTCTAAAGATGGCTTTCATAGACATAAAACAAAAATTTATGTCACATAACACAAAAATCCATTTATTTGAAATGTTTTGTAGATCAAAATATCATAATTATACTGTATTATATACAGTGCAAATATTGAACCGATATTTGTAGTGTTTTATCAACAAAATATGATATGACATGACTTTAAATATGAATAATATTTCAACACGGGACTGTAAGCTCATTAATCTGAAAGGATGAACAGAGTAACATTCACAATAATCAAGGAATAAACATGACCGAGGGTTTACCTAATACTTTTGAAACTGGCACAATAGCAATATTTGCTGTTACAGTTATCATATGTCTCCTAATTGATCTGGTATGCCACAATGATGACCGCGAGGTTTCTTTCAAGTCCGCATGTCTGTGGTCGGTATTCTGGATATTCATATCACTGTGCTTCGGAGGTTTTCTCTACTGGCAGTATGACAGTGATGTCGCATCACTGTTCTTTTCAGGATACGTACTGGAAAAATCACTTTCCGTTGACAATCTCTTCGCCATCATGGCAATTTTCACGTGGTTCAAAATTCCTAAGGGTCTGAGACACCGTGTACTCTACTACGGAATTCTCGGAGCTATATTTTTCAGAGCTATATTTGTGGGCGTCGGAACATTCCTTCTTTCATTCGGCTCCGGTGTTGAAATACTTTTCGGCCTTTTCGTTCTGTACACCGCCTTTGTCATGTTCAAGGAAAGCGGTGACGATGAAGACGAAATCGAGGATTATTCAACTCACAAGGCATACAAATTCACTAAATGGCTGTTCCCTATGTGGCCGAAACTGAACGGTCATTCATTCTTCCTCGGAAAATCCACCGTAGAGGAATTGAAGGCTCTGCCGGAAAATCAGTCTTTAACGCTGAAAAGAAAAAGTCCGTTCTATGCGACTCCTCTTTTTCTGTGTCTTAGCGTCGTAGAACTCAGCGATCTTTCATTTTCCTTTGATTCTGTTCCTGCAGTAATTGCAGTAAGTAAAGAGCCGCTGATCATCTACAGTGCTATGATTTTTGCAATACTCGGTCTGAGATCCCTGTACTTTGTACTTGAATCACTTACCAAATTCCTGTGTCATCTTGAGAAAGCCGTTATCGTTCTGCTTGTCTTTATAGGCGTCAAGCTTATTTACAACTCATGCTGCGGACTTGCAGAAAGACCGGATCTTGAAATCTCAAACATGATCTCCATGATAGTGATTGTGACCACTCTTGGATTAGGTATCCTGGCAAGTGTTGTCTTCCCGGAAAAGAAGGAGAATAGAGCTCCTGACAATACAGCTGAATAAAAACTTCAGACAGTGCATCATAAAGATGCATTTAATAAGGGGACTCTTCCGGGTCCCCTTATTATTTTCAACGGGATGACCGGTATTCAAACAAATAGAACGGTCCCAAAATCCTGATCATTTCTCTGTGAGTAAAAATGACATTATTTTTAATATGCTGGTACAGCATCCTTAACACGGCAGCTTTTTTTGCATACGGCCTGGATAAATTTAAAGCGATACATAACAGGTGGAGAATACCGGAAAAAATACTTCTGGGACTGGCTGTTCTCGGCGGTGCCCCCGGAGCCTTTGCAGGAAGCAGAGTGTTCCACCACAAGACAAGCAGAAAGAAAATATACTTCACAGTAACAAACCTGATTTCTCTGGCTGCACACACAGGTATTCTTCTGTATTTCTATCTGTCATAATTACAAACAGATGAATAAATACAGTTAGATTTCAGCCGGAATATAGCCGCAGGCGTTTTTACAAAGCACTGATCATGATCCGCGGAATTAATCTGATACGGAAACTTTTTTCTGAAACGCACAGGATCCGTTAAATTTCAGATCATGATTTACAAAGATACAGAAAATATATCCTTCATCCCGTCAGACAGCCGAGACGCCTCCCGCTGAACACTCCGGACAATGTTTTATCCCAGCGAAAAAAATTTTTTAGTGGCTGACAGGCTGACACGATATGTATCTGTATGTCGCAGAATAAATCAGTTAAAATGCAGTGAACTTTTCAACAGATGCTCTGCCTACTATTTTTACAGCAGGTATATTTCCGGCATTTTCTGAATCAGGAGTCTTCTGCAACATTCAGAACTGAACAGCAATGAAACAGGCCGGCAGAACAGAAGGAATAAAAATGAATAAATACGCTCCGAACCGTTTTTCGACAGCACCGATGCTTGACTGGACAGATCGCCACTGTCTCTACTTCTGGAGACTGATGACAAAACGTGCAATGCTCTACACAGAGATGATTACAACAGGTGCCATCATTTTCAGCAAAAAAGATATGCTTGAATACAATACAGATGAACTTCCGCTTGCACTGCAGCTCGGCGGCAGCAATCCTTCCGATCTGGCAAAATGTGCAAAACTTGCTGAAGAAAGAGGCTACAGTGAAATTAATCTGAATGTCGGATGTCCCTCTGATCGTGTCCAGAACGGGGGGTTCGGAGCCGCCCTTATGGCAAGACCTGAACTTGTTGCAGAATGTTTCAAGGCTATGAAAGATGCAGTTGATATACCGGTTACAATTAAATGCCGCATCGGCATAGACAGTCTTGATACCTATGAATTTCTTGCAGATTTTGTGGAAACACAGAAAAATGCAGGCTGTGATCACTTGATTATACATGCAAGAAAAGCATGGCTCGACGGTCTCTCACCTAAAGAAAACAGAGATATTCCGCCGCTGGATTACGATAGAGTGTTCAAGATTAAAAATGATTTCCCTGATCTGTTTATCTCCATCAACGGAGGGATCACCACCCTTGCAGACGCGAATATGCATCTGAAGCACGTTGACGGAGTGATGATGGGAAGAGCCGCCTACCAGAACCCGTTTGTTCTAAGCAGAGTGGACTCTGAAATTTTCGGAGAAACAGAAAATCCGGAACTGACCCGCGACAGTGTAATTGAACGACTTATCCCGTATACTGAGGACTATGTAAAAAAAGGTGGGAAACTGAGTCATATAACGCGTCATATTCTTGATTTGTATACAGGACTGCCGGGAGCCCGAAGTTTCAGAAGAATACTAAGTCAGGAGGCTGTAAAGCCGGGAGCCGGCATCGAGGTCATAAAAAAAGCCAGGGCCGCTGTTTCCCCGGCTTGCTAACCGCACAAAATAATTCTACTTTGCGTTTGTCAGCATAAGCTTGATGCGGTTTATCTGATTTGTTTCACTGGTTCCCGGATCGTAGTCAAGCGCCGTAATATTCGCATCAGGATAGCGTCTGCGGAAAGTTTTTATAAGTCCCTTGCCGGTAATATGATTCGGCAGACATCCAAACGGCTGTATGCAGAGGATATTCTTTATCCCCTGATCAAGCATATGCGCCATTTCCGCAGCCAGGAGCCATCCCTCACCCGACTGATGGCCCAGAGACACGATACCATTAACCTCCCACCGAAGTTCGCTGAGTTTCACAGGGGCATCAAAATGTCTGCTTGCACGCAGCGCCATACGCTGGGAAAGAGAAAGGAACTCAACCAGTCTTATGGCAAATTTTGCTATTCTGCTGTTTTTCCTGCTTCCGTCAAGATACTGATAATTAAACACGTGATCATACATGCAGTAGAGGAAAAAGGTCAGAATATCTGTAGACACAACCTCACAGTTTTCGGAACGGATCAGATCTGCCACATGATGATTGGCATCCGGATGATATTTCAGAAGTATTTCACCCACAATGCCAACGCGCGGACGCCGCTCCTCGGTGACCAGTTCAATCCGATCAAAATCCCTGACCATTTTCCAGACATTGATATTAAAACGTACAAGACTAGGTGAACGAAGATTGTCCTTTATCCTTTCCGCCCACTTTTTTTCCATTGCCCTGACAGATCCGGGAATTTTCTCGTAAGGCTCCATGCGGTTGATCATTCTTGCAAGCATATCACCATACTGCATACCGATGAGGACTCTCTTTATCATAAGTCTGGACAGTTTAAAACCGGGACTGTTGGGATCAACATTGGTCGATATAGGAATAATAGGAATGTATCCCATTCCGGAATCATTAAGAGCCTTTCGAAGAAATCCCACATAATTTGTAGCTCTGCATCCTCCGCCGGTCTGTGAAATCAGTAACGCAACACGATGAAGATCATAATCACCGGACTGCAGAGCCTGAATAAGCTGACCTACAACTGCTATGGCAGGAAAGCAGGCATCATTGTTGACAAATCTTATTCCTGTCTCCACCGCATTATGATCAAATGAAGGAAGAAGTCTAACTTTGTATCCCTCGGCCTCAAAAGCAGTTTCCATAAACTGAAAATGAACCGGAGACATCTGAGGTACCAGCAGAGTGTGGGTTTTCTTCATATCCTCCGTAAATTTCGGAATCTGGTCAGTCTGCTCGCTTTCTGTCTGGCCTTCTCCTTTCAGTAGTCTTTCCTTCATTGCAGCGATCAGGGAGCGGACTCTTATGCGTGCCGGCCCTAGATTCATACCCTCGTCAATCTTTATCTGAGCATAAAGACGGTGGTTGCGTTCAAGTATTTCCTCCATCTGATCCGATGTCACAGCATCAAGTCCGCAGCCGAAAGAAACAAGCTGAAGAACAGAAATATTATTGTCATAGGCTGAAAGGAGATCTCCCGCCCTGTACATCCGGGAATGATATGCCCACTGATTAACCACTCTCAAATATCCGGGATCATCAACCAGATGTGAAACAGAATCTGCAGTCAGAACCACAGTGCCGGTTGAAGCAATAAAATCGGCTATGCCGTGATGAATTTCAGGATCTGTATGATATGGATGCCCGGCCAGTATAATTCCAAGATGTCCGGTTGCCTTCAGGTCCCTGAGAGCCTGCTCTCCTGCATTTCTTATATCACGACGGAAGGCTTCAAGCTCCTCAAAACCGGCTTTTACAGCAGCCTGGATTTCATTTTTCGGGATTGATGAAAAAAGCGGGATCCTGGCGAGACGTGCAGGAAGAACGGACTCGTCAACAGGAAGAAAATCATAAATAAAATTAATTTTTTCATCTTCAACTGCGCTGATGTTCTTGGCAAGAAGTTCAGGGTATCCTGCTACAACAGGACAGTTAAAATCACCGGCAGATGAACCTTCACCTATTTTTTCATGAGAGATGCAGGGCATAAAAATATTTTTTACACCCTTTTCTATCAGAGAAATAATATGACCGTGGGCCAGCTTTGCCGGATAGCAGACTGACTGTGACGGGATTGAATCATACCCGCTGTAGAAAAGTTTTTTAGTGGAGGCATCCGACAGGATCACTCTGAAACCGAGATTTGTAAAAACAGTAAACCAGAGCGGATAATTCTCATAAATATTAAGAGCTCTGGGAATGCCTATCTCACCTCTGACAGCCTCGTCCGGCTCTAAGGGTCGGTAATCATCAAAAAGTCTTTTTTCACGGAACGAAAAGAGATTCAGTGCCGACGGATTTCTGTGATCACCGCCCTTTTCGCAGCGGTTGCCGGTAATAAAGCGTCTGTGATCAGAAAATTTTGAGACAGTAAGAAGACAGGAATTACTGCACCTTCCGCATCTTACCGTAGCTGTTCTGACGCTGAAGGATGCGATTTCATCCAGAGTCAGAAGTGATGATCTGCAGCGTTCATCAGCGCGATCCCTTGCGATCAGAGCGGCTCCGAAAGCTCCCATAAGTCCTGAAATTTCGGGACGAATAACGGATATACCGAGATGATTTTCAAGAACCCGCAGGAGTGTATCATTAAGAAAGGCGCCGCCCTGCACCACGACATGACTTCCAAGAAGCGAAGGATCAGTCAGTTTCATAACCTTGTAGCAGGCATTCCGGATGACAGAATATGATAGACCAGCTGCAATATCAGCCACCTCAACACCTTCCTTCTGAGCCTCCTTGACCTTTGAATTCATAAAGACAGTGCAGCGGGTGCCAAGATCAACAGGAGCCTTCGCAAAGAGTGCCTTACTGATAAAATCCTTCAGTGACATATTCAAAGAGCCGGCGAAATTTTCTATAAATGATCCGCATCCGGCCGAACATGCCTCATTAAGCTGGATCCGGTGAATTGCACCGTTTTTAATCTGCAGACACTTGATATCCTGGCCGCCGATATCCATAATAAAAGAAACTTCAGGATCAAAAAATCTTGCAGCTGTAAAATGAGCAACCGTTTCAACCTCATCATGATCAAGATGGAGAGCTGCCGTAAGAAGTGCGCTCCCGTAGCCGGTGGCGGCTCCGCCGGCTATTGTAAGATCTGCCGGCTTGGTCTCATATATCTCCTTCAATATGTTCAGCGCCGCATGAAGCGGATTTCCCTTGTTGGATCCGTAATATTCATAAAGAAGTTCTCCGCTGTCGGAAATAAGACAGGCCTTGATTGTGGTTGAACCGCTGTCTATACCGAGCCATGCCCTGCCATGAAACCTGCTGAGAGGCTGGCGTACTACTGAAGCATTTTTATGCTGCTGCTGAAACTTCCTGTACTCCTGCTGATCAGTAAACAGCGGAGGAAGTCTGATGATGCTGTCAGATCCTTTTTCCGACTTTAGAATTTTCGTAACTGCACCGATATCATCAGCTCCGGGATTGCATTCCTTAAGCATCATTGCTGTGCCGATTGCAACAAAATACTGCCCGTCATCAGGAAAAACAGCATCTGTAAGTTTCTTGAGAGTCTCCGTGAAAAGCCGCCTCAGAGCCGGCAGGAAATAAATAGGGCCGCCAAGGAAAACGACCTTTCCCTCGATGGTTCTGTCCCTGGCGAGTCCGCTTATCGTCTGATTTACGACAGCCTGGAGAATCGATGCAGCAATATCCTCCTTCGGGCAGCCGTCATTGATAAGCGGCATAATGTCTGTTTTGGCGAAAACGCCGCATCTTGAAGCAATCGGATAAACAGATTTATGGTTGAGAGCAAGTTCGTTAAGCCCGGCAGCATCAGTTCTTAAAAAAGACGCCATTTGATCTATAAATGCCCCCGTACCGCCGGCACATGTTTCATTCATGCGCTGATCCAGACTTGCCCCCATAAAAGTCAGCTTTGCATCCTCTCCGCCGAGCTCAATTACGGCATCCGCATCCGGATAACGTTCCTTAATAACATGATTACAGGCAATTACCTCCTGAAAAAAACGTATTCCGGCGTCTTTAGAAAGAGACAGAGCACCGGATCCGGTAAATCCAAGAGCTATATCATAATCAGCAAACCGATTATGAATATCCTCCAGCAGAACCGCCGCGGTTTCTCTGACCCGGGAAAAATGCCGCTGATAGTTACGGTACAAAATTTCTCCTGAGACAGACAAAACAACAGCCTTCACCGTAGTTGATCCAACATCAAATCCGGCAAAGACTGAGGCGAGTTTTTCAGATTCAATATTCTGCACAATGGTCTCCTGCATCAAATACACATAATTCCCGAAGTCTATGTTCTGCACGACAGAGCAATAAGTCAAATAAACAAAAATCCGCACCCCGATGCCTAGCTGCAACGAAGAGCGGAAAAGCATAGTTTGTTAACTCATTAAATCACTCTACCTTCGGCAGACGCATAGTTAACTGTTCAATAAGCTGTCTTGCAGCAAACTGCCGCTGTGATGCAGTTGCAATCGGAAAATCGCTGTATGCTTCAATCAGTCCCTCCCAGACAACCTTGTTGGTAAGACGATCCAGTACAGAAATACCGACACTGCCCTTCTGCTGAGCCTTAACGCCCACATCAATGTTGGAGAACAACTTTGAAGCATCATCTCCTTCACCCATAAGAGTGGTGGTAATCAGATAATCAGCCTCTGATTCAGACTCCACATATTTCATACCGAGAGTCTCAAATCTCTGCACTGTAGCTTCACCGATGGATCTTGACCAGACTCCCTTGGAATCAGTTCCGTTGCTGCCGCCGAGTTTATAGGCGAACTTTATCGGACTGAACGGCCATGAATCAATGGAATTGGCTGCAACAGTCATGGCAAGTGAAGGATTATAGTCAGCAGTCGCACCGCTCTCATCAGATACTGATGACGGAGTTGATGCACAGCCCGCCAGAACCGATGCAAAGAAAGCCGCGGCAAGCAGTTTTGTCATTGAAGACTTCATCTTAAAAATAACTCCCTTAATTAATTTTTACATATTTTGAACGCTTCGGTTTGACCGAATCCTCACCGAACGTCTTAACCTTCCAGTCCTCGTATTCAGAGAAATTACCTTCAAAGAAGGTTATCCTGCCGTTGTCCTGATAATCAAGGATGTGGGTAGCAATACGATCCAGGAACCAGCGGTCATGAGAAATAACCATGGCACTGCCAGGAAATTCAAGAAGAGCGTTTTCCAGCGCACGGAGCGTTTCAACGTCAAGATCATTTGTTGGCTCATCAAGCAAAAGAACATTGCCGCCCGCCTGGAGAAGTTTTGCAAGATGCAGACGTCCTCTTTCTCCACCTGAGAGATTGCCGACAATCTTCTGCTGATCGGTTCCTCTGAAATTAAACTTTCCAATGTAGGAACGGCTCTGAATTTCATAATTACCGATCTTGATAATATCCCTTCCCTGAGCGACCTCTTCGAAAACAGTCTTGCTGTTGTCCATATGATCCCTAAACTGTTCAACCGCGGCAAGCACGACGGTATCACCAAGTTCAACCGTACCGCTGTCCGGTGTTTCCTGACCGGTCAGCATTCTGAACAGAGTGGATTTGCCTGCGCCGTTCGGACCGATAATACCGACAATGGCACCCTTAGGCACGGTAAAGCTGAGATCATCTATCAGCTTGCGATCACCGTAACCCTTGCACAGATTCTTCACCTCGATAACCTTGTCACCGAGACGAGGTCCGGCAGGTATGTACAGTTCGTTGGTTTCATTACGTTTCTGGTATTCAACATTGTTGAGTTCCTCGAACCTTGCCAGACGCGCCTTGTTCTTGGCATGCCTTCCCTTTGGATTCTGCCGTACCCACTCAAGTTCCTTCTCAATGGATTTTTTTCTGGCTGACTCGGTATTGGCTTCAATTCTCAGACGGTTTTCCTTCTGCTCAAGCCAGCTTGAATAATTTCCCTCCCACGGTATACCTTCACCGCGATCAAGTTCAAGTATCCATCCTGCAACATTGTCAAGGAAATAGCGATCATGAGTAACCGCCACCACTGTTCCCTCATAATCGTGAAGGAAGTGCTCAAGCCATGCCACAGATTCGGCATCAAGATGGTTTGTTGGTTCATCAAGAAGGAGCATATCGGGCTTCTCAAGCAGAAGTCTGCATATGGCAACTCGTCTGCGTTCACCGCCGGACAGATTTTTTATTTTTGCATCCCAGTCAGGAAGACGAAGAGCCTCTGCAGCCACATCCATCTGATTGGAGATGTTGTGACCGTCTGCAGCTTCAATTTTAGCCTCCAAATCAGCCTGCTCCCGGGCCAGCTTGTCAAAATCGGCATCAGGCTCCGCATAGGCGGCATAAACCTCATCAAGACGTTTCAGTGCTGCCGTAATTTCACCGAATGCCTCCTCCACGGTTTCACGCACTGATTTTTCCGGATCAAATGCAGGCTCCTGAGGAAGATATCCGATTTTGATTCCCGGATACGGAACAGCCTCTCCTTCTATTTCCTTATCCAGACCGGCCATTATTTTTATCAGTGTGGATTTTCCGGCACCATTAAGACCTAAAACACCGATTTTTGCACCCGGATAAAAGGAAAGAGAAATATTCTTAAGAATCTGTCGTTTGGGAGGTACTATCTTCCCGACACGGTTCATAGTATAAATAAACTGTGGCATAGGTTCCTTTAAAAAAACTCATCAAAACAGAAAAGATACATCAAATTTACAACGCGCAGATCTGAAGCAGTACAGGGGGATCATAACCTGAATTATCCGCCAAACAATCTGCTAATCATAATGTTTCTTACACTACTGCAAGTAGTATAGAAGGCTGGATTTCATCAGCTGCCGGAAATCATAAAAAAGCATTCATACTCCGGAAATAATGCTGAGAAAACAATTCCACTAGTTTATTTTATTTCAGCATTGTTATCAAGAAAATGACATCTACATATTATTAGACTGACCTGATGTCTGAAAGAAAAAACACCCCTAAAAATCACATCATGCACCGGGACTGTCTTGTAAGGACATGCAACACCAAAGCTTTTAATCGCATACAAAAAAAATCAGCGTCATAGTGCAGATTCTGTTAACCAGGGCTCACAGACATACCGTGCTGAAATTTAACAGTCTCAGAATTTTCCGGTCACTCAAAATTTTGCATTTTTGCATAATCTTATTAATTATTACTACAAGCAGCTTGTTTATAGGTTATAATTGAAGCGTTCGGTTTTATCATCAAGGCGGAAAAGGATTTCCTCATGTTTTATAAATTATTTGTATTTATCGTTATTATGATAATTCTTTATGGTGTCTCCGACGTAAAGATACAGACTTCTCTGTATAAAACCGAGGATAATGTCATCATAATCCAGTTCCCTAAGGCAGAATGGCGCGATGAGCCTATTTTCTATATGCACTGCCAGGAGCGAACAGAGGAGGAAAAAAAATCAGGCAACGAAAAAGCTTGCCGTTTTCACCGCGAAGCCGGGGACGGACAGGAGAAACTGGAACACTTCCAGGGTTTTTAAAACTGCACCTGCGTAAAGACTAATTCCGGATAAGTGTAATTATCCGGATTTTTCTTTTTCACTTGCAGCCATCTTCATATTCTGCGTTTTTCCGGATCTGAGTTTGAATTAACTTTCGGGAGCTGACAGAGAGCTGCATGACAAAAGACGTTTTTTAGCTCCCTGCTCATGAACTGTATCTGATCTGAATTTTTAGGATCAGAAGTCGGTGTTTTTCTGATCCCTGTGTAACAGGCGGCAGAAATTCAGATAATTTTTTAACACAGACCTTTTTACCGATAATACGCATCATCCTTCTGCTAAGAATATTCTGCAGCACACCTTCCTGCATCGCACGGCAGAATAGCCATCTATGAATCAGTCCCGCAATCAGAATTCATCGTAAATTTTGGTGATGTATTCATAAAAGCGTGATTTCATCACTTAAAGAATCTGTTGCTTTCAGATATGGAGCAAATTTGAAACTCTAAAAAACGTAATGCAATTCATAAAAAGTCTCTCCAAAGAAATCTTTCAAATCAGGATATGATTTAAAACTGCAGATCAATTCCAGACATTGCACATAAAAAGCAGAATCGGCGAACAATTAAACACACCCATAAATAACCAGTTTCATCAAAATTACAGATCTGCTGCATATGCGCTTAATATCAAATAACAGTTCAAGAATTCTTGACGTAACATAAAAAAAATTTGATTATGAAACTCAAGTATGTTCGCCGTACCGCGCTATCTCTTTTCTGCTGACAGCATGTTACACGACACAAAAACGAGAAGTCAAAGATTAACCATTTATTCTACGGGATTACCTATGCATAATTTCAATTTATATCTTCCTACAAAACTTTTTTTCGGTCAAAACAGACTCTCTGAACTTCCCCAGGTACTCAAACCTCTCGGTTCACGAATTCTTATAACATACGGTGGCGGCAGCATTATTAAAAGCGGGCTTCTTGATACAGTAAAAAAATCTCTGAGAGATTTCACTTTATTCGAACTTTCCGGAATAGAACCTAATCCTAGAATTACATCGGTAAGAGACGGTGCTGCGATATGCAAAAAAGAGAAGATTGATATTCTGCTTGCAATCGGCGGAGGCAGTGTTCTAGACTGCACAAAAAACATAGCATGCGGTGCCTATTACGACGGCGATCCGTGGGATCTTGTGCTTGATACATCAAAAATAACCAGGGCACTGCCAATAGTAGATATCATCACTCTGGCAGCAACAGGAAGTGAATACGATGCCGGAGGAGTAATAACAAATCTGGAAACAAACGAAAAAAGGGCGATTATTCACAGTCTTCTCAGTCCCTACGCATCATTCTGCGATCCGTCGCTCACACAATCCGTACCAGCTTGGCATACAGCTGCCGGCGCCGCCGATATCATGTCTCACACCTTTGAACAGTACTTTGTAAAGGACGGTAATATTCTGACAGACGGGTTCTGTGAAGCCATGCTGAGAACGGTTATTCAAATGACGCCTGTGGCGATAAAAGATCCGAATAATTATGAAGCAAGAGCTCAGTTACTTATGGCAAGTTCTTTCGGATGCTGCAATCTTCTTTGCATAGGACGCTCCGCCAGTGCGTGGCCATGTCATGCAATTGAACACGAAATCAGCGCCTTCCACGATATTACGCACGGAGTCGGTCTCGCAATTATTACGCCTCACTGGATGAGATACAGTCTGAATACCGAAACCGCTCCTAAATTTGCTCAATACGGTAGAAATGTCTGGAATTTAACAGGCGACGACACAATGGTGATTGCTCGTGAAGCTATCGACAGAACAGCGCAGTTCTTCACGGAAATAGGCATACCTTCAAAACTATCAGATGTCGGTGTTACCGACAAGCACTTCGAGGAGATGGCAGATCATATACCTCAGTGCTGGTCCCCTCTCACAGATGCCTTCGTTCCGATTGATCGCAACGGTGTACTGGAAATACTGAAAAACTCTCTCTAAAAAATAAATCTGCTAAAAAAATACCAGATCCTGCGGGTGACGCGGTAGATGAAAAAAAACTTCCGCGACGCCCGCTGTAATTCTGCAAACAGACCTTTGCTGAACGCAAAAAAAATCTGTGACGGTTTCAAAGAAATTGCACAATACGGATCTCTGAAAATTCAGCAAAAATTATTCTCAAATCACGGATATCACAAGAGTATTCTCTTTCAGCGGAATGATGTCAAATCAGAATTGCTCCCGCCGCGGTAAACAAACTCAACCCTGTTTGTCAGTTTAAGAACCAACTCATAGGGAATCGTTCCAACCTTGCCTGCAATCGTCTCAACCGGAAGATGTCGACCCCACAGTTCAACCTCGTCACCCACACTGTCCTTCGCATCCGGACCGAGATCTACAAACATCATATCCATGCATACATGACCGGCTGTATAGACAAATCTGCCATTAATCCATACCGGAGTGCCGTTCGGAGTCTGTCTCGGATAACCGTCTCCATACCCCATAGCAACAATGCCGAGAGTCGTATCATGATCAGCCTCATAGGATATTCCGTATCCGACCTTTTCACCTTTTTTAAGATTACGGATTGCTATCAGATTGCTGGTAAGAGTCATAACAGGCTTAAGTCCCAGATCAGTTCCTGTACGATCTTCATACGGCGAAACACCGTACAGAATAATTCCGGGTCTTACCCAGTCAGTATGAGATTCAGGCCACGAGTAAATGCCAGCAGAATTAGCCAGAGCGGTATGCATACCGGGATGGGAATGCTCAAAATCCCTGAATACCTTAATCTGCATTTTTGTGTAGTCATTCTTTTCCGGCTCATCCGCCGTACACAGGTGGGATATGAGACCGAACGGTTTTTCCACATTACTACAGGCCATCATTCGATCATAAAACCGGTTTGCCTCTTCAGGACTTACACCGAGACGGTGCATACCGGTATCAAGCTTAAGCCAGCATTTTACAGGAGAAGGGATGTTTGCTCTTTCAACCTGTTCAAGAAGCTGAAAACTGTGCAATGCAACCTGAAGGTTGTTGGCAACTATTACAGGAATATCATCCTCATTGAAAAAACCTTCAAGCAGGATAATCGGCTTCACAATGCCGGCCCCGCGCAGTGTAAGAGCCTCCTCGATACGAGCTACAGCATAGGCCTCAACATACCTGCTTAGAGTTTTTGCAATCTGAACAAGACCGTGACCGTATGCGTTAGCCTTCACCACAGCAACAATCCTTGATCCGTCAATTCTGCTCCTAATTACACCGATATTATGCACCAGAGCATCCAAATCAATAATAGCCTTTACGGACTGCATATAAACTCCATACCGCAAAACAAAAAACAAGTTTTAATAACACGGGTATTATACAGCGTTATCGCCATATCTGCTCACATCGGAAGGTCGAGGCTGATTTTCAGAAGAGTCATAATCTCGACCTGCATAATTAGAAAACCGTGAATAAGCTCCTTCAAAAATCAGTTTTACCGCTCCTGTCGGGCCGTTACGCTGCTTTCCGATAATCACCTCGGCCAGTCCCTTGTCCTTGCTGTCCTTATGATAATATTCGTCACGGTAAATAAACATAATCAGATCCGCATCCTGTTCAATAGCTCCGGACTCTCTTAAATCTGAATTCTGAGGTCTCTTGTCTGTACGGTTTTCAAGATTTCGGCTCAGCTGCGCCAGTGCAATTACAGGAATTTTCAGATCCATTGCCAGTTGTTTTAAAGAACGGGAAATTTCTGAAACCTCATGCAGTTTGTCAGTTCCATAACCGGGAATAGACATATGCTGAAGATAATCAATGAGGATCAAACTTATACCGCCGTGCTCCTTGTATATTTTTTTAGCTCTGACTCTAACATCACTTGGCGAAAGACCGGTCTGATCATCAATAAAAAGCATATTTCTGCGATCTTCCTGCTTGATTACCGCAACGGCTCTGTTGAATCTTTCCATCTCATCTCGAGTAAGTTCTTCTCCTCTTGACAGTTTATCCATTGTTATATCTGACAGCGAACTGAGCATGCGGAGAACAAGCTGCCAGGCCGGCATTTCAAGAGAAAAAACAACAACAGGCTTGTGATTGGCAGGATTGAGAAATGCATTTTCAACAAAATTCATTCCAAGCGTTGTTTTACCCATAGAGGGTCTGGCTGCCAGCACAATCATTTCACCTGGATGAAAACCGCTTGTCATTTCATCAAGTTTTGTAAAACCTGACGGAATGCCGGTAACTCCGTTGCCTCCGTTTTTTCTATTTGTCATAGTTTCGCTTATATGACTTATAGTTTCATTTACAAGTTCTATTATCGGTCTCGGACCGGTGGAATCATTAAGAAGAGAGTTTTCTGCAATTCGGAAAATATCACTTTCTGCACGATTGAGAATTTCATCTCCCGATGCGACCTTATTGTCATAAACAAAATCAGAAAGACCGCGGCAGCATTCAAGAATCTGACGCTTAACCGAACGATCCTTAACCACACTTGCATAACTGCCCACAGATGCAGATGAAGGAACAAGATTCGCCAGACTGGTTATATATTCCTGACCGCCAACCTTTTCAAGAAGATCTGTAGCCTCCAGCTCAGACTGGAGAGTTACCATATCTATAACTTTACGAGAAGATGCAATATTACCGCACGCCTCAAAAATTGTCTGATGAGAAAAATCAAAGAAATCCTCCTTGCGAAGAACTGAAGCAACTTGATCCCACGCATTCGGATCCAGAAGCAGACATCCGAGCACAGACTGCTCAGCCTTGAAATCATGGGGAATTTCCCGATTCTGTCCCTGCGATGCATAGGACTGACTGTTCAAAGGGTACATTGAGGTATCAATAGGCATAAACTCATCCTCCACAAAATAAACTGTGACATACAAAGTCTATTTATAAAAAATTATTTTAAAAATAATTAAAAACAACTATAATTATACATAATTTATCTCTTATAAAATAGAACTATTTACCAGATTTCTCTTCGATTACCGGGGATAAAAACACCAATCCTGTATTTATGCTGACTGATCCAGCCCCTTCAGGACCTATTCCAAAATGTTAATTCTTCAAAAGATTAGACAGTAAGGTTACAAACCTGCATAAACAGGGGGCTGACAGACTGCAGCCGGTTATTTTCAGAAAAGGTTATCCTGTGTCAGCTCAAAGCTTTTTTAAAACTGCAGCAGACACAGAAAAAAAACGTCATACTGCCCGTGTAACTGGTACTTCACGGTTTTCACCGTTAAACCCACTAAATAAACTTTTAAACCTCACTACTCTCTTTTTTAAATGCACCTTTTGTTATAATTGCTGCATAAAACAGGCGGGATTGCAAGATCAGAACCGATACGGTATTTCTAAACCGCAATCCATGTAACAGAAAATAATTTGGTAAATTAACCGTAAATTATGATTTTATATTTCAGATAAGTGCTGAACAGCCGTATCTGATCTCTCAATTAAATATATTTTTTCTAGGAGAATGCAATGTCAGTTAGTTATAAGGTAGCTGTTTTGCCGGGTGACGGTATCGGTCCGGAGGTAATGGCAGAAGCTGTCAAGGTACTTAAAGCAATAGAAGAAAGGTTTGATCTAAAATTTGAATTGTCACAGCACGATGTCGGCGGTATTGCAATAGATAACCACGGCACACCTCTTCCTGAAAGCACTCTCAAGGCATGCGAAGAAAGCGACGCCATTCTTTTCGGCTCAGTCGGCGGTCCAAAATGGGATCATCTTCCACCGGCAGAACGGCCAGAAAGAGGAGCTCTTCTGCCACTTCGTTCCCACTTCAAACTCTTTTCCAATCTGCGCCCGGCCAAAATCTACCAGGGACTCAATTCTCTGTCTCCTCTGAGAGAAGATATTGCCAACAAAGGCTTTGACATGGTAGTTGTAAGAGAACTAACAGGCGGAATATATTTCGGTCAGCCGAAAGGACGCGAAGGGTCAGGCAGCAATGAAAAAGCCTATGATACAGAAATCTACCACCGCTTTGAAATTGAAAGAATTGCCGTAAATGCATTTGAAGCAGCGATGCTCAGAAAAAAGAAGGTAACATCTGTTGATAAGGCAAATGTCCTGCAGAGTTCAATTCTTTGGAGAGAAACAGTTGCTGAAGTCGCCAAAAGATACCCTGAAGTAGCTCTCGAAAACATCTACATTGACAATGCTACCATGCAGCTTATTAAAAACCCTGCTCAATTTGATATACTTTTGTGTTCAAATATGTTCGGAGACATTCTGTCTGATGAATGCGCCATGATCACAGGTTCTATGGGTATGCTGCCGTCTGCAAGTCTGAGCGAGGACGGTTTTGGACTGTATGAGCCTGCCGGCGGATCAGCTCCTGATATAGCAGGTAAGAATATAGCAAATCCTATAGCACAGATCCTTTCCGCAGCTCTTATGCTCCGTTACTCATTCAAACAGGAGGATGCGGCTAAAGCAATTGAAAGAGCAGTAGAAAAAGCTTTGGCTGAGGGATGCCGCACAGGAGATCTGGCTGCATCTTCCTCTGATGCGAAAGTACTGAGCACATCGGAAATGGGTGATGTAATAGTTAAAAATATTCTTGAGGTATAAAATGGGAAAAACACTCTATCAAAAACTCTACGATTCCCATATTGTGCTTGAGGCACCGGGGGAACTTCCTATCATCTACATCGATCGTCATCTGATGCATGAGGTTACGAGTCCCCAGGCCTTTGACGGTCTGAGACAGAACGGAAGAACAGTAAGACATCCGGAAAAAACATGGGCTACAATGGATCACAACGTATCCACCCATTCAGATTCAATTGACGCCTGCAGTGAGCTCGGAAAAATCCAGATGGAAACACTCAAGAGAAACTGCAATGAATTCAAGGTACCTCTCTTTGGTCTCGGCAACCAGCACCAGGGAATTATTCATGTCATGGGACCTGAAATAGGCGCCACCATTCCCGGAGCTACAATGATCTGCGGAGATTCCCATACCGCAACCCACGGTGCTTTTGGTGCACTCGCCTTCGGTGTAGGAACTTCGGAGGTTGAGCATGTTCTTGCAACCCAGACCATAAAGCAGGCACGCCTTAAGAATATGAAGGTGGAGATAACAGGAAAACTTCAAAAGGGTGTCTACCCCAAGGACGTAATTCTTGCTGTTGCTGCGCAGCTCGGAACAGCCGGAGGCACCGGCTATGCAATTGAATTCACCGGTGATGTCATACGCAATATGAGCATGGAAGGTCGAATGACAATCTGCAACATGGCTATTGAAGTCGGAGCAAAAGTAGGTCTTGTTGCACCGGATGAAACAACAATCAGCTACGTTAAAGGAAGAACATATGCGCCTCATGGCAAGGACTGGGATGAAGCAGTTTCCTACTGGAAGACGCTTAATTCCGATGACGACGCTGCGTGGGATGCAGAGGTAAGAATAGACGGTTCTTCAATAGAGCCTCAGGTAACATGGGGAACCAATCCAGGACAGGGAGGTTCAGTCAATCAGCCAGTTCCGGCTCCTGAAGACTTTAATGACGAAATCAGCAGTCTTTCCTGCAAGAAAGCTCTAGATTATCAGGGAATCACCGCCCACACCGATCTTAAAACGGTTCCTATCGATGCAGTGTTCATCGGTTCCTGCACTAACGGCAGAATTGAGGATTTCAGAGCTGCGGCAGATATTCTAAAGGGCAGACACATAGCTGCAAATATCAAGCTCGCAATTGCCGTACCTGGATCATGCCAGGTGAAGAAGCAGGCTGAAGAGGAAGGTCTGGACAAAATTTTTACAGACGCAGGATTTGAATGGAGATATGCCGGATGCTCCATGTGTCTTGCAATGAATGACGATAAGCTGCCGGCCGGAATGAGGTGTGCATCAACATCAAACCGGAATTTTGAAGGCAGGCAGGGTCGTGGTTCAAGAACTCATCTGGTAAGTCCTGCCATGGCTGCAGCAGCCGCAGTTGCAGGTCATTTTGTTGATGTAAGAGAAATGATCTAAAGGAGAAACATCATATGCAGGAATTTAAACAGCACACCGGTATTGCAGTTCCGTTAAATGTGGCTAATGTTGATACAGATCAGATTATACCTAAGCAGTTTCTCAGTTCTGTTTCCAAATTGGGATTCGGAAAGCACGTATTTAATGACTGGAGATATCTTGACGAGAACGGAACAAAGGTGAATCCTGATTTTATTCTCAATTATCCCCGCTACAAAAATGCATCCATACTGCTTGCCCGAGAGAATTTTGGCAACGGATCAAGCCGAGAGCATGCACCGTGGGCTTTGGCGGATTATGGCTTCAGAGCAATAATCGCACCATCATTTGCTGATATTTTCTATAACAATTCTCTAAACAACGGTCTGCTGCTGGTGAAACTGAAACCGGAAGAGATTGATGAACTGTTCAAGCTGGTAGAAGCTAACGAGGGACAGACCGTTACTGTAGATCTGGAAAATAAAGAAATCAGAGCAGAAAATCTCGTTTTCAAATTTGATCTGGATGAATTTCGCAGATACTGCATCATGAACGGACTTGATAACATAGGTCTGACTCTTAAACATGAAGCAGAAATAGAAAAATTTGAAGATAATAAATATCGCTGGCTTTAAAATGCTACTCTCGTCATCCTTCCTGTGACATGATCATATCAATGCAGAAGGAGAGAAAACATATTCCGGCATCCTTTTCTTAAAAAATTTCACAAATTCAACAGGATGCCGGAATCTTTCAAAAGAGACAGGAACAAACGAAAGTAAATTCTTCTTTACTTATCTTTGCAACCCGAATGAATTCTTCTCCACATTCCCAGTCTATTTTTAATAGTTAAATAAAAAACGTCATTCTGAATCATGGTGGCAACAGCGGTGCTCATGCTCCTCGTGTTCTTCATGCTCATGGTGATGACAGCAGCGATGCTCATGCTCTTCATGATCATGATGATGACAGCAGCGGTGCTCATGCTCTTCATGATCGTGATGATGACAGCATCTATGCTCTTCATTTTCACAATGACCGTCAACATGCACATGTCCGTGCTCCTTCTCTGATTCGGTAGGCTCACGCACATCAACTATTTCTACCTTGAAAAACAGATCAACACCAGCCAGTGGATGATTGCCATCTACAATAACCTCATTATCACGCATCTCTCTGACAGTAACAGGAAGCTGTCCCTCTTCTGTCTGGGCAATAAAGGTGTCGCCAACATTGACAGGATTATCACCAAACATATCTAAAGATAGCGATGTAAGAAGATTATCGCGATATTCACCATAACCGTCCTCAGCCTTTACTTCGACATCAAACTTGTCACCTTTTTCATGACCGGTTATAGCATTCTCCAAACCAGGCACCAAATATTCTGTACCATGCATGTACGTAAGAAGATTTTGATCATCAGACTGATCAATAACAACACCATCCTTGTTACTTAGAGTGTATCGAATGGTTACAACACTGAAATCGCTTACTTTCATTTCACTTACCTTTAATAAATTAAACGATAATATAATAACTTAAAATCTAAACTTATCAAGTTAGGCTAAAAAACATATTTGTCAAATTTTCACTGAACCTGCAGTACCACTTCCTCTAAAGCTGATTTCAGTACTACGGATAATCATGAACTAAAGACGATGTTTCATATCGATGCCATGCCGTATCAACAGGATAAAATAAAGCTATCATCTGCAGGAGAAAAAGAGACAAATGTAAGGATTTGGTCAGATATTTGATACAATACGAATCAAAAAGAAGCCATAACACTATAGGATTAAAGTGATTCAGATCAAAAACCTAGAATATATGATTGCGGGTCATGAATTATTTCATGACGCCTGTGCACAAATCAACCCGGGAGACAAAGTCGGTCTGATCGGAAAAAACGGAAGCGGTAAATCAACGCTGCTCTCGCTTATTACCGGGAAAAATCAACCTGATAACGGAAATATAAATATACCAGCAGACTGGGTAATATCCACTGTATCCCAGGAAACTCCTGCTTTAGATTTAAAGGCTATCGATTATGTTATAGAAGGTGATCATAGATACACAGAAATCCAGAAATTACTTTCTCAAGCCATCAAAAATAACGATGGGGAAGCTATCGGCCGTATTCATAATGAAATGGAAATTATAGACGGATACACCATACGTTCAAGAGCTGCCATCATTTTATCAGGACTCGGGTTTTCTGAAGACCAGCATAGCAGAAAAGTAAAAGAATTTTCAGGAGGCTGGCGTATGCGCCTGAACCTGGCGCAGGCACTGATTTTAAGATCAGATTTATTACTTCTAGACGAACCAACGAACCATCTTGATCTGGATGCCGTTATTTTTTTGGAAAATTATCTTAAAAATTACAACGGAACACTGATTATAATTTCGCATGATCGTGAGTTTTTAGATCACATTGTCAAAAAAATAATCCATATTGAAAACAAACAACTCAATGAATATACTGCCAACTATACCAAATTTGAGATTATGCGCATGGAGAAGCGTAATCAGCAGCAGGCAATGTATGATAAGCAGCAAGCTGCAATCGCACATATGAAAGAATATGTGGAAAGATTCAGGTATAAGGCAACAAAGGCCAAACAGGCACAAAGCAGACTAAAGGCTCTTGAAAAAATGGATCTGATTGCAGCTGTACATTCAGATTCTCACTTTACATTCCAGTTCAGAGAGCCGGAATCCCTTCCCAACCCTATTATCCAAATGGAAGGACTGTCGCTAGGATACAACGATCACACCGTACTGAACAAAATAAAAATTAATTTAACATCAGGATCGAGAATCGGACTCCTTGGTAAAAACGGAGCAGGAAAATCTACATTAGTAAAATGCCTGGCAGGAGAACTAAAGCCTTTAAGCGGTAAATTTCACTGTTCAACAGGAGTTCAAGTCGGTTACTTTGCTCAGGAACAGTTGGAACATCTCAGACTTGATGAATCAGCACTAAAACATATGCAGTTTCTTGCTCCTGACAGAAAAGAACTGGAACTTAGGAGCTATCTTGGATCCTTTGCTTTTAACGGAGACAAAGTAAACAACCCTGCATCAACGCTTTCCGGAGGAGAAAAGGCAAGACTGGCTCTGGCACTTATTGTTTGGCAAAAACCCAATCTGCTTTTGCTTGACGAACCGACCAATCATCTTGACCTGGATATGAGAGAAGCTCTGACTTTAGCATTACAGAATTATAACGGTGCACTTGTTGTCGTATCACATGATCGCCATCTTTTAAAATCAACAACGGATCTGTTATATCTGGTAGATGACGGTAGAGTAACTGAATTTGATGGCGATCTGGACGACTATCATAAATACCTGCTGGAAAAACAGAAATCTGAACAGGCAAAACTTAAGGAATGCAGAAATGCACAAAAACGACCTGACAGTAAAAGTCAGCAACAGTTATCGCGAATGCAAATCAAACAGTTGCAGTCAAAATTTAAAGAAGAAACTAGAGATTTAAGAAAAAGAATTTCTGTTCTTTCTGAGAAAATTGATGAAATTGCACTAAAGGAGAACAGAATTCAGGAACAACTTGCTGACAACAATATTTACAATTCTGAAAACAAACCTAAACTTAATGAGTTGCTGACAGAACAGGGAAATCTGCAACACCAGAAAGAGAAGTTTGAAGAAGAATGGTTGATTCTTAGTGAAGAATTTGAACAAAAACAAAATGATCTAAATTTAAAACTCAAGGAAAACTCATAATGCTCAGCTACCTTCACTCATATCATGCCGGCAATCATGCTGATATAATTAAGCACATAACTCTTTCCTTAATTCTCAAATATAAAAAAAATAAAGATTCACCTTTAGTATATATCGACAGTCACGCAGGACGAGGGTACTACAATCTGAACAGCAGAGAATCTAAAAAGACAAGTGAATATAATTCCGGCATAGGTAAACTGCTCAGCTGTACAGATGATTTAGATCCATCAATAAATGATTATTTAAGCATTGTAAAAGAAATCAATAATGATCTAATCAAGGCAAATAGCAGCAATGCCAGTAATTCGGAACCAAGGCCTGTAGAGACATTAAACACAGATAAAACATTGAAATTAAACTATTATCCAGGATCTCCGCTGATTGCCAAGAAACTTCTGCGTCCTCAGGATCACTTAATTATGATGGAACTTCACAATAATGAAATCCGAGAACTAAAATCAAGGATGGACTGCAGAAATGACAAAAGAATCGCAATTCATCACAGAGATGGATTCGAAGGTCTAGTTGCTGTAACCCCGCCAAAAATCAAAAGAGGTGTAGTACTTATAGATCCGTCTTATGAAATGATCGAAGATTACAAAAAAGCGATAGAATCAATCGAGCTCGTACTAAAAAAATGGAATGATGTAACAATAATGTTATGGTATCCCCATCTAAACAACAGCAAAGATCATTCCCTTTTTCTCAGAGAAAAAGCAAAAAAAATTGAAGCAAAAGAGATTCTTGATGTTAATTTCTGTATAGCAAACTCCCAGGACAAAATCGAAGGAATGTACGGTTCTGGTTTACTGATATTCAATCCTACGTACAACCTGTCAGATCAGCTATCAGATATAGTTAATCAGTTACAGACAATCTGCAAAGAAACACCAAATGCCATAAGCAGTGTTCAAAATCTTAAATAGGATGTGTATTAGTTCTAACATCAATGTTTACGATGTTTGGCATTATAAATCCAATAACCGGAGCCTTTTAAGACTTTTCTTACAAAGGATTCGACTACTACCAACAGAGTTTTAGAAAGAATCCTTGACTCCAGGTTATCCCTACAAGTTTTTGCAAAGTGTCAAAAATACCATGAAAAAATTAGAAAATAGTAATACTAAAAAATTCAGTATATATTTCGCAGTCCTTGCGTTGACTTTAATTATTTGCTGCATAAATGGCGTTGATACAACTCTAGACAATTACGGGAAATTTAACTGGTACCTTGATTATTCTAATGGTTTCATGAAGAGAGCCCTTCCCGGCCAATTGTTGCATTTTTTCTATTTTATAACAGATCAACAATTCATTTACAATTATGTTAATGAATCAATAAAACACATTCATATTATTTTTGTAATATTATTTATTTGTCTATTAGGAATTTACTATTTATTATTAGTAAAAAAACATACAAACAAACCGGAAACAATAACAATATTATTTGGATTCCTTGTTTCATCGTATTTCATGAAGGAAATTCTAAACTTAACAGGTTATCTTGATATTATAGTTAGCACATTAGTTTTATTATCTTATATACTTTATCATCAAAAATTTTATGTACTATCAGTGGTAACTATTTCTGTATCATGCTTGATTTCGGAAATATCTATGTTTTTTTGGTTACCAGTGATTGCTCTCAATATTTTTATAATAAAAGTACCAAAATCTAGAATTTTTCTGTTTTTCATACCTGTACTGTTCGCAGTAGCGGTCCACTTTCTTTCTTGTTTTCCAGAAACTCTTCTAAAAATGTATAAAAATTCCGATATTTCGGAAGGAATGATAGAATATATTAACAATTTTTTTAAAGAGCAAAAAGATATACCAAAGTTAATTTCAGATAGGTTATCCATTATATATGATAATATTTTCAATGTTTTTATAGGATTCCTTTTTATAGGCTTTACATCATTTAGTTTTTTTGCAATAACATTCGAAAAAATTATAAAGTTTAATATCTCTAAAATTTATATCAGGATTATTGTTGCAATTATATTTTTTATTTGTTCATTTGCCCCTTTTTTTTTAATATTATTAGCTGTAGATTTTTGGCGATTCGTTTATTTTTCAATTTTTTCATCCTTTTTACTTTTAATAATATTATGTGACGCGCTTAATGATTTTTTTGTAAAATCAAAATTATCAAATTTATTGATTATAATGTCTTTTTTTGTATCAATATTTACACTTTTTTCCCCACCTGTAAAGATGTCAGAAAATAAAATGACAGTACGATATAATGTTGAATTACGATCAATTTCAGATTACCATTTTGATAATTACAGGTTAACTTCAAATAAACCGGTTTATTTATTACAGGATTATTACAACAATAGAAAAGGAATTTTTGATCGTGTTGGTTGGAATAAGGACATATATTCCGTTCGTACTTGTAAAAGAGAAGGAAATGTTATACCTCCTGTTTTATCATCACCTGGTAGAAAAAAAATATTGGTAGAAGGAGCATTTTCAAATGACGATCCTGATCAAGTAAAACAAATTGAATTATGGGGGATGGTACTCAATATCCATAGAAATCAAAAAAATATTTTTGATGCAGTATTTCCACGCGATCTAGCTGTAAAAGTGCCAATAGAACTAGTTTGCAGAAAATCGTCTAATGATTGGAATATCAAACAGTTTGTTATTGTTACCGTAAGTGAGTAAAATCAAGCTTCAGGACAATAACTTGTGTTAAATTATTTGTAAAATTTTTAGGTCTAAATCTCATATTTAGACCTTTTAAAATTCCCTGCCATACCTTCTTCTAGCTATAGAATTTGTTATCTGCTTCTATTCACGAAGCTTTTAAGCCATTGTCCATTAGTTTTGTATACCTGTTACTATATTTGTAAGATCAGTAATTATTTTTGTAACGGATCGATTCTTCAGTCAAAAGACCTGGTTCCTGATAGGATTGCTTATAATCTTTAGAATCGGATTATATACTTTTTTGAGGAACTAGAGACTGAAAACAGTTTGATATTTTCAAAAAATTTACTATCTTAGAGCAGGTGCGGTCAACTAAGATATCTGATAAGACCCTAGATCTGACAGACAAATCTCATCTTCTAAAATCACGTCTGCTGTTAAACGATCGTAAAAGTTGAGCACCTATAAATTATGAAACAAATAGATAACGGAGTGATTTTCCTCATATCTAAATTCTTTTCTATTTATGAGAAAAAACGTGAAATAAGCTGATAATTCTGCGAATTATCTCCCTGTTACACACAAATAAAAAAAATTACATAAATTCCACATAACAGCTCAATGAAAATTTTAAACACAGAGGTATCGTAAGCGAGAACAATGTCACAGCCAAGTTAGTTTGTCATCAAAACAGTCCACTAAATTGTCAAATTCTCAGCTCTAAAATTTTCCTGAGTAAAAGATCCTAATTTTGCCAGTTGTTGTTGCTCTCTTCCTTTGTCAAAAC